>DATAES010000077.1:0-4240 GCA_036257895.1 Acidimicrobiales bacterium
CCGAATGCGTCCACCCGCGTCGGGCTCACGCGCAAAGGCACCACGCTTCGTCGGCACCTTCGCCCACGCAGCCTGACTCGACAGCCCGTAGCCGAACCGTCCGTAGATCACCGCCTCGGACGCCGTGAGAATGGCAACGGACTCGCCACGATCCACGATGTCGTCGAGCTGGTATCGCATCATCGACGTCAGGATTCCCCGGCGGCGGTGCGACGGCAGGCAACCGACCCAGGTGACACCGGCGACGGGAACGAGCGTATTGCCCGGCAGGGTGTGCTCGAAGCTGTACGCACCTGCACCGGCGACGAGCTGGCCGTTGTCGGCAACGCCGATCATGCGCTCGTATTCGACGATCAGGCGCTCGTCCTCGAGCTCCTCGTCGGACATGTTGTCGCCGAATGCCGTCGAAACGGCGCGACCGAGGTCGCCGAGCTCATCGGGACCGATGGAGCAGATCTCATATGCCACCCAAGCGGTCTACCGCGCGGAGGCCCCCTTGCGCTCCTGCAATATCGCGTTGACGGCCTTGCCGTCGGCTTTGCCACTCGTCGCCTTCATCACCTGACCGGTGAGGAAGCCGCCCGCCTTGCCTTCGCCGCCGAGGAACCGTTCCCACGTGTCGGGGTTGGCGGCGATGACCTCGTCGACCACGGATTCGAGCGCTGACGTGTCCATTGCTTCGAATCCGTGTGCGGCCGCGACGGCGACGGGGTCGGACGCGCCGTTCACGAGCTCGGCGAGCACCGTCTTGGCTTGTGTCGCCGTCAATGCACCGTCGAGTTCCATGCGCGTCAGTGCAGCGAGCGCTTGGGGATCGACCGATGTCGCTCCTTCCACGGCGAGGTTGTGCTCGACGTGGTTGAGCACCCGCGCCGGATCGCCGCCCGCGTCAACGGTGGCGAGAGCGAGCTCATCCAGACCGCGCGCGACCGCGATCACGACAGCCTGATCCGCCGGCGCGGTACCGGTTGCCGAAGCGAGCCGAGCCCGGCGGTCGGCCGGCAACGGGGGCATCGTGGCGAGAAGCTCAGCGATGACATCGTCGTCGGGTTCGAGCGGCACGAGATCCGGCTCGGGGAAGTAGCGATAGTCCTCGGCTTCCTCCTTGCTGCGTCCGCTGCGGGTGCGGCCGGCGGCCTCGTCCCAGTGGCGAGTCTCCTGGCGAACGCGCTCGCCGGATTCGATGAGGTCGACTTGGCGGCGCGCCTCGTACTCGATGGCGCGACCGAGCGAGCGCAGCGAGTTGAGGTTCTTGATCTCACACCGGGTACCGAGCACGTCGTCGCCGATCCGCCGGACGGACACGTTCGCGTCGACCCGCATCGATCCCTCTTCCATCCGCGCGTCGGACACATCCGTCGCGATCAGGATGTCGCGCAGCTCGCCCACGTATTCACGGGCCTGCTCTGAGCCGTGCAAGTCGGGCCGGCTCACGATCTCGACAAGCGGCACCCCCGCGCGGTTGTAGTCAATGAGCGAGTACTCGGCGCCGTGGATGCGGCCGTCGCCCCCGACGTGTGTGTTCTTGCCGGTGTCCTCCTCGATGTGGGCGCGTTCGATGCCGATCCGCCCGCCCGACGGCAGGTCGAGCAGTCCGTCGACGTTGGTCGGCAGGTCGTACTGCGAGACCTGGTAGTCCTTCGGCATGTCCGGATAGAAGTAGTTCTTGCGGGCGAAGACGGCGGGCTTCGCGGTGCAGTGCAGCGCCTGCCCGAGTCGGAGCGCGAGCTCGACCGCCTTCTCGTTGAGCACAGGCAGTGATCCCGGCAGACCGAGACACACGGGGCACACGTTGGTGTTCGGTTCGTCGCCGAACGCGTTCGCGCATCCGCAGAACAACTTCGTCTTCGTAGCCAGCTCGCAATGCACTTCGAGACCGATCACGATCTCCCAGCCGTCGAGCGTGTCGCTCATCTCGCTCAAGAGGCTTCCTCCCGCAACCGTTGCCGCAACACGAACTTCTGGATCTTCCCTGATGCAGTGCGCGGGAATGCGTCGACCTCTCGCAAGGCTTCCGGCCACTTCTGTTTCGCCAACCCGGCTTCGGCCATCGCCGCCTGCAGCTCGGAGAGCGAAGGCGCGCGCCCCCGGACGAACGCGCACGCGTGCTCGCCGAGACGATCGTCCGGTGCGGCGACGACCGCGCACTCGAGGATGCCGTCCATGCGCAACAGCACGTCCTCCACCTCGAGCGCACTGATGTTCTCGCCTCCTCGAATGATGATGTCCTTCTTCCGATCTGTGATCGTGAGGAAGCCGTCGCCGTCGAGCACTCCCACATCTTCGGTTCGATACCAACCGTCGTCGAACGCGGCCTTCGTCAGTGTCGGATCGGTGTACCCCGCGAAGCAGTCAGGACCGCGACTGAAGATCTCGCCGTCATCGGCGAGCCGGATGTCGCAACCGAGCAGCGGATGACCGTCGGTGCGGGCCCGCTTGTCGAACGGATCGTCGTGCGTCGAACCGGTGATGGACGGGTGCTCGGTCGACCCGTACATGCGCACGATCGAGATGCCGATCGCATTCGTCCGCTCGGCGATGGCCTCCGGAACGGTCGCCCCGCCGAGACCGACGTGAGCCATCAGGGGGAGATGCACGTCGCGATCGAAGTCGGGGTGATCGAGCAGCGACGTGAGGAAGAAGGTCGCGCCCGCACCGGACATGAGCCCGTCCTCGGCCATGCACCGCAGCACCGTTGCCGGATCCCACACGTCGATCAGATGGATCGGCTTGCCCTGCGCGGCCGGGATGAGCAGCGCGCCCAGCATCCCGATGCCGTGGCCGACCGGCGCGCCGGTGAGTGCCGGTGGCGCCTGGGTGGACTGCATCGAGCCGAGCTGGCGGACCTCGAAACCGATCGTACGGTGCGTGTGGATGACGCCTTTCGGGTCGGCCGTCGTACCTGACGTGTAGGCGACGAGTGCGGGGCTGGACGGGTCGGCTTGCTCGACGCCGTCGAGCGGCTCGTCGTACCAGGACTCGATGGTCTCGAACCCCGCTGCATCGTCGCCGACGACCGCAACGAGCTCGGGGATCGCTGCGCCACACGATCGCAGCGTGGAGGTGCCGCTCAGCGGACCGAACGCGTCGAACGTGACGAACGCCTTCGGCGGCGTGCGCTCGAGGATGTAGCCGACTTCCTTGGCGCCGTAGAAGTGCACGATCGGCATCACGACCGCGCCGAGGAACGCGGCCGCGTAGAACACGTGCGCGGCCTCGATCCAGTTGGGCAGCTGGAAGCCCACGACGTCGCCCGGTCCGACGCCTCGTTCGCGCAGCCCCGACGCGAGTGCCAGCGCGTCCTGTCGAACGCGGCGATGGGTCGTGGCCGTCGGTCGCATCGAGGAGTGCACGACGAACGGCTGGTCGCCGTCCGCTTGCAGTCCTTGGTTCAGCATCGAGCCGAGAGTGTCGTCCGTCCACCAGCCGTTCCGGATCCACTCGCTCGCGCGCGCTTCATCGACATGCCGGAGTGACCAATCGATCGTCATAACGCGGCCTCGAGCGCGGCCGCGGCGCGGAACATGGTCGATTCGGCCAGCGCCGGTGCGAGCACTTGTATACCGACCGGCAGACCGTCGTCACCGGTCCCGAACGGCACGGACACTGCCGGATGTCCGGCCAGGTTCGATGGGATCGTGAACACGTCGTTGAGGTACATCGCCAGAGGATCGGCCTTGGCGCCGAAAGGAAACGCCGTCGCCGGCGCGGTCGGGCCGAGGAGGAGATCGAACGACTCGTACGCGCGCTCGAAGTCGCGCAGGATGAGCGTCCGGACGCGCAGCGCCTTGCCGTAGTACGCGTCGTAGTAACCGGCCGACAGCGCATACGTGCCGAGCATGATGCGGCGCTTCACTTCGGGACCGAACCCGGCGGTGCGCGTGAGCGCGTTCATCTCCGCGGTGGTCGGCGCGTCGACTCGAAGTCCGTAGCGGACGCCGTCGTAGCGCGCGAGGTTGCTCGACGCTTCTGCGGGCGCGATCAGGTAGTACGCCGACAAGCCGTAGATCGTGGACGGAACCGATGCCTCCTCGAGCTTGGCTCCCGCCCGCTCGAGCGCGTCGGCCGCGTCGCGCACCTTGGCGGCAACATCGGGCGCGAGCCCGTCGGCCTCGAGGAACTCGGAGATCACGCCGACGCGCAGACCGTCCACGCCGTCTTCCAGTGTTTCGGTGACGGTCGGTGCGGGCTGCGGGATCGAGGTCGTGTCGCACTCGTCGTGGCCGCCGATGATCTCGAA
>DATAES010000078.1:0-13996 GCA_036257895.1 Acidimicrobiales bacterium
AAGGGTGTCGGCGTGCTCGTCGTGCGCGACGGCATCAACCCCACGTCACGTCAGGTCGGCGGCGGACAGGAGCGAGAGCGGCGGAGCGGGACCCAGAACGTCGCCGGCATCGTCGCGATGGGCGTCGCGGCCAGGCTCACCGCTGACGAGCGCAAGACGACCGTGGACCGAGTCGAGCCGATGCGCGATCGGCTCGCCGACACCTTGCTGGCCTCGATCGATGGCGCATATGAGAGCGGCGAGCGAACGCTCAAGATCGCCGGCAACTGCCACGTCTGCTTCGACGGCATCGAGAGCGAGGCGCTGCTGTACCTCCTCGAGAAGGCGGGGATCATGGCGTCGGCGGCGTCATCGTGCGCGAGCGGGGCACAGGACCCCTCCCACGTGTTGGCCGCGATCGGATTGTCGCGCTCGCTCGCCGCCGGATCGTTGCGGTTGTCGCTCGGGACGACGACGACAGAGGAAGATGTCGACCGTGTCCTCGGCGTGCTGCCAGACGCCGTGGCGCGATTGCGTTTGCTCGGCTCGTGAAGGTTCTCGTTGCGCTGTCGGGCGGTGTCGACTCGTCCGTCGCGGCCGCGTTGCTGTTGGACGCGGGACACGATGTCGTCGGCGTGACCATGAAGCTTTGGGGCGGCGAGTCGGACACGGGATGCTGTTCCGTGAGCGATGTCGACGATGCGCGCCGCGTCGCTCGGTCCCTGGGCATCGAGCACCACGTGTTCAACTTCGGTGACCGATTCGCGACTGACGTGATCGGACCGTACGTGTCGGCACATGCCGGCGGCGACACGCCCAATCCGTGCATCGAGTGCAACCGGCATCTGAAGTTCGACAAGCTGTTGCGGCGAGCGCGTGCGCTCGGCTTCGACGCGATCGCGACCGGTCATCATGCTCGCGTGGTCACGCGCGATGACGGTTCGCGACGCATCGCTCGTGGAGCTGATGTGCACAAGGATCAGAGCTACGTCCTCTACATGCTCGACCAGACCCAACTCGCGGCCACGTTGCTCCCGGTCGGCGAGCTCACGAAGGCGGCGGTGCGCGCACACGCGGCCGAGCTCGCACTCCCGACCGCCGCGAAGCCCGACAGTCAGGACGTGTGCTTCATCACGTCGTCGCGTGGACGCCGTGGCTTCCTCGAAGGTCGACTGGGCTTCACACCGGGCAACGTCGTCGATCGAGCCGGTAACCGGCTCGGGTCGGTCGACGCGGTCGAGCTGGTGACCATCGGCCAGCGAAAGGGACTCGGGCTCCGCGGGGGCGACGACGCACCGCGCTACGTGGTCTCGGTCGACGTCGGCGGCGCGACCGTGACCGTCGGTGCGGAAGCCGACCTGCTCGAACCGGGCACGGCGCTGCGCAACATGATGTGGGCGGACGGGAAAGCGGCAAGGGCGGTGCTCGCGCAGTGCAGCGCGCATGGCCCTGCGCTCGCCGCGTCCTTCGATCCCTCGACGGCGACGCTGACGTGGGAATCGCCGCATCGGCGGGTCGCGCCGGGGCAGGCCGTCGTGCTCTACGACGGCGACGAAGTGGTGGGCGGCGGACTCGCCGTCAGCCGAGCCCGCGCTCGCGCGCTTCGCTGAGGAGCGCCCCGGGGCGCGCGGGGGTGAACAGCACGCGATCGGTCTTGACGTCGCGGCTCTGATTGCGGCGCTGGATCAAACCCATCGTCGTCTTGCTCCGCAGCCGAAGCTCGAGCACGAGCCCGAGCGCGCGGCCCGTCAGGTCGGTGGCGTCGCGCTCGGCATCGGCCGGCGCGGGTCCGAGCGATCGCACCTCCTGGCGAAGGAACAACACGGGGTCGGCCAGGCTCAAGGGGTCGTGCAGCACCAAGCCGACGCGCACGAACACCAACCACCGTCGCGACAACTGATGGAGGGAACGCAACGCCGGGCGCACCAAGACGAGTCCCGCGGCAAGCGCGACCGCGCCCAGCACCCAGGCGCGTGCCGCGAGCAACAACGGTCCTGCCGCGATGCCACACACGACGACCGCCCACGCGATCTCGACAGGACCGAGGAACAGCGTTGTCGGCGTCCGCAATGCCATGCGCTTCTCGGGACCGTAGGACGAGCCGTCGACGAAGACGTCCGTCACTACCGGCACGAACAGCACCACTGCGGCGAGCAGCGCCGTCCACCCGATCGCGATCGCCTCAGCGGCCCCGATGTCGTCCGCGCGCACCGTGGCCCAGATCGACGCCGCCACCGCGGCCGGCGCAGCGATGCGGAGCGCGGTCAGGCTCACGGTACGAGGGACGAGCACGGCGACGGCCACGCCGCCCCACACCAACCACGCGAGCGCGGCAGCGACGACCTGCACCGCTGTGCTGGCGTCATCGAGGCCGTGGGCGAGAGCGGGGCCCACGATGACCGGCAGAGCGAACCAGGCGATGCGCACAGCCAACAGCACGGTCCGAGACTCTGGCCCGCCAGCCGCACTTCGGCCAACCCCGCAATGAATGTTGGTGCGCCGTGGCCCCTATAGGGGCCACGGCGACCCAGAGTTCGAGAGGGAGGGAGGCCGGTAGTTTTCACTCCATGCCCGTACCGCCCGAGATCGATGCTCGAGCAGCGGAGTTGCGCGACGAGATCGACGAGCACAACCGTCGGTACTTCGTCGAGGACCAGCCGTTGATCTCCGACGCGGACTACGACGCGCTCGTCCGTGAGCTCAAGGCGATCGAGGCCGAGTTCCCCGAGTTGGTCACGCCCGAGTCTCCGACACAACACGTCGGCGGGTTCGCAGCCTCGCAGTTCTCCGAAGTCCGGCACCGCGTGCCGATGATGTCGCTCGACAACGCGTTCGGCTTCGACGAACTGCACGAGTGGGGCCGGCGGCTCGAGCGCAGGCTGGGCGCAGAAGGCGGTGACACCAGTTTCGTGTGCGAGCTGAAGATCGACGGCTTCGCCATCTCGATCACCTACGAGAACGGGCGGTACGTCCAAGCAGCCACGCGCGGCAACGGTGAAGTCGGCGAAGACCTCACGGCGAACATCGCCACCGTCGAAGCCATCCCGAAGAAGCTGTCGGGGAAGGCGCCAACGCTGCTCGAGGTGAGAGGGGAGATCTACATGCCGCTCGTCGCGTTCGAGCGGTTGAACAAGCGACAGGCGGACGCGGGTGATCGTCTCTTCGCCAACCCTCGCAACTCCGCAGCCGGGTCCGTGCGTCAGAAGGATCCGTCGATCACGGCGTCGCGTGAGTTGTCGCTGTGGACGTATCAGCTCGGCGCGATCGAGGGTGGTCCGTCGTTCACGACGCACATGGAGACGCTCGACTGGATGCGGTCTGCCGGCCTGCCGGTCAATCCCGAGATCACGGCGCTCGGCACGCTCGACGAGGTCTACGAGCGCTGCCGGCACTGGCAGGAGCACCGCCACGATCTCGAGTACGAGATCGACGGTGTCGTGGTGAAGGTGGACAACTTGCGTCTGCGCGCGGAGCTGGGCTTCACATCGAAGGCGCCGCGTTGGGCGATCGCCTACAAGTTCCCGCCCGAGGAGCGCACCACGATGCTGAAGGACATCATGGTGTCGATCGGCCGCACCGGGAAGGCGACACCGTTCGCCGTGCTCGAGCCCGTGTTCGTCGGCGGCTCGACGGTGCAACTGGCGACGTTGCACAACGAAGACCAAGTGAAGGCCAAGGACGTGCGTCCTGGCGACACGGTGATCGTGCGCAAGGCCGGCGACGTGATCCCCGAGGTCGTGAAGCCGGTCCTGGCCGAGCGCCCGAAGCGCTTGAAGCCATGGAAGTTCCCGACGACGTGTCCGGTGTGCAACGAGCCGCTGGTCCGCCTCGAAGGGGAGAGCGACACGTTCTGCACCAACCTCGAGTGCCCCGGCCAACGATGGGCCCGCATCTGTCACTTCACCAGCCGCGGAGCCATGGACATCGAAGGGCTCGGCGAGCGTACGGTGTCGCTGTTCCTCGAGCACGACCTCATCCGCGACCCCGCAGACATCTACTCCTTGGACTGGGACCGTGTGCGCGGGCTCGAGGGGTTCGGCGAGATCTCGGTTACGAACCTCCAGAACGCAATCGAGGCATCGAAGGAACGGCCGCTCGCGAGCCTGCTCGTCGGGCTCGGCATCCGCCACGCCGGTGGAACGGTCAGCCGTGTGTTGGCAAAGGCATTCGGTCACCTCGACCGGTTGACCGCAGCGACGGAGGACGAGATCGCGGCGGTCGAGGGCGTCGGAAGGATCATCGCTCACTCCGTGCGGGAGTTCTTCGACAACGACGGCAACCGCGAGGTGATCGAGAAGCTACGACGCGCCGGCGTGAACATGACCGGCCCCGAGGCTCCGTCGCTTCCGCAGGTACTCGAAGGAATGTCGATCGTCGTCACCGGCACACTCGAAGGCCTGTCGCGCGAAGACGCTGAAGAGGCGATCAAGGCCCGCGGAGGCAAGTCACCGGGCAGCGTGTCGAAGAAGACCACCGCCGTCGTGGTCGGCGAAGCGCCGGGGGCGGCGAAGCTCACGAAGGCGGAGGAGTTGGGCGTGCCCGTCCTCGAGGAGACTGCGTTCACGAAACTGTTGGAGACAGGCGAACTCCCGTGAGCCCCGCTGCGGAGGGGTTCAGGTCACGTTGAAGCACCAACGGACCGGCGGGACCGCTTCGGTGGTGCCGTCGACCCGGAAGATGTCGGCCTGCACGCAGTTGCGCCCTGAAGGAAGCTTCTCGAACACCTTCCCCGCGCCCGGGGTGAAGATCACCTGGCTCAGCTCAGGGTGCTTCTGCAACTGCTCGTCCGGTACGGCGACACCATTGATGGCGAGGTGCGCGTCGTAGGGCGACGTGACGTCGATCTCGATTTGCGCCTGCGACAGCACGCTGCTCCCGTCGGGCGGAGCGAGCAACTGCACGACATTCGGTGAGCCGGTGATCGTGAACTCCTCGTCGCCCCGTCGCGTGTGCGCCACGGCCACGGCCATACCGGCGATGCAGGCGACCACGATCAGCGTGATCGCGATCCGACGGATCAGCACGGTCCGCGTCTTCTCGAGCGGTGGTCGCGGCGAGGTGGAAGTCATGACAAGGTCTCACCGTCATCCTCGCACGAAGCCGCGTGGTTCCCCAGCGCGCGCGCACACCGGCGATACCCTCGAACGAATGGTCGTCTCGCGGATGACCGACCAAGTCGGTCGGGTGCTGGGCGGTCGGTACCGGTTGATCGCACCGATCGGGTCCGGCGCGTCCGCCCTCGTGTTCCTCGCTGACGACACGCGTCTGCGCCGCCGCGTGGCGGTCAAGGTCCTTCACCAAGGGCTCGCGGACGACGAAGCTTTCATCCGACGGTTCCGCGCCGAAGCACACTCGGCGGCCGCGCTCAACCATCCGAACGTGCTCTCGGTCTACGACTGGGGCGAGGACGACCGAGAGCCGTACCTCGTCACCGAGTACCTCGGTGGCGGGAGCCTGCGCGGCATGCTCGACGCCGGGCGGCGTCTGTCGGTGTCGCAAGCATTGGTGGTCGGCCTCGAAGCAGCACGCGCCCTCGACTATGCCCACAAGCGCGGCTTCATCCATCGCGACATCAAGCCCGCGAACCTTCTCTTCGGCGAAGAGGGACGGTTGCGGATCGGGGACTTCGGGCTGGCTCGGGCGCTCGCCGAAGCGGCGTGGACCGAGCCCGCGGGAGCGATGATCGGCACGGCACGCTACGCATGCCCGGAGCAGGCGCGCGGCCAGCTCGTGGACGGGAAGGGCGACGTCTACGCACTCGGGCTCGTCCTGATCGAAGCCGTCACCGGTCGGGTCCCCTTCACGGCGGACACCACGATCGCCACGCTCATGGGCCGTGTCGACATGCCCGTCGACGTCCCCGAGGAGCTCGGCCCGCTGCGAAGCGCGCTCGAGCGCGCGGGCCGGCCCGATCCCGCCGAACGGCCTGATGCGGGCGAGCTCGCCACCCACATGCTCGCGTCCTCCCAGCAACTGGACCGTCCCGCGCCGCTTCCGTTGGTCGGCGCTACCGCGCTCGCAGGCGACATCGCGGTCGTCGACCGTGATCCGACCGAGCTTCCCCCGTCGTCGCGCATCGACGACGCCGGCGCCGAGATCGAAGCCGAGCCCGGGCCCGACACCGAGGCCGGGGAGCCCGACGCGCCCGACGCGCCGCCCCGCAAGCGGCGGCGGCGGTGGCTTGTCGCCTTGCTCGTCGTGCTGGCGGTGCTCGCCCTGGGGTCGGGTGCCGCGTTCGCGTGGGTCAAGTTGCGCGTGCCGACGCACAAGGTGCCCACGTTGGTCGGGCTCACCGAACAGCAGGCGCGCGAGCAGGCCCAGGCCAACCACTGGAACGTGCGCAAGGTCGACGGGCGCGAGGACGGCTCGGTAGTCGGCAACGTGATCGCGCAGGATCCCGAGGCCGGCAAGTCGCTCGCCGAGGACAAGACGGTCACGATCACCGTCTCGCTCGGCAACACATTGGTGTCCGTGCCGACTGATCTCGTCGGCAAGTCCGTCGCCGACGCGACCGCGGAGCTGCAGGCCACCTCTCTCGACCTCGGCACGCAGACGCCGCAGCACGACGAGAGCGCAGTCGCGGGGACGATCCTCCTCGTGGATCCGGCCACGCCGCCGCAGCTGCCGAAAGGTGAGAAGGTCAACGTGACCGTGTCCGACGGCCCCGCGCCGCGGACGGTGCCGCAGCTCTCGCCGACGATGACGTTCGAGCAGGCCTCGCAGGCGCTCGCGGCCGTACAACTCGTCGGGGTGCAAAGCGACGATCTCAACCGATTTAGCGACGCCGTCCCGGCGGGCCAGATCATCGGGACCGATCCGCCCGCGGGTGCCGACGTGTCGCGTGACTCGAAGGTGAAAGTGATCTTCTCGAAGGGCCCGCAGCCCGTCCCGATTCCCGATGTGCGAGACAAGTCGGTGGCCGAGGCGACGTCCATCCTCCAAGCGGCAGGGTTTCCGGTCCTCGGTGTGACCGGAAGCCCGAGTAGTCAGGTCCTCTTCACCGACCCGCCGCCGGGGGAGCCGCACGCGAAAGGCACCGGCGTCACCCTCTTCACGCGGCGTTAGCCCTAGCCCGTAATGTGCGCCGCATGGGTGCGCTGGAGGGTCGAGTAGCCATCATCACCGGCGCAGGTCGCGGCATCGGCCGCGAGCACGCGTTGCTGTTCGCGGCCGAGGGCGCCAAGGTCGTGGTCAACGACCTCGGCGGCGCGCCCGACGGCGCGGGCAGCGATCGCACGGCGGCCGAACATGTCGTCGACGAGATCTCGGCCTTGGGCGGCGAGGCCGTGGCCAACGGCGACGACGTCGCGGACTGGGAGGGAGGACAGCGTCTGGTCAATGCGGCGATCGAGTCGTTCGGGCGTCTCGACGTCCTCGTGAACAATGCCGGCATCCTGCGCGACCGCGTGTTGGTCAACATGACCGAGGACGAGTGGGATGTGGTGGTCAAGGTTCATCTCAAAGGGCACTTCGTGCCGACTCGTTGGGCGGCGACGTACTGGCGCGAGCAGACGAAGGCCGGCGTCGAGGTGAAGGCCAACATCATCAACACGTCGTCGACATCCGGACTGTTCGGCAATCCGGGCCAGACGAACTACGGCGCGGCGAAGGCGGGCATCGGCGCGTTCTCGTGGATCTGCTCGCAAGAGCTGTCGCGCTACGGCGTGCGGACCAACTGCATCTCGCCGGCCGCTCGGACGCGGCTCACCGAGGCCACGCCGGGGCTCGGCGACATGGTCAAGGCCCCTGCCGACGAAGCCGTCTTCGACGTCTGGGACCCCGCCAACATCTCGCCACTCGTCGCCTACCTCGCCACCGAGGACTGTCCGTTCAACGGCGCGACGTTCTTCGTCCAAGGCGGGCGCGTGAACCGCATGCTCGGCTGGCGGATGGACGAGGGCATCGAGATCGACCACCGATGGTCGCTGAAGGAGTTGGCCGAGCAACTGCCTTCCTTGTTGTGACGATGTGACGGTGTGACGTCTGTCCCGTTGACCCGTGCCCATCGGCGTCGTAGGGTAATGATCTGATTCGGACCATGAGCGGTCCGGAACCCGACCATCGCAGGGGGTCCGCGATGAACCGTTATCTCGAGGGCAACTACGCACCGGTGACCGAGGAGGTGACGGAGACCGACCTGCCCGTCACGGGCACGCTGCCCGCCTGGCTCGAGGGTCGCTACCTCCGCAACGGCCCGAACCCGATCACCGCCGACCCGGCGACGTATCACTGGTTCACCGGCGACGGCATGGTCCACGGCGTCCGCCTGCGCGACGGTCGGGCGGAGTGGTATCGCAACCGGTGGGTCCGCAACGAATCGGTCGCGACCGCGCTCGGTGAGCAGTGGAAGGGCGGACCGGTGCACGGAGGGTTCGACTTCGCGGCCAACACGAACGTGATCGGGCACGCCGGCCGGACGTTCGCCATCGTCGAGGCCGGATCCCGTCCGTACGAGCTCACCGACGAGCTTGAGACCCTTGCCGTGTGCGACTTCGACGGCACCCTGCCCGGTGGCTACACCGCCCATCCCAAGCGTGATCCCGAGACGGGCGAGCTTCATGCGGTGTCCTACTTCTTCGGGTGGGGCAACAAGGTCCAGTACTCGGTGATCGACCGCGACGGACGGGTCCGGCGCACCGTCGACGTCGAGCTGGGCGCCAGCCCGATGCTCCACGACATGTCGCTCACCGAGCGCTATGCGGTCATCTACGACCTCCCGGTCACGTTCGACATGGATCTCGCCGTATCAGGTGCGAGCTTCCCGTACGCGTGGGATCCCGAGTACCAGGCGCGCATCGGCCTGCTCCCGCGGGAGGGCACGGCGGAAGACGCCCGCTGGTTCGACGTGGAGCAGTGCTATGTGTTCCACCCGCTCAATGCCTACGACGACGGCGATCGCGTCGTGCTCGACGTCGTGCGCCATCCCCGCATGTTCGACCGGAACCGCCTCGGTCCGGACGAGGGCAGTCCGACGCTCGACCGCTGGACGGTCGATCTCGTCGCCGGCAAGGTGCTCGAGGAACGGCTCGACGACCGGGGCCAGGAGTTCCCCCGCGTGGACGAGCGGCTCGTCGGCCGGCGGCACCGCTACGGCTACAGCGTCGCGGTCGTCGAAGACGACGAGAAGCACCTGGACTTCGGCGCGAACGCCGTGCTCAAGCACGATCTGGTGTCAGGCACGACCGAGGCCCGGGAGTTCCGCAACGGAGCGGCCGCCGAGTTCGTGATGGTCCCGTCGTCCGCCGACGCAGGCGAGGACGACGGCATTTTGATGGGCTTCGTCTACGACCGGGACCGCGATGCCTCTGACCTGGTACTTCTCGACGCCGCGACCTTGGCCGACGTCGCTTCGGTCCGGCTTCCGGTGCGGGTTCCGTACGGCTTCCACGGGAACTGGGTGCCATCGCCCGGATGAGACGTTCTTGCCGTCCCTGTACGGAACGTAGTGATCCGTGTAGAGTGCGCCAAAAGAGAGCCACAGGGTCCGCTGGGGCGGTCCTGCTGGACGCGGTGTTCCCCAGCCGCCGCGATGAGGCAGCCGCCCCAGCCGACTCTGCGGTTGCGCTGTGATTTGGGGAATCGTCCGAAGGGCGCCGTTCGTTGGTCTCCGGCGGAACGCGGCGCGAGGGCCGGGCGCGGCGTTCGGCTACTCGGTGATCTCCTTGATCCGCTCTGCGACCTTCTGCTGAGTCGGGTCGGGTGTGCCCGACTGCATGGCCATCAGCTTGGTCATGTCGCCTTGGACCTTGATCTTGCCGGCCATGAAGGCCTGCATCCCCGCCTGCGGGTTCTGGTCGACGATGATCGCTTTCGCCGTCTCGTAGTCGAGGGTCACGGTGAGGTCGGGATTCTCGAGGTGGCCGAGATCGAGCTCGACGTCACCGCCGGAGGTGTCCATGTGGACGTTGACGGTGCCGTCGCCGAACGGCACGTCGGTGATGATCTGGTTCATCCGTACGGCGTGGGCTGGCGGTGTTCCCTGCCCTTCGAACTCATCTCGGACCTTCTTCGCCTCGGCGACCCACTCGTCGGTCAGGAACTTGTACGGCACGGGAACTCCTTGTCGTCGTGGACGGGTGTCAGTGGTTGTGCGGAAGCTAGCCGCTGCGCCGATTTCTGTCCGCGGCGCGTGCGATCTCGTCGTCGGCCGCGAGCGTGCGCACGACGAAGCGGCCGACGAAGGACGCGAGCTCACCGATGGGAAGGTCGGTGCGGCCCGTGCGGTGGAAGTGGCTGTACATGCCGACGACACCGACGACACCTCGTGCCAGGAGCACGGGATCCTCGTCACGGATGAGGCCGGCGACGATGCCTTCTCGGATGAGATTCGCGACATCGGTCACGTGGACCTCGGTGCCCTTGCGCAACACGTCGACGAACTGGCGGTCGACGCTCTCGACTTCGAGCAGCGCGAAGAACGGCGCGTTGATGGCCATGAACCGCACGGATGCTTCGGCACCTTGACGGATGCGAGTGAGCGCGTCGGCGCTCGGATCGAGCGCCTCGCCTTGCGACCGGCGTAGCCGCATGCGGATCTCGTCGGCCAGCTCCGCGAAGAGCTGCTCCTTGTTGTCGAAGTACCAGTAGAACAGGCCCTTCGCGACGCCGGCCTCGCGCACGATGTCGATGACGCGCGTGTCGTCGTAGCCGCGCTCGGCGAACAGCCGCGCCGCGCAGTCCAGCAGCTGTTGCTTGCGCGCCTGCCCTTGCGGCGTGAGCCGGCGCTCCTCGGTCATCGTCCTACCAGTCCACTCGGTTCTTGACCGCCGGGTCAATGTGGGGCGACCCCGACGGGTAGGGTGGGCGGCCGATGGCAGCGGGAACGCGAGGCGAACGGCTCGAGGGCCGCGAGCGCAATCCGAAGTGGCAGAACGCGCCGCTCAAGATCGACATGTCGATCTGCATCAACTGCGACACCTGCATCCGCCACTGCCCGCCGCAGTTCGGCGCCATCTTCAACCACGGCATCGACGTGATCATCATTCCCGAGCTGTGCTCGGGCTGCGGCAAGTGCCTGCCGCCCGTGTGCCCGGTCGACTGCATCGTCGACGACCCGGACTGGACGCCCGCGCCCGACGACTGGTGGGCCGAGCCCGCCACCGACGACCCCTACCGCTGACCGAATGTTGGTGCGCCGTGGCCCCTCTGGGGGCCACGGCGACCCGGAGAACGGAGTGACAACCGCACGATGAGCGCACCGATCATGGCCGGAGCGGAGCCGGAGTCGATCGACGGAGGACCGAACGGCGCGCTCGTGTTGCACGGGTTCACCGGCAACTGCAACTCGATGCGGGGGATCGCGCACGCGCTGGCGCGGGCGGGGTTCACGGTCGAGCTGCCGCTGCTGCCCGGCCACGGCACGACGGTGGAGGACATGAACGCCACGACGTGGTCGGACTGGTCGGCCGCGGCCGAGGAGACGCTCGAGAAGCTGCAGGCGCGGGTCGACGAGGCCGATGGCGGTGGAAAGGTCGTGGTCGTCGGCCTGTCGATGGGCGGCTCGCTCACGGCCTGGCTCGGGACACGTCATCCAGAGCTGGCCGGGCTCGCCTTCATCAACCCGGCGGTCACGATGCCGGCGGAGATGCGCGACGGCGCGCAAGCACTGCTCGACAGCGGCACCGAGTACCTCGATGGCATCGGCTCGGACATCGCGGACCCGGACTCGACCGAGACGGCATACGAGAAGACACCGGTCAAGCCGTTGCTGTCGCTGCTGGACGCCGAGCACGCGACGCACCCCCACCTCCGGAACATCTCCTGTCCATCGCTGATCATCACCAGCCGGCAGGACCACGTCGTACCGCCCGAGAACAGTGACGACCTCGCCGGTGCGGTCAGCGGGCCCGTCGAACGCATCTGGCTCGAGCGCAGCTACCACGTGGCCACGCTCGACTTCGACAAGGCCGACGTCGAACAAGCCGTGGTCGACTTCGCGAAGCGCGTGACGTCCTAGCGATGCAGCGGTTGGCGGGGGCTCTTGGGATCGTCGCGATCGTTGTGTTGGTCGTCACGGCGCAATCGGCCGGCGCACAAGAGCTGCCCACGGTACGGATCGCCGGCACCACGGGCATGTCCGAGACACAGCAGTGCTTCACCGAACCGACGTTCACTCCCGGCTCGTTCACGCTCGAGCGATCCGGCGCCACCGGCACGCTTGCCGTCACGTTCCACATCGCCGGTGGCCCGACCGATCTCAACTCGGATCCGGCGGCCGGCGCCGACGGCACCGCGACCTTCGCTGACGGCCAGACTCAGGTGACGGTCACGGTCAATCCCGCCCTCGGCGGCAGCGAGGCGAGCGTCGCCATCGTCGACGGCGCGGCGTACAACCTGGCGGACCCGTCGAGTGCCACGATCGCCAAGTCGGTCAGCGCGGTGCAGTGCGCGCCGGAGGGGCCGCCTCAGACCACCGCGCCCGCGACGCGGTCGCAGAACCTCGCACGAACCGGCTCGCCGTCGTTCACCTTCGGCCTCGGTCTCATCGGCCTCGGAATGATCGTGTGTGGAATGGCCATGAAGCGGGTCGCGGACAGCCGCATACGATGACCGTGCGATGCCGTCCATCTCCCGCGACGACGTGCTCCACGTCGCCAAGCTCGCTCGTCTCGAGCTGACCGAAGCAGAGCTCGAACTGTTCACGCCGCAGTTGGCGGCGGTGCTCGAACATGCCGCGGACGTCGAGGCGTTGGACGTCGCCGACGTTCCACCGACCGCGCACCCGTATCCGTTGCGCAACGTGTTCCGTGACGACGAGCTGCGCCCGAGCGTCGACCGTGACGAAGTTCTTGCTGAGGCACCGGACGTTGAAGCCGGCCGTTTCAAGGTTCCTCCGATCCTCGGCGAGGAACCGTGATATCGGCACGCGTTGTCGCGGCAGCCGTCACGGCCGGTGATCGAAGCGCTCGCGAGGTCATCGACGAGCACCTTGCCCGCATCGACGAGCGAGAGTCCGAGTTGCACGCGTTCAACCTCGTCCTCGCGGACGAAGCGCGTGCGGAGGCCGATGCAATCGATGAACGCGTCGTCCGTGGCGAGGACCCGGGACCACTCGCGGGGGTCCCGATCGCGCTCAAGGACAACTTCTGCACCCGAGGTGTCCCCACGACGTGTTCGTCCAAGATCCTCGCGAGCTGGCGGCCGCCGTACGACGCGACCGTCGTGACCCGCCTGCGAGCCGCCGGCGCGGTGGTCATCGGCAAGACGAACCTCGACGAGTTCGCCATGGGCTCGTCGACCGAGAACTCGGCGTTCGGGCCGACCCGCAATCCGCACGACCCGTCGCGCGTCCCGGGCGGTTCGAGCGGGGGGAGCGCGGCCGCCGTCGCCGCCGGCTTCTCGTCGCTCGCGTTCGGGTCGGACACCGGAGGGTCGATCCGCCAGCCCGCCGCACTGTGTGGCGTCGTCGGCATGAAACCGACCTACGGGCGGGTGTCGCGCTACGGGCTGGTCGCGTTCGCGTCGAGCCTCGACCAGATCGGGCCGTTCGCGACCAACGTCGCAGACGCCGCGCTCGCGTTCGAGATCATCGGCGGCCACGACGAGTGCGACACGACCTCGATCCCGCAGCCCGCACCGACCGTCACCGAAACACTGGAAGACGGCGTGGACGGTCTGCGCGTCGGCGTGATCTCCGAGTTCCTCGAGGCCGACGGTCTCGCGCCCGATGTTGCCGCCAAGGTGCGCGACGCGGCCGACGCGCTCGAGCGGGCGGGAGCCAAGGTCGAGGAGGCATCGGTTCCGTCCACGATCTACGGCTTGTCGGCGTACTACCTGATCGCGCCCGCAGAAGCATCGAGCAACCTCGCGCGCTACGACGGCGTCCGCTACGGACTTCGAGTCGACGCGCCGACCACCGCGGAGATGAACGCGCTCACGCGCACCGCCGGCTTCGGTCCCGAAGTGAAGCGCCGCATCATGCTCGGCACGTATGCGCTGTCGGCCGGTTACTACGACGCGTACTACGGCAAGGCGCTGCGCGTCCGGACGCTCATCCTGCGCGACTTCGAGCGCGCGT
>DATAES010000079.1:0-3307 GCA_036257895.1 Acidimicrobiales bacterium
GGCATCTACCTCGCGCTCGCGACGGCCTCGTTCGCCGTCGTCCTCGACGCGTGGCTGTTCAACCTGCCGAAGTTCAACATCGGACCCATCGACGTCAAGCTGTTCGAGCTCGGGACGATCCCGGTTTCACGGCTGCACATCCCGTTCGTCGATCCGTCGAGCGAGAAGGCGGAGCTGGTGGTGATGGCCGCCGTGTTCTGCGTGTGCGCGCTGCTCGTGGTCGCGGTCAGGCGCAGCTACTTCGGCGAGCGGTTGCTGGCCATGAAGGACAGCCCGGCTGCGTGCGCCACCCTCGGCTTGAACATCCGCCGGACCAAGCTGCTGGTCTTCTCGCTGTCGGCGGCGATGGCGGGCGTGGGCGGTGCGCTGTACGGCGCCACCCTCGGCACGGTCAGCCCCGATCGGTTCAGCTTCTTCGAGAGCCTGCCGCTGCTGCTGCTCGCGGTCGTCGGTGGCATCGGCTCGGCGGGTGGCGCGATCTTCGCCGGGCTGGTGCTGTACGGCATCCCCCTGGTGTCGGCGTCGATCGTCTGGTTCGCGAACATCGGCCGGGTGCTGCCCGGTGCAATGGGTATCGGTCTCGGCAAGAACCCCAACGGTGTCGTACCTGATGTGGCCGAGCGGCTGTCGCCGTTGCGGCGCGCCACCGCGATCCTCGCGGTCATGCTGCTGGCGATCGTGGGTCTCGTGATCGCGGCCAAGCTCGAGATCCTCGAAAACTGGACGTTCGCGTTCGCAGTCGGCGGTGTCATCGTCCTTGCGTCGGCGATCGCGGATCGGAAGCGCTTGATCGGTGAGGACGAGGAGTCGCTCGAGTGGGTCGGCATCGAACGACCGTTCACGGCCGACGACGTCCGGCGATTCGACGCCGAACTGGGATTGGAGCGCGCACGCACATGAGCGACAGGGGCGCCAACGCGCTGCTCGAAGTACGCGGCGTCACCGTCCGATTCGGCGGCAACGTAGCGCTGGCCAACGTCGATCTCGACGCACGACCCGGCCAGGTCACTGGATTGATCGGGCCGAACGGGGCCGGCAAGACCACGTTGTTCAACGTGATCTGCGGCCTCCAACGCCCGGACGCAGGACTGATCCGCATCGACGGTCGCGACGTGACGCGTCTGTTGCCCTATAAGCGGGCGCGCGCCGGCTTGGCGCGCACGTTCCAGCGGCTCGAGCTGTTCACCCTGCTCGACGTGCGCAGCAACATCAGGGTCGCGGCGGACATCGAGCGCCGTCACCGAGGTGACCGCTCCGTCGATCCTGCCAAGGTCGCCGACGAGATCATCGAGCGCGTCGGGCTCGGGGCAGTCGCTGATGCGCGCGTCGACCAACTGCCGACGGGACAGGCGCGGCTCGTGGAAGTCGGACGAGCGCTGGCGTCGCGCCCACGGGCCCTGCTGCTCGACGAGCCGGCCTCGGGTCAGGACGAGTCCGAGACCGAGGCGTTCGCGTCGCTTCTGCGCGACCTCGCGGCCGACGGACTCGCGGTCGTCCTGGTCGAGCACGACGTGCGTCTGGTGCTTCGGGTCTCCGACGAGGTGTGCGTGCTCGACTTCGGCGAGGTCCTCGCCGTCGGTACGCCGGGGGAGATCCAGACCAACGACGCCGTGATCGCCGCCTACCTGGGGGAGGGCGTCACGTGACCGAGCGCAGGGAGGCCGTGACGCCGCAGCCGAGCGACCGCCAGGGAGCCGGATGCATTGGGGTGTGGGGGCGTAGCCCCCACGGGAAGGGCGTCACGTGACCGACGCGATTGCTCCGAGCGACGAAATCCTCGGCCTGTATGGCGTGCGCGCCGCGTACGAGCGCATCGAGGTGCTGCACGGTGTCGACCTGTCGGTGAAGGCTGGCACCGTGTTCGCGCTGCTCGGGCCGAACGGCGCGGGCAAGACCACGACGTTGAAGGTCATCGCCGGGCTCATGCGGCCGACGGCGGGCGATGTCGTGGTCGCGGGCAGGCGGGTCAACGGGGCCCGCTCCGAGGACCTGGCGCGCCGAGGGCTGTGCCTCGTTCCCGAGGGGCACGGGATCTTCCCCAACCTGACCGTGCGCGAGAACCTGCTCATGGCGACCCACACCGGCCGCAAGCCGGCCGCGATCGAGGCTGCGGCCTTCGCCCGCTTCCCGGCGCTGGCCGATCGCCGCAGCCAGGTGGCGGGGACGCTGTCGGGCGGGCAGCAGCAGATGCTCGCCCTCGCCCGCGGACTGGCGTGCGAGCCGGCCGTCCTCCTCCTCGACGAGCTGTCGATGGGGCTGGCGCCGCTCGTGGTCGAGGAGTTGTACGAGAACGTGGCCCGCATCGCGAAGGAAGGCATCACCATCCTCGTGGTCGAGCAGTTCGCCAAGGTCGTGCTCGGTGTCGCCGACGAGGCGGCCATCATGGCGCAGGGTCGAATTGCAGTTACAGGGCGGCCTGACGAACTGGCGGACGAGTTGAGCGCGGCCTACCTCGGAGGATGAGCAACACCATGGAGAAGAGCCCGGAGCGAGTGGAACAGTTCAAGACCGAGATCGCCGGCATGAACCTGCGGGATCCGTCGACAACACGTGACCGGCAGCTGCTACGGCTGGGCATCGGGCTGCTCGTCGTGGGCATCGCCGTCGGCATCTATGCCTACACGCTCTCGCACGGCACCAACGACCCGCTGCAACAACGCGACGCGATCGTGGTCGGACTGATCGCGGTGAGCGTGTCAATCGCCGGCGCGGCCCTGTTCGTGCGCTACTCGATCGCCCAGTTCCTCCGCTTCTGGATCGCGCGCATCACGTACGAGCAGCAGGCGCAGACCGACCGCGTGGTCGACGCCATCAAGCAGAAGTCCCAATAGCTAGAAGTTGGTGGCTTCGAGCGACTTGAGGAGCTCGAACCGGGCGCGTACGTCGTTGCGGCGGCCAGGGTCGTTGGCCAGGTTCGCGAGCTCGTGGGGATCCTCTTGGAGGTCGTAGAGCTCGTGGTCCTGATCGTCGAAGTCGGCATCCACGTCGTATTGCTTCCGGGTCGGGTGCTTGTAGAAGGGATCGTCGCCGGGCTTTCCGCCCCCCACGCCGTAGTAGCGGCCGTACTTGTAGCGGCCGTCGAACATCCCGCGGATGGCGTACCGCGTCTGCTGCACGAGCAGCGTGTGGGCACTGTCGTGGGCGAACAGCACATGGTCGCGAGGGGCGTTGCCGAACAAGTCGACGCCTTGCATGGCGGGGTCGGGCTCGATGCCGGCCAACCCGCTGATGGTCTTGGCGAGATCGACGTGACTCGACAATGCGGTCGTGGTCGACCCCGGAGCCGTCGCACCCGGCACGCGGACGT
>DATAES010000080.1:0-3743 GCA_036257895.1 Acidimicrobiales bacterium
CGCCCGCCACTGGGTACACAACGGGTGGGTAGTGGTCGCGGGCGAGAAGATGTCGAAGTCGCTCGCCAACTTCACCGATCTCCTCGATCTCGTCGCGGAGTCGGATCCTCGGGCCTACCGGTTGCTCGTGCTGCGGTCGCACTACCGGGCGCCCATCGAGATCTCGAAGGAGACGATCGCCGACGCGGAACAAGGCCTCAAGCGACTCGACTCGTTCGCTCGCAGGTTCACCACTGCCGCGGCGACCACGGAACCCGATGGCGACGCGCTCGCGAAGTTCCGCGAGTTGATGGACGACGATCTCGCGACGCCCGCGGCGATCGCGTTGCTGTTCGATCTCGTGGCGCGCGCCAACAAGGACGACGATCTGGCTGCGGCGGCCGCGGCATTCTCGATCTGCGACGCCGTCGGACTGGAGCTGGTGAGTGAGTCCGGCGACGTCTCCGATGAAGCACTCGAGCTCGCCCGCCGCCGCGACGAAGCCCGCGCCACGAAGGACTGGGCGGCCGCCGATGCGCTTCGCGACGAACTCGTGTCGATGGGCTATGTCGTCGACGACACCCCGACCGGCACCGAGCTCCGCCCCCACTAGAGCGGCCTGCCTCCCGTTCTGGCGTCAACGAGTGCGCATATGCACACCGGTTGACGCCAGAACGATGGGTCGTGGCCGACTTGACGGCCGGCGGTCGCCGCGCATGGGCTAGGCCGCCGTGCGCGGCTGGCAGTCGAGGCGACATCGGCGGCCCCTGCCGCCCGGGTTCGGCATCATCTGGACGACCGTCGCGCTCGATCTGATCGGGTTCGGGATCCTGTTCCCGGTTCTGGCCCGCTACGCGCGCGATGCGGGGGCGTCGCCGGCGATGGCGGGGCTGCTGGTGGCGTCGTTCTCGATCGCGCAGGTCGTGTTCTCGCCCATCACCGGGCGGCTGTCCGACCGCTTCGGCCGCAAGCCGATCATCATCCTGTCGCTGACCGGGACCGCGGTCGGCAGCCTGCTCACCGGACTGGCGGGATCGCTGTGGCTGCTGTTCCTCGGACGCATCGTCGACGGCGCGAGTGGCGCGAGCGTGTCAGTTGCTCAGGCCGCGGTCACGGACGTCGCGCCCGAGGAAGAGCGTGCCCGCCTGCTCGGTTTGCTCGGCGCCGCGTTCGGTGCCGGGTTCGCGCTCGGTCCGGCCATCGGCGGTGTTGCCGCCCTCGTCAGTCACCGTCTCCCGTTCTTCATCGCCGCTGCCATCGCCGCGCTCAACGCGCTCGCCGCGATCCGACGTCTCCCCGAGACCCACCCGCGGGAAGCGGTCGTCGCGGATGCGAGCAAGCACGACGAGCCCAAGCGCGTGCGCGTGCGCAACGTCCTCCGGGGGGCCGGCGCGAGCGACCTTCGACGCCTGCTGCTCGCCACGTTCGTGTCGCTCGTCGCGTTCAGTGGCTTCGAGGCGACGTTCTCGCTCCTCACGGAGGCGCGCTTCGATCTGTCGGAGAGCGCGACGTACGGGGTGTTCTTCCTCATCGGCATGGGATTGGTCTTCGTGCAAGCCGGGCTCATCCATCCCGTGGTCGCTCGGCTCGGCGAGACGACAACTGTTCGGGCGGGACTGACGTGCAACGCGGTCGGCCTCGCGCTCGTCGCCGTCGACGACGGATGGACGACGCTCACGATCGCGCTGGTCCTGCTCGTCGTGGGCCAAGGTCTCGCCTCACCGACGCTGTCGGCACTCGTCACCGGAAGGTCGGCCAAGGATCGCCGCGGGTTGACGCTCGGCTTCCAGCAGTCCGCGGGTGGACTGGCGCGATCCGTCGGGCCCGCGCTCGCAGGCGTGCTCTTCGGCCGATCGATCCCCGCTCCCTACCTGGCCGGCGCAGCGCTCGTGGTCGTCGCCTTGGCGGTGTTGCCGAAGTCACCCGAGCCGCGAGTTGCCCACGCAGGAGTCAACCTTTAAC
Source organism: Acidimicrobiales bacterium (assembly GCA_036257895.1). Taxonomy (GTDB): domain Bacteria; phylum Actinomycetota; class Acidimicrobiia; order Acidimicrobiales; family JACDCH01; genus DATAES01. The sequence continues at coordinate 1,942 of DATAES010000080.1, forward strand.
GTCTAGTTACCGGTCGGTAACTTGGCGGAGCCGACCGCATCCCGCGTCGCTCCTTCCGCCGCACGAGGTGTAGCAATGCCCGAGTTCTCCCTCGCTCTGAACGAGGACCAGATCCAGATCCAGAAGTGGGTGCACGACTTCGCCGAAGACGTCATCCGTCCGGTGGCCCACGAGTGGGACGAGCGGGAGGAGACGCCGTGGCCGATCATCGAGGAGGCCGCCAAGATCGGGCTGTACTCCTTCGACTTCATCGCCAACGCGTTCTCGGATCCGACCGGCCTGATGATGCCAGTGTTCAACGAGGAGCTGTTCTGGGGTGACGCCGGCATCGGCCTCGCCATCGTCGGCACGACGCTCGGCGTCGCGGGGATCTTCGGCAACGGCACACCCGAGCAGATCATGGAGTGGGTGCCGCAGTGCTTCGGCACGCCGGAGAAGCTCGCGCTTGCCGCCTTCTGTGTGAGCGAGCCCGACGCGGGCTCCGACGTTTCCGGCCTGAAGACGCGGGCCGTCTACGACGAGGCCAAGGACGAGTGGATCCTCAACGGCCAGAAGACATGGATCACGAACGGCGGTATCGCGGACATCCACGTGGTCGTCGCCGCGGTCGATCCCGCGCTCAAGGGACGCGGCCACGCGAGCTTCGTCGTGCCACCGAACACGCCCGGACTGTCGCAGGGATCGAAGTTCAAGAAGCACGGCATCCGCGCCTCGCACACCGCAGAGGTCATTCTCGACGACGTACGCGTTCCCGGTTCGTGCCTGCTCGGCGGCAAGGAGAAGCTCGACGAGCGTCTCGCCCGCGCTCGCGAAGGCAGGAGCGCGCACGTGCAGGCCGCCATGTCGACATTCGAGTCGTCGCGCCCCATCGTGGGCTCGCAGGCCATTGGCATCGCCCGGGCCGCCTACGAGTACGCGCTCGAGTACGCAAAGGAACGCAAGCAGTTCGGCAAGGCGATCATCCAGAACCAAGCCATTGCCTTCGCGCTCGCCGACATGGCGACCGAGATCGACGCGGCGCGGCTGCTCGTGTGGCGGGCCGCGTGGCTCGGTCGCAATGGCAGCTTCCAGCACGGTGAGGGCTCGATGTCGAAGCTGAAGGCGGGACGCGTCGCCGTGTGGACGACGGAGCGAGCGATTCAGATCCTCGGTGGTTACGGCTACGTCCGTGAGTACCCGGTCGAGCGCTGGCACCGCGACGCCAAGATCTACGACATCTTCGAAGGCACCGAGCAGATCCAACAGCTGGTGATCGCCCGAGCCATCTCGGGCATGCGAATCGAGTAATTCTGCACAGTGACGGTCGCACCTGCGATCGTCAAAATCATCCCTACAGTGCACTAGCTCAGCGGGCAGCCTGCCTCGTTCGACGCGGCGACAAGGTTCTTCGCCGCCTTTAAGTTGCCGGAAGCCACGGCGTCTTGGACCAGAGCGATGACCTGAGCAGTCGTGAAGTCCGAGTCCACGTCCGGGCTGGAGGCATTCAACAGCGCCGCCACCGCATGCCGGGCCAGCGCATTGATGCCACCCCCACCGGATTGCAACGCCTCCAGCAGCGTGGCGTCATCGCCACCAGTGGACAGCGTCACGTTCACACCGAACACGTCGTTGAAGGTCTGGTCCGGTGAGAACCCGACCCACGAGTCGAAGTGCTGCGGCGCCTTCCAGAAGCCAGGCGTGCAACCCTCACCGCCGGGGGGCGTAATGGTCACACTGTCCGTTGCCGAAGCAGTGATGTCATTGGGGAACCCGACCGGGTTGTAGTGCACGGTGACTGTGTTCGCGAGCGGGCTGGGATCACT
>DATAES010000081.1:0-9296 GCA_036257895.1 Acidimicrobiales bacterium
CGACGACGCACGGCTCCTGCGTTGTTGCCGGACGCGGTGCGCTGCGCGGACCAGCTCGTCGAGATGCAACTGGCACACGTCCAGCTCGAATGTTCTGTTTCCATCGGACATGAGCATCGCGACCGACACCGACCGAGCGCAGGCGACGGTGCGCGGTGGCACTACTCGTCGGCGTCTTGTGCTTTCGGGATACACGTGGTCGAGCGTGCCGGGCTCGATGCGGCATGACTCGATGAACGCGTCGATCTCGTCGCCCTTGAGGCGAATTACCCGCCCGAAGCGGTAGGCCGGTACAAGGTGCGTGGGGTGATGCCCAGCCGCTTAGCGGCACTGGCGGTGGACAGCCACTCCATGTCGGCCACATCTGCCACGTTACGGTGGCTTCTCGACGTTTCGATCCGATCGGGTGCGATTGGTGCCGTTCCACTACGGGGTCACACGATCGCGAGGAGGTCAGGCGCTACAGCGGCATGCCGTGATGCGGTGGGATCTCGAGTTGCGCGATGGCGTCGGCGCGGCGGTGGAGGAGGGCGACGGTGTGGTCGAGGTCGCGGGCGATCAGGTAGCGACGGGCGGCGGCTTCCGTGACGGCGAAGTCGCCGAGCTCGTCGAGATCGGCCTCGGTGACGTCGCGACCGCCTTTGGCCAGCATTGCCTTCATCTCGTCGAACGTCATGCTCGATCGTCCGGTCCCGGGCCCTCGTCGGGCCAGGTGTGCGGGACGGTTGCGCGCCGCGGTGAACAGTCCCGTCCGGAGCAGCCCGCCGGACGGGTAGAACACCGACGCTCGCAGTTGGGTCTGTTCGGCCACGAGGTTGTGGTGGAGCGACTCGGTAAAGCAGCTGACCGCGGCTTTCGACGCCGCGTAGACCGACGCCATCGGCACCGGGGCAAACCCGCCGTCGCCTGATGAGGTGTTGACGACTTGGCCCGGTCGGCCGCCGTCGATCATCCGGGGCACGAACGTGGAGGTGCAGATGCCAAGGCCAAACACGTTCACGCCGAAGCACCAGCGCCAGTCGTTGGGCTCTTGCTGCCACGGCTTGCCGCCGCCTCCGGAGGTGACCCCGGCGTTGTTGAACAGCAGATCGACGTGCCCATGGGTGTCATAGATCGCGTCGGCGAGGGCAGCGACTTGGTCCTCGTCGGTGATGTCGACTTGATGTCCCGACACCGGACCGAGCGCCGCGAGGTCAGCGACGGCGGCATCAATCGCGCCCACTTCGACGTCGGCGATCGCCACTGACGCGCCTCGGCGCAGCAGCGCGCCGACGATGCCGCGGCCGATACCGCCTGCGCCGCCGGTCACGACGGCGACGGAACCGGCGAGTTCGATCGGCGGGAGGTCGCTCACCCGCGCCACTCGATGCCGTAGTCATCGAACCAGAACCGCGCCTCGCGGATGGCGTCCGGTTGCGTGCGCAGCGAGAGGTCCTGGTTGAGCTCACTGGGGCGGGGTCCGATGTCGGCAGCGATGGCTGACAGCGCGTCAAGGTCGAGGTCGTAGCAGCGGATGGCGTTGCGCCCGAGCAGCAGCCGGGTCTCCTCGACCGGCACGGTCCGGAAGTCGGTGCTCAGCCGGGTGACGGTGTTGGGCCAGGTGCCTTCGGGGTGCGGGTAGTCGGTGCCCCACATGAGCGCGTCGAGACCGTTGGCGTAGCGGCGCCGGATCTCGGGCTTGCTCATGGCGGATGCACCGATGAAGACGTTGGTCCCGAAGTATTCCGACGGCAGGCGTTGGATCGTGCCCTTGGTGTGGGCCGACATCTTCTTCACCTTCCAGTTCGTGCCCCCGAACATCACGTCGGTCTTGAACAGCAGGTCGCCGACCCACCATGACCCGCATTCGACCGGCGCGTACTTCAGGTTCGGGAACTGGTCGAACTTGCCCGCCAGCAGCAGCTGCCACAGCGGCCGGTGGGTCCAGAATGCGACCTCGAGCATGAACTGCGCCATGTTCTCGTTGTACGAGTCCATGTCGGCTTCACCCGAGTGGGTGTGCACGACGAGCCCCGTCTCCGCGCAGGCGGCCCACACCGGGTCGTAGGACTTGTGGCCATACGACGGCTTGTCGTGCCACATGGTCGGGATGAGGATGCCCTTGATCCCGGGCTTGCCGGCGAGTGACTCGATCTCCTTGACCGACTCTTCGACGCCGTGGGTGATTGGTACGAGGGCGACCCCAGCGCGGCGCGGCGGATTGGTGGCGCAGAACTCCTCGAGCCAACGGTTGTGGGCGCGGGCGCCGGCCCACGCCAGCCGCGGGTCGGTGATCATCCCGGCTTGCAGCCCGGCGCCGAACGGGGGCGCCTCCATGCCGGTGACCGCGTCGCCGTCGGGATAGATGACCTCGCCCGCGACGCCGTCCTGGTCGAGGACCTTGTCGCGCACCGTCGGGTCGAAGGCGCCGCGCAGGCCGATCTCGTTGTCGCGCTCCCACGCCTCGACGTACGCGCCGTTGACCTCTTCGACCATCGTGCGGTGCTGGTGGCGGGTGGCGAGCCAGTCGTCGAACTCGTCGTGCACCGAAGACTCCAGGTAATCGCGATACGCGTCGACGGGCAGCCCAGCGTGGGTGTCGGACGAGACGATGACGTACGGGGCGTCGGTGTGGTCGATGCCTTCCACCGGTCCGGTCATGGCCCCCCCTTGCTGTTCCTATGACGGTGTTCTAGGTTCCGTGTGACACTGTTACAGACGGGGTCGAGGGGCGCAACGGCCAATGGGCAAGACGGTCACGAGGCTGGACCGCGACGAGGTCGTGTCCGTCGCGCGCGAGCTCGTGCTGCGCGAGGGACCGGCGGCGTTGACGATGCGCCGGCTGGCCACCGAACTGGATGTCGGTACTCCGACGATCTACTGGCACGTCGGCAGCCGCGATGAACTCGTCGCCGCAGTCATCGACGCGCAGGCCGAGCGTCTCGCCAAACGTCCGATCGAGGGTCTTGCCGCGCGGGACCGCGTGCTGTCCGCCGCGCTGCACATCTATGGGGGTGCGGTCGAGGAACGGGCGATCACCTCGCTCGCGCACCAGACGGGGACGAGCGCGCGGCTGCTGGCCCGCCTGGAGGATGCGCTCGTCGCCGAGTTGGAAGCGGCCGGCCTGCACGGTGCTGTGTTGGGCGACGCTGTCCGTTCGATCCTCGTCGTCGTCACTGGGTCGCTGGTGCTGACCTTGCGCGACTACGCGACCCGTCCCGACGACCGCGACGACGCGCTGTGGTCGGGGTGTGATCTCGAAGCCCTCACCACCGACACCCTGCGTGCCGTCGTCGACCGCCACGTACCGCCCAGGAAGAGGAGTCGTTCGTGACCGAAGCACCGATGAACCGGCCCGGCGAGATCGCCGGCTGGCCGAAGCTCGTGGTCACCTATGCGACCGACCCGGTGAAGGCCTCCGCGCTGCTGCCGAACGGGCTCGAGCCGCGCGACGCGGTCGTGACGGTCGCCTTCTACTGCGTGCCTGTACTCGGCGAGCCCGAGCTCGGGGTCAGCGTGAAGATCGAAGCGGCCTGGCAGGGCGTGGCCGGCCAATACACCGTCGGGCTGGGCATCGACCAGGAGTCAGCGGTGCACATCAGCGCCGAGACCAACGGCCAACCGAAGTTCCTGTGCGACCTCACCTACTTCCGCTTCGGCGAGCGCGTGACGGCGCGGGCGAGCCACCAGGGATACACGTTCATCGAGTTCACTGGGACCGTGACCGGCGAGGCGCCGCCCCGTGACGGCGAGTTCATCGAGCATGAATGGTGGGTGAAGTACTCGCGGGCCATCGGCGGCGCCGACGGCGAATACGACTTCCCCCCGCACGTGGTCGACGTGGCGACGACGTTCGAGCAGCGCTACCTCGAAGACGTCGACGGCGCGCTCGTGCTGCGCGACAGCCCATGGGACCCTGTCGCCCGACACCTGCCGATGTGCGCACCGGGCCGGGCGCAGCTCGTGACCCATCAGCCAAAGGCGCGCGTGATCACCAACGCCGGTCGGCTCGATCCGGACTCGTTCTGGCCGCACGCCGATGTCATCGGCGGGAGCCGCTGGCCCGGCCTGCGCGGCGGTCCCATGCCAGCGGGAGCGCGCTGATGGGTGCCGTCACCGACCGCTACGTGGTGATCTCCGCCGACTGCCACGGTGGGGCGAGCGTGCTCGGCTACCGGCCCTTCCTCGCGTCGAGCCTGCATGACGAGTTCGACCGATGGTACGCGTCGTTCAAGAACCCGTATCCCGACAACGTCGGCGCGGATGCTGACCGGAACTGGAGCTCCGACCGCCGGCTGGCGGAGATGGAGGCCGACGGGGTCGTCGGCGAAGTCATCTTTCCGAACACCGTCCCGCCGTTCTTCCCGAAGGGCTCCCTGGTCGAGCAGCCGCCCGGCGCTAGCGACGGCGATCTCGCTAAGCGGTGGGCCGGATTGCAGGCGCACAATCGTTGGCTCGCCGACTTTTGCAGCCAGGCGCCCGGCCGGCGCGCCGGCATCGCCCAGATCATGCTGCACGACGTGGATGCCTCAGTCCGCGAGATCGAATGGGCCAAGGCCAACGGGCTGACCGGTGGGATCCTCCTGCCCGGCGCGCCGCCGGGGTCTGGCGTACCGCCGCTCTACGCCCCCGACTATGAGCCGATCTGGTCGGCATGCGAAGACCTCGGCATGCCGATCAACCACCACAGCGGCAGCGCGGTGCCGGACATGGGGCCATACCCGTCGGCTCAGATGATGTTCCTGCTCGAGGTCACGTGGTGGGCCCACCGGGCGCTGTGGCACCTCATCTACTCGGGCGCGATGGAGCGCCACCCCGCGTTGCAGTTCGTGTTCACCGAGCAGGGCACGGCGTGGGTCCCCGAAGAGCTGACCCGGCTCGACTACTACCGCGGCCGCCTTTCGGGGACGGGTGGCGCGGCCAGCTCGCAGGAGGCCAAGTTCGGCGCCGGCGCCATCGGGGAGCTATCGCTGTCGCCCAGCGAGTACTGGCGGCGCCAGTGCCACCTCGGGTCGAGCTTCATCCGCCGCCACGAGGTGGCGATGCGTGAGCAGGTTGGTGTCGACCGGATCATGTGGGGAAGCGACTTCCCGCACCTCGAAGGTTGCTGGCCTTACTCGCGCACCCACTTGCGCATGTCGTTCGCCGGCGTCCCCGAAGACGAGGTTCGCCGCATGGTCGGGGCCAATGCGGCCGATGTGTACGGCTTCGACTGGCAGTTGCTCGAACGGTTGGCCGACCAGCACGGCCCCGCGCCCGCGGAGGTCGACGATCCACTGCCGGCGGAGGACATCCCCGACGACGCACTGCGCTGCCCTGCCTTCGCGGCAGCGAGGTTCGGACGGTGACCGACGTCGACGCGATCGCCTTCAACCCGGTCGAGGAAGGCTTTGTCGACTGGCCTTACGACCAGTACCGACGGCTCCGAGCGCACGACCCAGTCCACTACTCCGAACTTCTCCAAGCCTGGGTCGTCACCCGCTACGCCGACGTCGACACGCTGCTGCGCGACCCGACGATCTCCGCCGAGATCGACAACGCCGACCCCACACCGCTCACCGCCACCGAAATCGAGCGGCGCGACCAGAGCACCGGCGGTCGGACGCTCGTCCTGCTCGACGACCCCGACCACGCGCGCCTCCGCAAGCTCATCGCCAAGCCGTTCCGGCCGAAGGAGCTCGAGCGATTCCAGCAACTGATCCGCGACCGCGTTGCAGCGCGCGTCGACGCCCTCGTCGCCTCACACGGCCGCGATGCGTCCGTCGAACTCGACCTGATCGGCGACTTCGCCTATCCCCTGCCTGTCGAGATCTTCTGCCACATGCTCGGCATCCCCGAGGAGGACCACCCAGTCTTCCGCCAGTGGGTGAACGGCATCGCCCGCAACCTCGACCCCGTCATGAACCCCGAGGAGCGCGAACGGCTGCGGGCCGAGTTCGACGAGATGATGCGCTACCTCGCTGAACTCGTCGACGCGAAGCGCGGGCGGGACGACGACGACGTCCTGTCCGGGCTGATTCACGCCGAGGAAGACGGCCAGACCCTCACCCGCGAGGAGCTGCTCGCTCAGGTCATCACGCTCTACGTCGCCGGGCACGAACCGACCGCCGGCCTCGTCGGCAACGGCACACGTGCGCTGCTCGACTTCCCCCATCAGTGGGGATTGCTGCTCGGTGACCGGTCGCTGCTCCGTAACGCGGTGACCGAGCTACTTCGCTTCGACGGCCCGAACCAGTTCGTCCGCCGCATCGCGATGCGCGCCACGACCTTCGACACGCCGTCCGGACCGGTCACCATCCCGGCCCGTGCGGTCGTCTACGCGTCGCCGGGCTCGGCCAACCGCGACGAGGCGCAGTGGGGGCCGACCGTCGACGACGTCGATGTCACCCGCGCCGACGCCGGAAGCCACCTCCAGTTCGGCGCCGGCATCCACTCCTGTCTCGGCCAGCACCTGGCCCGCATGCAATCCGAGGCGATGCTCGCCGCGATCCTCGACCGGTTCGCCAACCTAGAACTCGCCGGCGAGCCCGTGTGGAGCACGCGCATGGTCATCAGGGGACTGAACCGGCTGCCGGTCCGGGCCTCGCTGCGAGCGTGACAGTGCGCGGCGTCAGTCCACGAGGCGCGCCATAACCTCCTCGCCGACGATCCGCAGGTAGCGCCACGCGATCTCCGGCGGCAGTCCACCGACAAGGGGCTGCAGCGGAAGCGGATGACCCGACCGGATCATCTCGACCGCCTCGTCAACGGTGACGATGCGGTGTGATCGGTTCTCAGCGCGTAGTTCCGCGATCGTCGTCGCCCTCGACAGACTCACGATGTTCGTCCTGCCCTCGTTGAGCGCGGCATAGCTGGTCACATCATGCAAGAGGTGCGGACCGACCTCGTGCCAGGCCTCGTCCAAGTCGTGGGTGACGAAGACCGTGGTCGCCATATCGGTCGCCGGCACCATGCACGCGCCAGGCGCGTGGCCATGGTCCCGCGCTGCGCGTGCATAGACCGCTTCGAGCCCCGGGTCGCCACCCTGTGCGAAGAAGTCCAGGCCGAGCCGTCCGGCGCGTTCCGCGGCCGCAGAACTTCCGCCGCCCCAGGCAACCGACGGGCCTCCGGGAGTAACAGGGGCCGGCGTCACGTGGATCCGCCGGCCCTCATGCTCGAACGGCTCGCCGGTCTTGGCCCGCAGCAACAGCTGAAGCTGCTCCTCGACGAGCCGACCTCGTCGCCGGAAATCAGCGCCGTAGTGCTCGAACTCGCGGGGCACGTAGCCGAGCGCGACGACGTAACTCACCCGACCGCCGCTGATGATGTCGAGGACGACCATGTCCTCGGCAAGGCGGATGGGGTCATACAACGGCAGGATCATCGCGGCCGTCAGGATCGGCAATGTTGTCGTGCGACTCGCCAGAGCGGTGGCGAGCACAAGCGGTGACGGCAAGTAGCCATCGTCCTGGCAGTGGTGCTCCGACAACACGACCAGAACGGCGCCGCGACACTCGCCCCACGCCGCCATGTCGAGTGCAGTCCGGTAGAGCTCGCTTGTCGTCGCGCCGAACTGTGGCGCGCGCATATCGAAACGCATCAGGTACACGACACGCGCCCCGAGGATTCTCGACTCGGATGCTGACCAGCCCACGGTCGCCCGCTCACGACCGCGTCCCCACTGGCTCCATATCGAGCCGACACGTTCGCATCCTCCGGTCACTCCTGACGCTGTTCACATAACAGAGTTTCACGATGTCGGTTCACAGGCGAGGCTCGCTGCCAGCGTCGCAGGATGCACGGTTATGAATGTCGACGTCGGCCACACGTGCGCCGCCGAAACCACAAGTCCGCACAACAGTGATCGCAGCCAACCCTAGAGCCGTGATGCCTGCGGCGATCGGCACTGCAGCCTGTCAGCACTGGCCGACGGAGTTTCGCGAAGGTCTCACCGTACGCCGCATTCCAGCCTCACTCTGCGCAGGCCGTCCCGCACGCGGCGGTGCTGCCGTCGGTCGACGTCGTCGTCTCGCACGCCGGCCTCGGCACGGTCACGGCTGCGCTCGCGCACGGCGTGGCGCTCGTGTGCCATCCCTTCGGCCGCGACCAGCACCTCAACGCGCAGCGCGTCGAGGCTGTCGGCGCCGGCGTCGCGGTGACGTCAGCAGACGAGCTCGCCGACGCGGTGCAACGGGTCCTCGCCGAGAACGGGTTCCGCACACATGCGCGCCAGCAAGCTGAACGCCCGCGTCTCGGCCGGCCCCGCAACATGCGCCTCCACACCAGCACGGCGCAACTCCTCGACCACGAACCGCCAACCCGTCGTGCCCTCCAACACGAACGAAGCATCACGACCATCGAGTCGTGTCAACCACGCGCGCACCTCGACACGCGTCGCGGGCTTGATCTGACCCCGGCTCGTCTCACCCGTGTCGGTGTCGATGTAGTCGAACGTGATCTGCCGACGATGCAGATCGAACCCCCTACGATCCCCATAGGGACCTCCTTCAGCTCCGGTACAACCAACCGTGCGTCAGCGTTACGCACATGAGCGGAGGGGGTCCCCGCTACACGTCATCTACAGGAGACGTAGCAGCGCGAGGAGCAAGAGCGTCGCGACCACGGAAACAATCAGCGATCCCAGGCAGCCCACTCTGTTCGAAAAGAAAACGAACACGACACGCCCTACGAGTCACCGCACGCTGGGCTTGTCCAAGAATCGGTGCACCCGCACAGCATGGGTTCATCCATGTCGAGCGCACTCGCGATCTGATGGAACCAGCGGCTGATAGCCAGACCGACGCGGCGCATGACGTGGGCGTCGCCGCCAGACGTGAGGTGGGAGTTGAGCGAGGTCAAGGATTTCCTGGATTCGTGAGGCATAGTCCCCCGGGGGGGCGCACCAACCCGAGGGGACTCCTTGTCGGGCGGTGCGATCACCGTCGAGGCGAGCGCACGGCTTCAGATGTCAGCGGTCGTCGGTCGAGTCCCAGTGATCGGCGGTACGGGTGCCGGCCTTTGCGAAACCGCGGCTCACGATGTAGGTGGCAGCGAGCACCGTGCCCAGCAGGCACGCACGCCACAAGTCGAACGACGAATCGTCGGCGGCGTTGTAGATGACCACGATCGCCGCGATACCCACGAGCATGGCCCAGAACTCGCTGGTCTTGGCAAACAGGCGCGTCTCACGCCAAGTCTCGCGCTCCGTCGCTTCGGTGTCGCGATGACGCCCGTTGGTTGTGGTTTGGGGACTGGTCATTGTCATTACGTCGGTGTGCTCCTCAAGTGGTGTTCCACGTAGCTACCCGAGGCGGCCCACGGCGAGCCGTTCAGCGTCG
>DATAES010000082.1:0-4650 GCA_036257895.1 Acidimicrobiales bacterium
GCCGTCCACCCCCCGATGTGGACGATCGATGCGATGGGCGTGCTCGTCACGGCGCCGATCCTTGCACCCGCCCTCTCGGCGTACCCATGGATGCAGGACGGTCCGCCGTTGCCACTTGGCGAGCGGCGCCCTCGACCGAAACGCCCAAGCTGTCATCGACGCGATTGCCTCGATCGCCGAGCCGCTACGGCCCCACCTCGCGGAAGAGGAGACCGTGTTGCTGCCGATTGCCTCGAAGTGGCTGAGTCCTGAGGAATTCGGGGGCCTGCCCGCTCATCACCTGATGAGCTTCCGCGCCGACAAGCCATGGCTGATGATGGGGCTCGTGCGAGAACAACTCGATCAGGAACATCGCGACGAGATGCTCGCTGGCATGCCCCCCGAGATGCGAACGATGTGGACCGAGTACATGGAACCGGCGTTCAACACCTTCGTTGCCGAAGTGCGCCGTTAGAGCCGCGCCGCCGGTTATGCCGCGAACGAATACACCGTGTGGGTCAGCCGCCGGACCTCGCCGAGCGTTCGATCACCGATCGCGTTTGCTTGCTCCACGCCATCGGCGAGGATTTTACGGAGATGATCCGGCTCGCCGACGAGCGATTGCCGTCTGCTTCGAATCGGGCGCAGGTATTCGTTTATCGCGTCGACCACCATCTGCTTCAGGTGCGCCGATCCGCCCGTGCCGACATCGTGGACGATCTGTTCCGGACGCAGCCCCGAGCACAGTGACGCGAGCAACACGAGGTTGGCGACCTCAGGTCGTCGGTCCGGCTCGTACGTGATCATTCGTTCGCTGTCGGTCTTCGCTCCGCGAATCAACCGCGCGGTCTCGTCCTCGGTCGCTCCCAGCGCGATCGCGTTCTTGCGGCTCTTGCTCATCTTTTGACCGTCGGTTCCGAGCAGCAGTGGTGCATCGCTCAGCAGACCCTCGGGCATCGTGAAGTACGGCTGGTGTGGGCTGTAGCGATCGTTGAACCGCCGAGCGATGGCGCGGCTGAGCTCGAGATGGGGGAGCTGGTCTTTGCCCACGGGTACGAGATTGGAGTGGCAGAACAGCAAGTCGGCTGCCTGGTGCACCGGGTAGGTGAGCATGAGCGCGTTCATCGTCGCCCGATCGCTGGCATCGAACTCCGCCTTCACCGTCGGATTTCGGCGAAGCTCGGCAACCGTCACGAGGCTCAGGAACGGGACGAACAGCTGGTTCAGGGCCGGCACCTGGCTGTGGGCGAAGATGGTGCAGCGGGACGGGTCCAGCCCGACGGCCAAGTAGTCCGCGACGAGGTTCAGCACGTCCACCGGAAGTGAGTCGGGGGCGTCGCGGTCGGTGAGTGTCTGATAGTCCGCGATCACGACCATCACGTCGGCGCCCGCGTCTTGCAGACGAACGCGGTTCAACAACGTTCCGAAGAGATGACCGACGTGCAATGGGCCCGTCGGTCGGTCGCCGGTCAGCACTCGGAACTGCTCCGGCTTCGCGGCCAACTCGACCTCTATTTCATCGCTGCGCCGTCGGGTGGCCGACAGCGACAGCTGATCTGTGCGATTCACGCCTCGAGACAGTATGGGCAATCAGTCGCTGGTGAGCGCTCGAAGCGCCCGGGCGGCACGCTCGATCGCGGTGCGATCCCGTTGGTTGGCGCGGTCTACCATTCTCATCTCATCGGGAGGCTGCATGGCTGACCTCAGTGACGCCGTTCGGGTGGGCGCCGTCGCCGACACGCACGACGAGCTCGTCGACTGGGATGCGATCCAACGCGAAGTCGCCGGTGCCTTCGCGGGCGTCGATGCCATCGTCCATTGCGGCGACCTCACGTCGCTCGCAGTTCTCGACCGGCTCCAGGAGATCGCCCCCGTCGTCGCGATCCGAAGCGCGGGGGACCCGCCGTCCACCCCGCCGCGGCTGACGGACGGCCCGCTCGTGTTGACCGCCGGCCGGTTCCGAGTCGCGGTCCACCGTCGGCTCGCCGACGACGAAGCACGTGATGCCGCGGCCGCAGGGCGGCCCGACCTCGTGGTGTTCGGCGGCACGCACGTCTCGGAGGTGTCCGACCGCGACGGTGTGCTGTTCGTGAACCCTGGTAGCCCTTCACTCGCGGACGTGCGGACGGTCGCCGTCATCGACCTCGCGGATGCGCGCCCGGCCGCGCGGATCGTGACGCTTTGACGATCACGCCTTCGAAAGCGGCTCGGTTCAGCTTCGCTCGAGCACCGCAAGATCGCGTGTCGCGTACTGGTGATGCCACCACTCTTCTCGGAGGATGAGTCGAAAGCAGTCGATCACCTTGTGGGCGCCTTGCGGGTGGCCCGTCGGGTCCGGCGCAGACTGCACGGACGACAGATCCGACGGCGTAGCGGTCGCGAGATAGCCGCGTAGCCGCGCCACGCGCTCCGCGCGTACTTCTAGGACCGCGTCGAGATCGGGACCGGTGTCGGGTGGCGCGTCGGGAGGGAGATCCGGATAGACGCCCCACTCGTGATAGCCGTTCGGGACACGAAGAACCATGCGAGTGAGCCACGCGTCGGTGGCGAACAACAGGTGTCGCAGGGTCTCGACGAACGAGTACTCGTCGTTTACCCGTTCGTGGAGTCGAGATACCGGAAGTTGCCGAGCGCGCTCGATCGTCGGCTCCCACATAGCGTCGACGACATCGAGCGCGGTCTGCACGCCCTCGACGTCGGTCGGCCGCAGCATGGTTCGCTCCGGATGCCGGCGGTCGAGCTCGGCCTCGATCAACGGCTCGACTTCGACGCCGTTGATCACGAGACCGCTGATCAAACCCGAGATGTTCGTGTTGAAGACCCAAGAGTCGGTGATCGACACATTCGAGAAGTTGACGCCCCGGAGCCGCGTACCCGACAGGTCCGAGTCCCGGATGCTCGCGTCTTTCAGCTCGTCGGTCCCGATGAGCTCGCGCACGGTCCGACTCTATGCAACGACCACTGATCCCGGTCGGTCGAGCAGTGGATCCCTGCGGGTTCGAGCAGCGTCGAGTTCGTCCAACCCTCGTTCGCGTGGATGGTCGAGTGATGAACGGGTAAGAGCCCTCTGAGCAGGGAGAAGGTCCCGAGCAAGGAGAGGACGATCAATGTCCAAGCACAGAGTTGGGCGGCTGCTTGTGGGAGTGGGGGTCGCGTTGTCGATGCTTGGCGTCAGTCAGACCGGCAGCGCCCTGACGACGGCAGCACCGCCGGGCACGAATACTGCAACGGCCGAAGCGGCGGCCTGTGCCGCTCTCTTCAGCGTGCCGGCGAACATCGGACCGGAACCATTGAGCGCCTGCCAGTGGGACATGCGCGCGATCAACGCCACGCCCGCGGGCTCGTACGCCGTGAACCGAGGCGCAGGGGCACGGGTCGGCGACATCGACACCGGCATTGACATGACGAACACCGACATCATGCCGAATGTCGATCTGGCGGCATCGTGTGTGTTCCTGTACAGCGACACGCCGACCGCGGACCCGTCAGAGCAGGTCACGAGGGGTGACTGCTCGGACAAGGCGGCGCTGCAGGACCTGGCTGGTCACGGGACCCACACCGCGGGCACGATCGCGGCTCCGATCAACGGCATGGGCGTGTCGGGCGTCGCTCCTGAAGCCAAGGTCGTCGTGCTCAAGGCGGGAACTGCCGAAGGCTATTTCTTCACGCAGTCGGTCGTCGACGCACTGCGGTACGCGGGCGATCAGCACCTCGACGTCGTGAACATGAGTTTCTTCGCTGACCCGTGGTTGTTCAACTGCCGCAACGACAAGGAGCAGAAGGCGATCATCCAGGCGATCTCTGAAGCCGCCCGCTACGCCGAGCAGCAAGGTGTCGTGCTGGTGGCTGCCGCCGGCAACGAGGACATCGACCTCAACCACCCAGTCACCGATGAGATCAGCCCGGACTTCCCGCCTGACGCGGCGGTGACCCGCCCCGTCAACAACTCTTGTGTGGTGCTTCCCCAGGAGATCCCTGGGGTCGTCGTCGTCACCGCAACCGGTGCGGAGAACCTGCTGTCGTGGTACTCGAGTTACGGCAACCTCACCGACGTCACGGCGCCGGGGGGTTCACGGTTCCAGACCCCGACGGAGGACACAGCTCGGGGACGGGTGCTGTCGACCTACTCCTCTACCGCCGGCGACCTGGACGACGAGGCAGAGCTCGGGCGGCTGGTGCAGGATGCCGACGGCAACTACTACGCCTGGCTGAACGGGACGTCGATGGCGGCACCCCACGTGGCAGGTGTCGCAGCGCTGATCCGAGCCGCGCATCCTGGGATGTCAGGAGGCGCGGTCGTGGCGGCCTTGCGCAATTCCGCGACGGCCATGCCCTGTCCGGCTGCGCTCGATCCCGGAGTCGAGTTCTTCGAAGCCCCGGTGCAAATCTGCAAGGGGGGTATCGGTAGTAACAACTTCTACGGTGCCGGCCTCGTGAACGCGCTGGCTGCGAACGACTGAGCGGCACGGAGTCCAGTTACAGCAACCCCACCAACATCGACGACCGGGCGGCTCTGATCGAGCCGCCCGGTCGCCGTGAAAGGGCTGCTGGGTAATCTCACAGACCGATCGTGAACATCGTTTTCTTGTCATGAGGTCGATGTCCCCATCCGCGCGGAGCCGGATGCAGAGCAGCCGACTCGGTGGTGTTCCGACCCGGCTCCCTGCTCCG
>DATAES010000083.1:0-24199 GCA_036257895.1 Acidimicrobiales bacterium
GCACGAGCGACGCCGTACGCGAAGTCGATGTCGTCGCGGTGCTCCCAGTCGCGCAGTCGCCGGTTGTGGAACGTGTTGAACACCAACTGGCTCGCGACGCCGATCAGGTCGAGCGCGCGAGGGCGGTCCTCCGCGATGAACGACCCGGTTGCAGCGAAGTTCTTTCGCATCATGATCTCGTCGGCTTCGACGGCGCGGTACTCGTCTGACGCGTGCTTGGTTGCGAGCCTGTGGAACGCGGCGTCGAGGTCGCGGAGCTGTTCGTCCGGATCGCCGGTCTGGCGCAGTTCGTTGCCGCTCTCGAGCTTCAGCGGCTGGATGCGGTCGCGGATGTCCGCGTCGGCGTGGTCACGCAGCCACGTCGGCGTCTCCATGATGTGAGCGTCGGCGTCGTGGACGATCCGGCCTTCGACATACGGCATGCGGGAATCTTCCTCTGGTCAGGCGAACATCTGTTCGATAGAGTCGACCCGTGGGTTTCAACAACCCGGCGATGCCGTGGTCCGAACTCGAGCGACTCCTGTCCGACGGCCGTGTGGCCGGTCGTCCGAGCAACGTACCCCCTTCCGCCAACGGTGGCGACAGTCCTGCCTGGTCGCGCAAGCGTCAACCGTTCGAACCACAGGTGCAGCGGCGGCGAGGCTCCGTGCCATACGCGGAGTTGCACTGCCATTCCAACTTCAGCTTCCTCGACGGCGCGTCGCACCCCGAAGAGCTCGTCGAAGAAGCCGCGAAGCTCGGTCTCGAAGCGCTGGCGCTCACCGATCACGACGGCTTCTATGGCGTGGTCCGCTTCGCCGAAGCCGCTCGCGAGGTCGGGATGCCCACGGTGTTCGGCGCGGAGCTCAGCCTCGAGTTGCACAAGCCGCAGAACGGCGAGGCCGACCCCGAAGGTCGCCACCTCGTGGTGCTGGCGCGTGACCCGCAGGGGTATGCCCGCTTGGCCCGCACGCTCAGCGCCGCCCACCTGAGTGGGCGAGAGAAGGGCAAGCCCGTCTACTCGCTGTCCGAGCTCGCGCAGGTGCATGGTGGGCACTGGCTCGTGCTCACCGGTTGCCGGAAGGGCACGGTGCCGCTCGCGCTCGAGCGCGACGGACCGGCCGCGGCTGCTCGTGCACTTGCCGATCTCGTCGCCGTTTTCGGCACGGACAACGTGGCCGTCGAGCTGTGGGATCACGGCGACCCACTCGACTCTGCCCGCAACGACGCGCTCACGCAAGCGGCGGCGCGTGCCGGTGTCGAATGCGTCGCCACCAACAACGTGCACTACGCGCAGCAATCGCGCCGTCCGCTCGCCACCGCGCTTGCTGCAGTGCGCGCTCGCCGCAGCCTCGACGAGCTCGACGGTTGGCTGCCGGCATCGTCGACCGCGCACCTGCGAGCCGGCTTCGAGCAACAGCACGTCTTCCGCCGCTATCCCGGTGTCGTCGAGCGCGCCGCGGCACTCGGCCTCGAGTGCGCGTTCGACCTCCAACTCGTCGCGCCGAACCTGCCGCCGTACCCGTGCCCCGACGGGCTCGACGAGATGCAGTTCCTCAGGAAGATCACCTACGAGGGCGCGGGACGTCGCTACGGACCGAGAGGCGATCCATCGACGGACAAGCCCTACGCGCAGATCGATCATGAGCTCGCGCTCATCGAGTCGCTCGGCTTCCCCGGCTACTTCCTCATCGTGTGGGACATCGTCGAGTTCTGTCGTCGCTCGAACATCTACTGCCAAGGGCGAGGCTCGGCGGCCAACAGCGCGGTTTGTTTCGCGCTCGGCATCACCAACGCGGACGCGGTCGCGCTCGGCCTGCTGTTCGAGCGGTTCCTCTCACCCGAGCGCGACGGTCCGCCAGACATCGACATCGACATCGAGAGCACGCGACGCGAAGAAGCGATCCAGTACGTGTACGAGCGCTACGACCGCGAGCACGCCGCGCAGGTCGCCAACGTCATCACGTACCGGGCGAAGTCGTCGATCCGTGACATGGCGAAGGCGCTCGGCTACTCGACCGGCCAGCAGGACGCGTGGTCGAAACAGGCCGACCCATGGGGCCCGATCGACACGACGATCAAGCAACAACAGCACCAGCACGAAATTCCCCAACCCGTGCTCGCGTTGGCGAAGCAGGTCGAGCACTTCCCCCGCCATCTCGGCATCCACTCGGGCGGCATGGTGATCTGCGACCGGCCCATCGTCGAGGTGTGCCCCATCGAGTGGGGGCGCTTCACGGGTCGCAACGGCACCGGCGACGAACCGATCCGCTCGGTGCTGCAGTGGGACAAGGACGACTGCGCGGCGGCCGGGCTCGTGAAGTTCGACCTGCTCGGCCTCGGGATGCTGAGCGCGCTGCACCACACGCTCGACTTCGTGCACGAGCACCACCACGATCCGATCGAGCTCGCCGCCATCCCGCAGGAAGACGCCGTCTACGACATGTTGTGCCGCGCCGACTCCGTCGGCGTGTTCCAGGTCGAGTCACGAGCGCAGATGGCGACGCTGCCGCGCCTCAAGCCCCGCGTCTTCTACGACCTCGTGGTCGAGGTGGCGCTCATCCGGCCCGGCCCGATCCAAGGCGGCTCGGTGCACCCGTACATCCGCCGGCGCAACGGCACCGAGCCCGTGACGTTCCTGCACCCCTTGCTGAAGCCGGTGCTGGAGAAGACGCTCGGCGTGCCGCTGTTCCAGGAACAACTCATGCAGATCGCCATCGAGATCGCAGGGTTCACGCCCGGTGAGGCCGATCAGCTCCGGCAGGCAATGGCCTCGAAGCGAAGCCGCGAGCGCATGGAGCGCATCCGCCAGCGCCTGTACGACGGCATGGCCGAGCGTGGTGTGGTCGGCGACATCGCCGACCAGATGTGGGACAAGCTCTCGGCCTTCGCCAACTATGGCTTTCCCGAGAGCCACTCGGTGAGCTTCGCCTATCTCGTGTACGCCAGCTCATGGCTCAAACGCTTCTATCCCGCGGCGTTCTGCGCTGGGTTGCTCAACGCGCAACCGATGGGGTTCTACTCGCCGCACTCGCTCGTGCAAGATGCCCGCCGCCACGGTGTCGAGGTCCGCACCCCCGACCTCAACGCGTCAGCGGCCAAGGCGATCCTCGAGGTCGAGTCCGGCATGGAGCTGGCGCGTGCCACGCATGACGCGCCACCAGCGGTGTGGGGCAAAGCCGGCCCGGTCGTGCGGCTCGGCATCGGTTCGGTGCGCGGTATCGGCGAGGAGCTGGCCGGCGATATCGCGGCCGGCCGTCCGTACGAGTCCATGGAAGACCTGGCGCGGCGAGTGCCCTCGCTCACGCTGCTCCAGCTCGAGGCGATGGCCACCGCGGGCGCGTTCGGTTGCTTCGCGCAGGAGCGCCGGGAGGCGTTGTGGTCAGCCGGCGCGGTCGCGCAGACGCGGCCCGACCGGCTCGCCGGCATCGTCACCGGCGTGGAAGCGCCCACGTTGCCAGGGATGTCCGGCCGCGAGGAATCGAACGCCGACCTGTGGGCCACCGGTGTCTCTCCCGAAGGTCATCCCACTCGTTTCGAACGTCCGCACCTCGACGCGCTCGGTGTCATCCCTGCATCGGGTCTGGCCGCGATCGACGACGGTGAGAAGGTGCTCGTCGCCGGCGTCGTGACTCATCGTCAGCGTCCAGCGACCGCGGCCGGCATCACGTTCGTCAACCTCGAGGACGAGACCGGGCTCATCAACGTCGTGTGCTCGCGGGGTTGTTGGGTTCGTTACCGCCGTGTGGTCGGTTCGTGTCCTGCGCTTCTCATCCGCGGCCGGCTCGAGAAGCAAGAAGGCGTCGTCAACGTGAACGCGGAGCGCATCGAACCCCTCCCGCTCCACGCACCGACGAAAAGCCGCGACTTCCGCTGATCCCCCTTCGAATGTTGGTGCGCCGTGGCCCCTATAGCGGCCACGGCGACCCGGAGTTCGGAAGGTTTTCGACGCTCAGCTGTCGAGCGGGGCCAGCTTCGAGAAGTCGACGAACGCTCGCTGCGATGCGATGCGACCGTCGTCGTCGAAGGTCATGACGTCGATCGCATTCAGGCCGAGCTTGGAGTCGCCGAGGCTCACGACGATGTCGAGGACGAACGCGGCTTGCGAGCCGCACACGACCGGGTCGGCACCCAGCCGAAGCTCGACACCGTCCGCCGATCCCTTGCTCTGGTCGTAGAACGCGCCGATCTCGTCGCGACCACGTTTCAGTGGCGTACCCACGGGATCTTCCATCGTCGCGTCGGCCGTGAAGCAGTCCAGCCACGCATCGCGATCGCCGGAGGTGAAGGTCTGGGCGTAGCGATTGATGGTGTCGAGAATCGGCGTCGGGTCGGACATGGCGGCACAGTACTCACTGCTCCGTAGGCTCCTGCGCCGTGGCAGAACTCGGACGGGTCGCGGCGTTCATCGCTGGTTCCGCGCTGGTGTTGGCGGTGCTGCTGTCCGCCATCCGCACCGTGATCCTGCCCCGCGGCGAGCCGGTGCTGCTCACGAGAACGGTGTTCGTGTCGATCCGATCGATCTTCAATCTCTGGGTCAAGCGGGCCAAGACCTACGAACAACGGGACCGGCTGTTCGCGATGTTCTCGCCGGTCGCGCTCGTGCTCCTGCCGGGGGTGTGGGTCGCGCTCGTGATCATCGGCTTCACCGGCATCCACTGGGCGCTCGGTGTCGATCCTCTCCGCTCTGCGTTCTACCTCTCCGGGTCGTCGCTGCTCACACTCGGGTTCGAACCGGCGCCTTCGTTCGCGACCCACGTCGCGGCGTTCGTCGAGGCAACGCTCGGGCTGGGGCTCATCGCACTCCTCATCAGCTACCTGCCGTCGATCTACAGCGCCTTCCAGCGCCGCGAGCTTCTCGTCGCGCGCCTCACGACACGTGCCGGTGAGCCGCCGAGCGCGATGCAGATGGTCCGACGTCACCACGCGCTCGAGCGCCTGGAAGCACTCGATGATCTGTGGGACGAGTGGGAGACGTGGTTCGCCGACGTCGAGGAGACGCACACGTCGCAACCGTCCCTGGTGTTCTTCCGCTCGATCAGCCACACGCGCTCATGGGTCACGGCCTCCGGCGTCATCCTCGAGACCGCTGCATTGCGCTGCTCCACGCTTGAGCTGCCGCCGAGTGCGCAAGCGCAGCTGTGCATCCGCGCCGGGTACCTGGCCTTGCGTCGCATAGCCGACTACTTCTCGATCCCGAACGATCACGACCCGCGGCCGGACGATCCCATCAGCATCGATCGCAGCGAATTCGAAGCCGCCTACGACGAAATGGCGTCGCTCGGTGTGCCCGTACGTCCCGATCGCGAGCAGTGCTGGCGGGACTACCACGGCTGGCGGGTGAACTACGACACCGTGCTGCTCGCGCTGGCGGGACTGACGATGGCGCCGTATGCGCCATGGGTCAGCGATCGTTCGCTGCCGTACCGCCGCCCGCGGCTCAGTCGCCGCCCGAACCAGTCCTGACCGCGCAACGTCAGTCGGACGCGGCGACCGCCGGCTTCTGCGAGACCCCTTCGGGGATCCCTTCCCGGATCCGGAACAGTCGTTTGCGGCCGGAGGCGACCGCGGCAGGGTCTCTCGGCGGCAACGCGAAGCCGGAGTAGATGACGCGGCGCTCGCGATCGACCGGGGGCTGTGACATGTGAGTCGTGCAGGACAGGTGGACGGTGACATCACCGGTCCGGGTGGGCAGGTCGATCTCGGGGAGGCCGGTGCCCTTGCGCGAGAACGCGGGCCACACCAGCCCACGGTGCGAACCGGCGATCACCCGCAACTGGCCCGATGTCGCGTCGGCTCCGGTCACGGAGATCCCGACCGTCATGCCGCAACAGTCGTAGCTGTGCCGGCCCAAGCCGCAGTCCTTGTGCCACGGCACATCCGAGATGCCGGAGACGACGCCGATCGGCTTGGTGAGGGCCTGGCACGTCTTGTTGGACTGATGCCCGTCGCCGGTGATCTGGCCCAGCCGCAGGAAGCGATCATCCTCGAGCAGCGCGGCGGCGGCGTCGGAGTGCTTGTCGAACATGTACTGCCGCACCAGCCGCTCGGAACCCTCTGCCGTCTTCGCCCACCACGAAGATCCGTCGTCGGGCGCGTACTGGTCCGCGTAGCGGTCCATGTCGGCCTCGAGGACCTTCATCTCGTCGTCGTCGAAGACGCCTCTGAGATGGAGAAAGCCGGCTTCCTCAAGGAACGAGCGCATCGCCTCGGGATCGTCGCCGGCGTCGAAGGAACGATGCAGGTCGAGGGGCTCGCCGTCCGGGTCGACGAATGCGATCGAGCCGGGCGTATAGACGTCGCGGCCGTCGAGTGCGCCCCGCAGGACCAGCCACCAGTCGAGCAGGTGCTCGAGTCGCCCGGCACGCTGGTCCAGCGTGCCCCACGTGAAGAAGCCCATGAAGCTTGCTTGGTCGGTCGCGAGGTCAGCGACCTGCTCCGGCGTGAGGCACACGGTCGCACCGGTCGACGCTTTGCCACGTTCCACGCGAACGACGCCGTTGGCGGACAGGGTCCACGCCTCGTCCGTGTCCTGGATCACGACCGTGAGCGGGACGAGGTGTAGCCATGCGAGCGCCGCGGCCATCGTCGGCGCAGCCGTGTCGAGCGCGGCAGGCAGATCATGTTCGAAGAAGGATGCAGGATCGCTGGGCACCTGCTGTGCTCCGTCGACCCGGAACCGCACGTCAACGCTCACTCGACGAACCCCCTTTGGAGGCACTGTATTCGCGGGCCGCCGCGGGGGTAGACCTGATGCGTGCTGGCGACCGCGACCGTTCTCGGTGGCCGCTACGTTCTCGGAACCGCTCTCGGCCGTGGCGGTGTCGCGGACGTGTACCGCGCCGACGACTTGGAGCTCGATGAGCCCGTCGCGGTCAAGGTGCTGCGCAACGCGACCACGGCAGACTTCCGGCGCTTCGAGCTCGAAGCTCGCACGCTCGAACGGCTCGACCATCCTTCGATCGTCCGCTTGCGGGCCGAGGGTGAGCACGACGGGGTGCCGTATCTGGTGCTGGATCTCGTCGACGGCGAGCCGCTGTCATGCCTGATCGAGCGGGGCGCGCTGCCGGAGGACGAGATGCAGCGAATGGGAGCGGTGCTGGCCGGCGCGTTGGCGCACGCGCACGAAGTCGGAATCGTGCACCGGGACGTGAAGCCGGGCAACGTGCTCGTCGACCGCGACCGGTCGGTCCATCTGACCGATTTCGGGATAGCGCGTCTCGTCGACGGCGCGGCCGTGACGTCCATCACCGAGACCGGCCTGGTGATCGGGACTGCGGCGTACCTGGCGCCGGAACAGGTGCGGGGCGAGGCCGCGACGCGCGCATCAGACATCTACTCGCTCGGACTGGTGCTGCTCGAGGCCGTCACGGGTGCACGGGCCTATGACGGACCGCCAGCCGAAGCAGCGGTGGCGCGACTCCAGCGACCACCGCGCGTCCCGCCGCTCGCACCCTGGCTCACGTCGTTATTGACCTCGATGACCGCGCTCGAGCCCCGTCGCCGTCCGCGGGCGGCAGCGGTCGCGGACGCGTTCGCCAACCGGACTGCGAACGGCGAACACACCGCCGTCATGCCGATTCCCGCGCCGCCTCCGTCGGTTTCTCGTGCCCCAGTTCCTGCCAACCGGCGGGGTCGGTTGCTGGCCGCGCTCGCAGCCGTCGTGATCGCGCTCGCCTTGATCCTGTACCTGGTCGGCAGCAACGCGCGGACTGGTGAACCGCCGGCGACGTCGGACACCTCGACCACCGTTCCGACGACGGCATCGGTCCCCGCCGCACCTGCGACGACGCCGAGCACGGCATCCCCGGCCACGCAGCCGCAGCGGCACGAAGGCAAGGGCAAGGGCAAGGACGCCGGTGACAACGAGGGCAGCGGCGGAGGCTGACTCGCGCTAGCTCCCCGAGGGCACGAGCAGGACGAGGGCCAGCACGATCACGACCACCGTGACGTTGTACGCGACATGGGCGCGCGTGCTCTCGAGGACCGCTGCGCTGGTGCTGCCGGTCCGTCGGTAGGCCGACAGATACCACCACGTGAAGTACCAACCACCGATGCTGAGCGCGAGCGCGGCGCCGATCGGGATCCCGATCAGGGCATGGACCAGGCCGAACTGGATTCCCTTCACGAACCGCTGCCACTGTGAACGGCGCTCGGAGCCCAGGCGGAAGATCCGCTCCTCCGCCTCGGCGAACAGCGGCAGCGCGGGAACGAGCAGGACGATGAAGCACAGCGGGACGAGCCATTCGAGCGCGGTGCCGGCCGTGCGATCGGTGTTGCCGGTCACGGGGTTGCCGACTCCGCCCAGCGCCGACCACCACCCGAAGTCGAGCAGCGGGATCTGCAACAGCACGATCACCGCCATCACGACAAGGCACAGGACCGGTATCGGCGGGACGAAATGACGGACCCGCAGGCCGCGCACGATGATCCCCACCCGACCCCGGCCCGGAGCGCTGAGGGCCACACGTGTTCCGCTGGCAATGCGCACGCCGATGAACGCGAGGACCGCAACGGTCAGGACGTCGGTGACCGACACGCCGCTAGGTTCCCACCCCGTGGCCGAGGTGGTGCGGCGCCGGATCGTGGTCGAGGGTCACGTCCAAGGCGTGTGGTTCCGGGCCAGCGCGGACCGGGAGGCCGCGAGACTCGGTATTTCCGGTTCGGCGGTGAATCGGCACGACGGCTCTGTCGAACTCGTCGCCGAGGGTGACGCCGCTGCCGTCGAACACTTTGTCGCGTGGGCGCGCGCCGGGCCTCCACGTGCGGTGGTGACAACCGTGCGCGTCAGCGACGAAGAACCAAGAGGTGAGCGCGGCTTCAAGGTCCGTTGACGGAAGGCTGACGGCGGCTACCCGGCGCGCTGGTAGGTCCCGACCAACGTGGCGGTCGGACTCTTCTGTTGTTGGAGCGTCGAGATGGCGCTGCGTCCGTCGACACCGTCGGACAGCCCGCTCGGGGTGGTGAGCGCGTACAGCGTGAACACGTAGTGATGCGGTGCGCCTTTGGGAGGACACGACCCGGTCCATCCCACCGAACCGGCGGTGTTCTTCGCTTGCACGACGCCATCGGGTACAGAACCCGCGTCGATCGCCTGCACGGTCGGATCGATCCCTGCCATGACCCAGTGGACGAAGTTGTTGGCATCCGGATCGACGTCGGTGAGTGCGAGCTCGACGGTGCCGGCGGGCACGGATTCCCACGCCAGCGGCGGTGAAACGTTGTCGCCATCGCACGTGTACATCGCCGGGATCGGCGCGCCAGGTGCGAACGCGGAGCTGGTCAGCTCGAATCCAGTCGTGCTCGCGCTGCCGGCGGGACCGACAACTTGACTCGAGGTGGTCGTCGACGATCGGGGCACGGGGGGCGCCGTCGCCCCCGGGTCTGGCTCCCGCAACGTGCGCCCGTCGTTCCCGCACGCGGCGATGAGGAGGACGCACATGCCGATAAGTGCCCACCGCAGCCGAGTCATCCGAACAATGCTTGCTCAGCCAACGCGACCGGCATGCCACCCGAGCCAGCGATCCGGTCATGGAAGTCGCGCAGGCCGTTGCCCTCGGCGAGCCAACGCTCGCGCAAGCGCTCGATCTCGAGCGAGCCGGTCAGATACGACGCCGCCTGCGTCGGCCACGCGCAGTAGCGCGTCACTTCGACGCGCGCTACGGCCTCGGTGAGCGGCGAGTTGGTGTGCATGTACGCGACGGCCTCGTCGAAGGTCATGTCGCCGCAGTGCAGGCTCGTGTCGGCCACGATGCGGGCGGCGCGGAAGATGCGGGCGGCGAGATGGCACAGGTCCTGGGAAGGATCGGTGAAGAAGCCCTGCTCTCGCATCATTCGTTCCGTATAGAGCGCCCAACCCTCGACGAAGTACGGGGTCGTGACCAGACGACGGATCGGCGCCGCGTCTGCTTGCAGCCACGCGAAGTGCCAGTGGTGGCCTGGGTACGCCTCGTGCACGGTGGTCGTCGCCATGTTGGCGTAGCTGTTGTCCGCCAATCGCTCGGCGAGGTCCTTCTCCGACGTCCCGTCGGGCGGGTAGGGAACGTTGAAACGTCCCTTGAGGCTCCGCCGCATGGCGGGAGGTTGGAAGTAGGACGCCACCGCGAGGACCGGGCGCTGGAAGGGCGGCGATGGTTCGACGGTGCACTCCTCGCCGTCGGGGAACGACACGAGTTGATGCTCGTGCAGGAACGCCCGGGCGGTCTCCGTCCACCGCTCGTAGCCGGCGCGCATCTCGTCGGGTGTCGTCGGCCGGTCTTGGTTGACAGTGTCGAGGCGGCTGCGCCAGTCCTCGTCGTCCCACGCGTCGAGGCAGAGCGCTCGCATCTCGACGTCGAGCGCCGCGTGTTGAGCGCGACCGCGCTCGCGGAGCGAAGACGCATCGTCGGCGAGCAACTCCTTGTCGTGCAGCAACTTGGAGTAGTGCTTCTCACCGAGCGCCCAGTCGCCGGTCGCCCTGTCGGCGAGGTCCGTGAGAAATGCGGCGAACGACTCGTACGCTTCTGCCGCGACGGCGCCGGCCTCGGCGACCTCCGCGCGGCCCTTGTCGTCGGCCACTTCCGGCGGCAACAGATCGCGGCAGTACACGATCGCGGCCTGGCACTGCCCCAGTGCCCGCTTCACGAGCAACGGGCTCGCGAGCCCCGCGTCGAGATTGGCGCGACCCTGGTCGAGGACGTCTACGACCTGGCCGAGCCGCGCCACTGCGGCGCGGACGAGGTCGGGCTCGGGATGCAACCGGCGGACGAACAGTGAGAAGACGCCCATGAGACCGGCGGACACATACGAGTCGGGATCGCGGCGCCACCGTTCCCAGTCGCGGGTGACGACCGATCCGCGCAGGCTGCTGAGGATCAGGTCGCGGTCGATGCGCTGCTCGGCGCTCAACTCGTCGTCCGCGAGCGGTTCGAGCTGCGAGATCCACTCGTCCTCGGCCGCGTTGCGGCGGGCCCAGCCCTCGGCGGACAGATCGGGGAGGCGATCGTCGCGGCCGTCGGCGCCGTGGAAGCTGGCCGCCGTCGGCGACTCGTCGAACAGCCACTCGATGTAGTCATTGGTCAACTGGTCGATCGTCATGGGCCATGCTTACCTCGGCGTGCCGCCGCCAACCCTTCGCCCGCCCGGCGGCCAGGCCGTACGGCGCGTGGATGCTTCGCGCAGACACCGCCGATAGCGTCGTGACTCTCATGACACCTACCGACCAGCTGCGTCTGCTCACGGTTCACGCCCATCCCGACGACGAGTCGTCGAAAGGGGCCGGCACGGTCGCCAGGTACCACGACGCGGGGGTGCGTTGCGTCCTCGTGTGCTGCACCGGCGGTGAGGCGGGCTCGATCCTCAACCCCGCCATGGACACGCCCGAAGTGCGCGCGGACCTACCCGCGGTGCGTCGTCGCGAGCTGGCAACGGCCGCCGAGTTCATCGGTTACGACGAAGTCATCTGGCTCGGCTACCGCGACTCGGGCATGCCCGACACCCCCGAGAACGAAGACCCACGCTGCTTTGCGCGCGCCGATCTCGACGAAGCCATCGGACGCTTGGTCGAGATCATCAGGCGCGAGCGGCCGCACGTGATCGTGACGTATCCAGATCGCCAGGAGGGCTATCCGCACCCGGATCATCTGCGGGTGCACGACATCTCCATCGTCGCCTTCGACGCGGCGGGCGATCCTGACCGCTACCCCGCTGCGGGTGACCCGTGGCAGCCACTGAAGCTCTACTACACGATGTGGTCCGGCAAGCGGATCAAGGCGATCCACGAGAAGCTGCTCGAACTCGGCTTCGAGTCGCCGTTCGACGAGCGATGGCTCAGCCGGCCTTCGCAGGACGATCGCATCACGACAACGGTCGAGATCAGCGCGTACTACGGGCGTCGCAAGGCGGCGCTTCTCGCGCACGCGACGCAGATCGATCCCAAGTCGCCGTTCTGGTTCGCGCTGCCGGACGATGTCGCCTCAGCCGTGCACCCGTTCGACGACTACATGCTCGCTCGCAGCCTCGTCGACAGCGCAGTGCCCGAGGACGACCTTTTCGCCGGCGTCCGGGAGCACGCCGGTGAGCGTGTTGTCTACGATCCCGGCGCCCATCAGTAACCGACCACACGAGATCGGGGGAGTGGCATGGCCAGGTTCCTCTCGCAGGAATGGCTCGACCTGCAGAAGGATCTCGCGCAGGAGTTCCCCGAACGGCCGGGTGCCAGCGCCCGCATGCAGTACAAGGTCAGCGGTGCGCCGGACGGCGACGTCACGTTCCACACGGTGATCGAGAACGGCAAGATCCTCGAGAACGCGTTGGGCGAGGACGCGCAGGCGGAGTTCACGATGGCTGTCGGCTACGACGACTTCACGGCGGTGAACAAGGGCGACCTCGATGCGAACGCGGCGTTCATGCAGGGCCGCATCAAGGTCACAGGCAGCATGGGCAAGCTCATGTTGCTCATGCCGCTCACGCAGAGCGCCGAATACAAGGCGATCGCCGAGAAGGTCGACGAGTCGACGGAGTATTGACGTCTACGAATCCTCGGCAGCAACCTCGATGTCGAGCCGTCGATCCGTGTGGTCTCGGTCGTACGCGTCGACGCGTCCGCTGGCGGTCAGGAACACCAGCGTCGACTCGCCGGGGCGCAACGTCCCGCTGTCGATCGACGTGCTGGTCACGCCGTGGTCGCGGGTGCCCTTGTTGACGATGGTGACCGCGTCGCCGACCTGTACGCGCACGGTGGCCGGTGTGATCGCGTCGTCATCGATGCTCACCGTGGCTCGACTGGTGAAGTCGAGGCTCGCCCCATCGTTCGGGCCCGGAACGGCCGCGCCCTCGTGTTCGCAACCTGCAAGCAGACCGATCGCGACGGCTGCGAGGGCGATCATCACGAAACGGCGGACCCGACCCATGACAAGGCGACCGTAGTGGACCTGTGGGGGCGCGAGCGCGCTTCGCAGCTCGCAGCTCTCGTCGATCGCGCGCTCCCCGGCGAAGGGTTGACCGAAGATGAGATCGCGTTCTGTTGCTGGAACGGCGAAGGCGCGGTGCTCGGCCTGTCCGCCGGTGAGGGCGCGGTTGCCGTCAACATCGCCGATGAAGGACCGCGTCGCATCGGGTACGTGAAGCTCGTCGTCGTCGACCCTGGCGCACAACGCCGAGGCCAGGGCAGCGCGCTCGTCGAAGCCGCACAGAATTGGGCTTTCGATCGCGGCGCGCAGGAAGTACGCGTCGGCGCGGCGGCCCCGTTCTATCTGTGGCCCGGCTGCGACGTCGAGCACCTCGGCGGGCTGTGCCTGTTCGAGTCGCTCGGCTATTGGGCGGTCGGCGCCGAGGTGAACATGCGCTGCTCGACGGCGCATCGAGCCGATCCGCCGAGGGGCGCGCGTGTGCTGCGCGTCGAAGACGACGACGTGGTCGACTCGGTGCTCGCGCTCGTGCGTCGCGAGTGGCCGCACTGGGAGCCCGAGACCAGGCGTGGCATCGAGCTCGGTACGTGTTTCGCGGCGCTGGCCGACGACGACCCGGCGGTCGCGCTGGGTTACGCATCGCACTCCGTCAACCGGCGGGCCTGGGTCGGACCGATGGCCACCGACTCGAACCGGCAGCACGGCGGAGTCGGTTCGGCGCTGCTCGCCAGCCTCTGCGAGGACATGCAGGCGCTCGGGATCGACGAGGCGGAGATCGCCTGGGTCGGTCCGGTGCGGTTCTACGCGAAGGCGGCGGGCGCGCGCGTGTCGCGCGTGTTCCGCTCGCTCACGCTGCCTCGGCCCGCTGCAGCTCTCTGAGCTGTCGGTAGCCGATCAGGCGGGCCCCGCTGCGATCGAGCACGGTGCGGAGGCCTCCGTCCCGAACCACGAGATCGTGGTCGTCCACCCGCGCCGCCCAGTCCGGCGCCAACGCCCGTAGCTCCGCGGTATCTACCGCCGGATGCACGTAGATCTCGGTGATCCCGGGACGCAAGTCGTGCACCACTCGCTCGACCATGCGCCTGCTCCCGACCCCAGGAACATGCACGAAGTTGTCGGGAAACACCACCCCTGCTTCCAGTGCAAGCTGACGGAACGGGAAGCCGATCGGACGCTCGGTCGACTCGCCGGAGAGCCGCAACGGCAGTCCGAACTCGACGGCGAGATCCAAATAGACGTCGAAGAACTCGGGCCGCAGTTGCAACGCGCCCATGTGCGAGTCGAGATGGCTCACGTCGAAGCCCCACAGGATCGCCCGCTCGATCTGGGCGCGCAGCTCGCGCCGCACCTCGTCGAGATCCGCGTGATCCCACACGTCGTCGATCGTGCGCGGGAACCCGCCGTCGCCGTCGAGCAGGGAGGGTGCGTGCGTGATCGGACCCCAGCGGTAGAGGTCGTACTCGGCGTTGAGCGTGAGGTGTACGCCGATGTCCTCGCCGAGGTACCGGGAGGCCGCCTCGCGGGCCCATGGGCACGGAACCATCAGCGTCGAGCTCGTCGCCAGCCCGTCGCGGAGCGCCTCGAAGCAACCGACGTTGGCCGCGTAGCTCGAACCGAGGTCGTCGCAGTTGATGATGAGCAGCCGATCGTCCGGGCTGTAGCCCAACCGTTCTGCAAGCGTCGTCACGGCGAAGCACGCTATCCGCCTCCCGGTACGTGGAACCCACCGCATGCGCCCCACAACCCCAACCCGGCGGCCCGCGCCGACGCGGCGGCGCCATCGAGCGCGGCTCGGTGCGCGGTGTTCGGGGCTATCGCCAGCGGCCCGGCGAATCCGTCTCGCACCATCGCCAGCTCGAGGAACAAGCCGTCATCGCGGTACACGTAGGCCAGGAGCCGCCCGTACACGTCGCGCGCGTCGCGGTCGCGCTCGAGCCGTACCCTGCTACCAGGCGGGATCAACTCGGCGAGATGGGCCGAGGCCTCGGGCCCATAGCACTCGACGGGCGTGCCCGGCTTGTGCGTCTCAGGCGTGTCTATGCCGATCAGCCGCACGTGCTCCTCGGTGTCGTCGACCTTGGCCACGATCGTGTCGCCGTCGATGATTCGCACGACCGTGGCGGCTCCATCAGAACCGGATGCAGCACGGCTCCCGTGCCCGCAACCACAGGCCAGTACGGCAACGAGAACAACGGCGAACCATCGGTACATCAGCGCCCTCCTCGAGTCGGATCGGGAGGAAGACCGTTCACCGCCGGTCGACGAGCGTGAGCTGATCGTACGCGCGGGGTGTGACAGTGAAGCCCGCCGCGCTACGTCCGCTCGAGCGAGTGCCGGTCCCACTTGCCGGGGTTCGCGGCTGCTTCGTACGACCGTTGCAGGAAGGCGAGGAGCATGTCATCCGGATCGGCCGAGCCGCGCACCCGCTCGTAGGGGAGGACGAACTCACCGAGCTCACGGTCATACCCCGCGTCGTCAGGCATCGGTTCGTCCTGAAAGCCAGGGGGCTCGGGATACGCATACGAGTAGAAGAGGCCTTCTGCTCCCGCGCCGGGCCAGTAGCCGCAACTGCTCACCTCATGCGAGTACGCCTCCTGCATCACGTGGGGACCGCAGTGCGGCGCGCTTCGCGGGAACAGCGGCGCCGGCCGGCCCGAAAAACGCGTGACTGCAAGATCGAAGCCGCCCCAGAAGAAGTGCACCGGGCTGACCTTGCCGACGAACCGAGCGCGGAAGACGTGCAGGACGCGGTCGATCTGCACGAGCGCGTCTGCGAACCGCTCGACCGCGTCGGCGTCGTAGCTCGCGTGCGCATGATCCGCGTCGAACGGCACGACGTCATCAGGGATCTCGACCGGCATCGTCCAGATCGCGGTGGTGAGTCCGAGCTCGTCGAGGTTGCGCATCACATCGGCGTAGAAGTCGGCGACGGACCGAGGCTCCAACGCGATCGCGCGACGCTCACCCCCCGATGTCGTGATCACAAGCTCATGCGCGTGGAAGTCGAAGTCGATCTGGAAACTGCGCCCGCCGTATGGGATCGAAGACGTCGTCAATCCGCTCGGCGTGACATAGAGCGTGACGTTCCACCAATGATTGACGAGTGGCGCGTGCGTCATCCGCACCTTGCCCACGATCTGCGTCCACAGGTGCAGCGTGTCCCGAGTCGACTGCCACTCGGCCGTCGGCAGCGGCGGCCAACTCCTTTCCGGCGGGCTCGTCACGTGGCCAGTATTGATCCATGGACACGTCCCACGCTCGCAACATCCACGGCGTCTTGTCGTCGCTCACGGAACACTGGTCGCCGAGGACGGTGGCGGTCGTCAACGACTACGACGTCCGGGTCGTGAAGGTGCTCGGGGAGTTCACGCGGCACAGCCATCCGGACACCGACGAGTTCTTCCTGGTCTTGTCGGGGCAGCTGACGATCCGGATGCAGGAGGAGGATGTCGTCCTCGGGTCGGGCGACTGCTACGTCGTCCCTCAGGGCCAGACGCACCAACCGTGCGCGGCCGTGGAGACGCACCTGCTGCTGTTCGAACCGAGCGCGACGGTCAACACCGGCGACTCGCCGAGCGAGCTGACGTCGACCCGCCGGGTGGTGTGAGCGTGTTCGCTCGGACGCTTCAGATCCGTTGGAGGATGGTGCCCGTTCCGAGGCCACCACCGCAGCACATGGTCACGAGCGCGTTCGTCCCGTCGATGCGCTCGAGTTCGTGCAACGCCTTGGTCACGAGCACGGCACCAGTCGAGCCCAGCGCGTGGCCGAGCGCTATCGCGCCGCCGTTCGGGTTCACCTTTTCGTGGTCAGGGCTCAGCTCCCGCTCCCATGCGAGGACGACCGAGGCGAAGGCCTCGTTGATCTCCGTCAGGTCCATGTCGTCCATCGACATGCCGGTGCGCTCGAGCAGGCGATGCGTCGCGTCGATTGGTCCGGTGAGCATGAGCACCGGGTCGGTTCCGACGAGGCACGTGTCGACGACACGCGCACGCGGCTTCAGGCCGAGCGCGTCGGCCTTCGCCCGCGTCATCAGGAGCACGGCGGCGGCGGCATCGGAGATCTGCGACGACGATGCCGCGGTGTGCACACCGTCCGGACGGGCAACCGGCTTGAGGTCCTTGATCGCTTCGAGCGTCGTTTCCCGCAGGCCTTCGTCACGCTCGACGCGGTGCGTCGTACCGGTCGGTTTGCCGTCTTCACCGAGGTCGGGCGCGTCCATCGGGACGATCTGGGTATCGAAGCGACCCTCCGCCCACGCACGCGCGGCGCGCTGCTGCGACTCGACGCCGAGCCGGTCGGTCTCCTCGCGGGTGATGCCCCACTTGTCGGCGATGCGCTCAGCGCCCTCGAACTGCGACGTCCACTCGTAGCGCGAGAAGTACGTCTTCGGAACGGCCTTGCCCACGCCCTCGCCGAGGCTCGAACCCATCGGCACCCGACTCATCAACTCGACACCGCACGCCACCGCGACATCGACGACACCCGACGCGACGAGGCTGGTCGCCATGTTCGTCGCTTGCTGTGAGGAACCGCACTGACTGTCCACCGTCGTCGCCGCAACCGAGATCGGCAGGCCTGCGGTGAGCCATGCCGTGCGCGTGATGTTGAAGCCCTGCATGCCGACCTGGCTGACGCACCCGCCGACCACCTGACCCACCTCGGCGGGATCGACGCCCGAGCGGTCGATCAGCTCCTTCTGCACGGTCGACAGGGCATCCGCGGAGTGGAATGTCGACATACCTCCGCCTCGGCGCCCGATCGGAGAACGGACCGCCTCGACGATGACGACTTCGTTGCCGCTGAGCTCAGACATGGAGGCAGCCTACGGCCCGCATGATCTTCGGGTCGATTGCGGCGCTGTGCCCGACGATCGCAGCAAGCCTCCGTCAATAGCGGCGGCGGCCCCGTTCGTTGAGGCCGATGGCTTGCATGATGAACAGCAGGACGCAGGCGCCGACGAAGGCGACCAGGATCGACCACAAACCGAAGTCGGTGATGCCATCACCGCCGATGATGTTGAACAGCGCGCCGCCAAGAACGCCCCCGAGGATGCCGATCACCATCGTGCCCAAGCAGCCGAAGTGCTCGGAGCTGGTGGCCCGCCGAGCCAGGGCACCTGCCAGCAAGCCCACGACGATCCATCCGACGACGCCCATGCGCGGTGACGCTAGTTGTGGCGGGTCGTGACGTCGCTCAGGCGGCCGTGCGGCGCCGCTCGGCCTCGGCGCGGCGCTGTTCGGCCGTGCGCTTGCGCGCCCGCTGCAATGCCTGCCGCGCCTCAGCTACGCCCTTGCGCCCGATCGCCTTGGTGGTCTCGTCGAGATACCAGTCGGGCTCGGGCGGCTCGAGGAGGTGCAGCTGTCGTTCCATGCCTCCATCTTCCCCAGGGGGTGTGACAGTCAAGCCGCGGGAGCAACCTGATATTCCCGGAACAGTCGGTCACACCGGGGCATCTGGCGCCACGAGCGGCCACGGCCGCTCCTCTTCGACCACCTTGGCCAGGTCGAACAGCAGCGCGTCCTCGTGGTGCCGGCCGATGACCTGCATCCCGACCGGAAGCCCGTCGAAGCCGCCCGCCGGGATCGAGCAGGCCGGGTTGCCGGTGACGTTGGCAGGGATCGTGAGCGCGCCGTTGTTCTCCGGCCCCACACGAATGTCGCCGACTCGGGTGTTCAGGCCGAGCTCGGCCGGGAAGGCGACGTCCGGGTTCGTGGCGCAGATGACGAAGTCGACCTCGTCGAACAGCGTCGCCATGGTCTCGTTCGCAGCCCGGCGGCTGCGCTCGCCCGCTGCCGCCGTTTCCAGGTTCATCATCTGGCTGGCGAACTCGAGACCGAAGGCGATCTCGGCCGAGAGCTCGTCCTTGCGCTCGGGCCACTGTCCTTCGAGCTCGACGAGGGTTCCCGACAGGTTGGCGAGGGCCCACTCGACCCCGAGGCCGGGCAGCGACACCGGCACATCCACGAGCTGGAGCCCGGCTTGCTTCGCAAGCTCCTCGCCTGCCTCCTGCACGATCGCTTCGACTTCTGGTCGCAGCACGGCGGCACCGAGCGACGGCGCGATGACGGCGCGCCTCCCGCGAAGATCATGCGTGCCGAGCCCCCGTTCCCACCCTTCGACGCGTGGCAGCGAGTACGGGTCGCGTGAGTCGAAGCCATTGCACACGTCGAACCATCTGGCCGCGTCGCGCACGGAACGGGTGACACAGCCGAGCACGACCGTCAACGGACCGATGAGCGTGTCCGGCCCGCGCGGGATGCGCCCCGCGGTGCCCTTCAGGCCGAACAGGCCGTTGAAGCCGGCGGGGATGCGAATCGAACCGCCACCGTCGGCGCCCGACGCAATGGGCGCGAGACCGCCGGCCACGGCGGACGCTGAGCCACCGGATGATCCACCCGCGGTGCGGGCCGGGTTCCACGGGTTGCGGGTCACGCCGTGCAGGGGCGTCACGCTGACGTTCAGTCCACCGAACTCGGAGGCCGACGTCTGGCCGAAGAGATTGGCGCCCGCGCTCCGGAGCCGCGTCACCATCGTGGCGTCGCGCTCGGCGATCCTGTCGGCGAAGACGATCGAGGCCTCGGTGTAGGGCCAGCCCGCGACCGGGGTGAGCTCCTTCACGGCGATCGGCACGCCTCCGAACGGGAGGTGGATGTCGGCGGTCGCCGCGCGCGCACGTGCGGCCTCGACGTCGAGGTGGGTGAACGCGTTCAGCGTGCTCGCATCGATCGCATCGAGACACGCATCGAGCGCTTCGGTCGGCGTGAGCGCGCCGGATCGAAACGCGTCCACGAGCGAGCAGGCGTCGCGCAACCAGAGATCAGCCAACCAGGGAGCAGGCATCGGGACAGGTTCGCAGATCAGGGCGCACGGCCTGCTGCCGTAGGGTGACACCGATGGATGCCCGCCAGTTCATCGGCTTGGAACCGTCGCACAATCCGCACCGATGGGTACTGCCGGTCACACCCTCGGTGTGCACCGGCGGCGGGTTCTTGTTCGGTGGTTGCGGGTTGGCCGCGGCCATCGCGGCGTTGGAGGGAACCACGGGTCGCCCGACAGTCTGGGCGGCTTCGCAGTACCTGTCCTACGCGAGGCCGCCCGACATGATGGATGTGGACGTCACCATCGCGGCAGAGGGTCGCCAAGTGACGCAGGCACGCGCCGTCGCACACGTCGTGGATCGCGAGATCCTCACGGTGAACGCCGCGCTCGGGTCTCGAGAGATCGATGCCAGCGGGCAATGGGAGGAGATGCCGAAGGTCCCCCCGCCCGACGACTGCGCGCCGCGCGGTTATCGCCATCCGCGCGAGAACTCGATCATGCAGCGCCTCGACATGCGGCTCGCGGACGGCCGCGACTTCCGCGACTTCGACGGCACGTCGGGCTCCGGACGTTCGGCGCTGTGGGCCCGCTTGCCTGAGGTGCTCGACATGTCGGCCGGCACCCTGGCAGTGCTCGGCGACTACGTGCCGTTCGGTGTCGGGCAGGCGCTCGGCCAGATGGCGGGCGGTACGAGCATCGACAACACCTTGCGAGTGGCACGGCTGGTGCCGACTGAATGGGTGCTCCTCGACATCCAAGTGCACACGATCCAGAGCGGGTTCGGCCACGGTCTCGTACATCTGTGGTCGGAGGACGGGACGCTCCTCGCGATCGCGAGCCAGTCGTGCATCGTGCGGTTCTGGTCGCCTGAGGTCGAAGCGTCGATCCGGGCCGAGATGGGCGGCGAGAACGACCAGCTCTCCGACGAGCTGGCCAACGAGGGGGGACGATGACACAGCGCTACGGCATGACGATCCCGTTCGACGGCGTCCCGCTCGGCGAGCAGCGCGACATGATCGTCGAGCTCGAGGACCTCGGGTACACCGACGTCTGGTCAGCCGAGTCCGACGGCGCCGACGGGTTCACGCCACTCGTGCTCGCCTCGCAGTGGGCGCCTTCGCTCCGCCTGGGAACAGCGATCATTCCCGTGTTCACGCGCGGGCCGGCGTGCCTCGCGCAGTCGACCGGATCGCTCGCGCAAGCAGCACCGGGCCGCTTCGTGCTCGGCATCGGAACGTCGTCGAACGTGATCGTCGAGGGTTGGAACGGCATCCGGTTCGAGCGTCCGTACGAACAGACTCGCGACATGGTGCGCTTCCTGCGCGCCGCCATGTCAGGTGAGAAGGTGACGCAGGAGTTCGAAACGTTCAAGGTGCGCGGCTTCAAGTTGCGGGTACGGCCACCGGAACCTGTGCCGATCCTCGTGGCCGCGCTGCGCGAGGGCATGTTGCGCCTGGCCGGACGAGAAGGCGACGGTGCCATCATCAACTGGCTGTCCGCAGATGACGTCTCCACGGTGGCACCGATCGTGCAGAAGGCATCTCCCGACGGTTCGAAGCGCGAGATCGTCGCACGCATCTTCGTCGCACCGACGTCCGATGCCGACACCGTGCGGGCCGCCGGAAAGTTCGCCATTGCGGCGTACCTCAACGTCCCGGTGTATGCGGCCTTCCATGACTGGCTCGGGCGAGGCGACCTTCTTGCTCCGATGTGGCAGAAGTGGAAGGACGGCGACCGCAAGGGCGCGATCGATGTGATCCCGGACTCGCTCGTCGACGAGTTGATCGTCCACGGCCCTCCGGACGCGTGCCGTGAGCACATCCAGCGCTACGTCGACAACGGCGTCGACACGCCTGCTCTCGCGCTGATGCCGTTCGGCGTCGAGACCCGCCAAGCGGTGCGCGATCTCGCGCCGAGATGAGCCCGGAAGTCACTCGCCGGACGCGTCGACGATGACGCATGCTGGCGCGATGTTGACCGAGGCAGAACGTCGCTCGGTGCTCGACGCCATCCACTTCTACGGGTGGCTCCCGCGACATGAGGTCGATCGCGTGCGTGATCAGGCCGATTGCGAGCTTCCGTACGACCTGATTGCCAGAGCCGCGGTCGAAGACGAGGACTCGTCCGTGCGGTGGCAGTCCGTCATGTTGCTCGATCACTACGACGACGACCGCCACTTCGATGCGCTCGTCCGAGCGGCGCACGACCCGGTTGCACGCGTGCGTCGTCACGCCGTACACGCGTTGGGATGCGACGCGTGCAAGCGAACAGCCGGCTGTGTCGACCCGATCCCGACGCTGACCGACAGCGCGCTCCACGACGAGAACGCGAAGGTCAGGCGTCACGCGACGTGGTCGCTCATGATGCGCTTGCCCGATCCACGAGCAAGAGCCGTGCTGCAGCAGCTCGCGGCGTCCGACTCGGACGAACGGGTGCGGCGAGACGCAGGATGGGCGAGCGGGAGGTAGGGGAGACATGCCGAAGTCGAGGGGGCTGAACCACGTCGCGATGAGCGTCCCGAGGGGAACGCTCACGGACGAGACCGTGGCGGCCCTCTGCGATTTCTACGGCGATCACCTCGGGTGGCAGCTCATGGAGGCGTACCGGCAGCCCGATCGGCTGACGCTGGCGGTCGGTGGTCGCACCTACCTCAACCTGCGCGAGCGTGACGACGTGATGGTCTGCCACGGCTACGAGCACTTCGGCGTGACCATGGCGTCGGAGGAAGACATCGAGCAGTTGTGGCGCGATCTGCGCGAGGACGATCGGGCGGTCGATGTCGGGGAGCTGGACAGGAGCGAGGACGGCTTCCGCGTGTTCCGCTTTCGCTACCTGCTGCCGCTCACCGTCGAAGTGCAATACCTGCCGTAGCCGTGCCAAAACGAACACCTGTTCCCCTACACTCAGGGCGATGCACTTCAGCCTCCAGCGGACCTTGCTCGGCGGCCTCGACCCCTTCGTCGACACGTCGTTCGCCGCGCTCGCCCGCACCGAGCTCGATCTCGAGGCGTGGGTCGATCATGTCCCCGGTTGGTTGACCGGAGCGGATGGGCTCTTCGACGACCTGCTCGCGCGGATCCGGTGGGAGGGTCGTCGGGTCCACATGTACGACAAGATGCTCGACGAGCCCCGACTGCACGGCACCCTCGCCGCGGACGAGGCCTCCGAGGTCGTCGCACGAATGCGAGTCGCGCTCAGCGAGCGCTACGAGGTCGAGTTCACGTCGGTACGGGCCAACCTCTACCGCGACGGACGCGACAGCGTGGCCTGGCACGGAGATCGGGTGGCGCGCGATCTGCCGAATGCGTTCGTCGCCATCGTCTCGCTCGGCGGTCGCCGCCGATTCCTCCTGCGACCCAAGGGCGGCGGGCGATCCGTGCGGTTCGATCCCGGCCCCGGCGACCTGCTCGTGATGGGCGGTTCGTGTCAGCGCGACTGGCAACACACGGTTCCGAAGGTGGCGGCGGCGCAGCCGCGCATCTCACTCACGTTTCGTCACGCGTACGAGTAGCGACCACACCGTCAGCCCGCGGGACAGGTTCGAAGAGCGGGCTTTGCCGGCAACGGGCTGCCCGCCGTAGCTCGCGCGCGAGAGTGATGGGTCGTGCGCCCGGTTCGAGCGACGTTCTGCACGTTCGGCTTCTTCTGGGGCACATGGGCGGTCGTCGCGCTCGACGTGCAGCGGTTCCTCGGCTTCAGCGACGCAGAGCTCGGGCTCCTGCTCGCGGCCACGGTGATCGGCGGTGTGCTCGCGAACGCGACAGGCGGCGTCCTTGCGGAACGTCTCGGGACGCGCGCCCTGCTGAGCACCGCACTGGTCGTCTGGGGACTGCTTCTGCTGGGTGTTGCGGCGACCACGAGCGCTTGGGCCTTCTGCATCCTCTTCCTGGCGGCGGTGGCAGGCGGCGGACTGGTCGACGTCGTGATGAACGTCGCGGGTACCGCCGCGCTCGGCAGCGAGTCGGCCAGGCTGTTGCGGCTGCACGCCCTGTTCAACGCGGGCGCGCTGGTGGGCGCCGGTACGGCCGGACTGTTGCTCGAACGCGACGTGAGCTTCCGGGCGATCTGGGCCGGTGTCGGGATCTGCGCGTTCGGTCTGGCGGTGTGGTGCCGCGTCACCGAACTGCCGGCCGGTGAGCGCGGTGAGCACTACACGGTTCGCGAGGGACTCGTTGCGCTGCGCGCCGCGGGACTCGCAACGCTTGCGCTCGTGTTCACGTTGGGCGCAGTGGTCGAGGGCGGCATCGGGACGTGGGGCGTGTTGTTCCTGCGGGCGAACCTCGGCCTTGCCGCCGTCGCGGGCGCAGCCGCCTACGTGGCCGGACAGGCGCTGGCGACATTCGCGCGATGCACGCTCGGCTGGACGACGAACCACCTCGGTGATCGACGCGGTGCGCAGTGGGGGCTCGCACTCGCGGGCGCAGGGCTGTTCGTCGAGGCAACCGCGAACACCGGTGCGGCCGCCGCCGTTGGACTCGGTCTCGCGGCGGTCGGTGTGTCGGTGTACTGGCCC
>DATAES010000084.1:0-2903 GCA_036257895.1 Acidimicrobiales bacterium
TGTTTGCGACGCTCTGCGTCGATGGCGTTGGCACACGCCTCCGTGACGGCCAGCCGCAGGTCCTCGATGCGTCGGTCGGGCAGCTTCGAGCCCGTTTCCGCGATCAACGTGATGATCGACCGCACCAGCGAGAGAAACTCGGGCCGGGCGGGGACATCGAGCTCGATGCGATCGCCCATGCCCCAGGGCTACTCCCGGATGCCGCCCTTGACGGCGTCTTCGACCGTGGTGCACAGGTCGAATGCGCTGTCGAGACGGGTGATCTCGAACACCTTGCGAACGCGCGGCTGGTTGCAGACGATGCGCAGCTCGCCACCCTCCGTGCGGGCACGCTTCAGCACGCCGACCAGTACGCCGAGCGCCGTGGAGTCGAGGAACGTCACCTCGTCGAGGTCGACGATGAGCCGCAGACGACCCTCGGCCAGAAGGCTGTGCAGCTTCTCGCGCAGGCTGGGAGCGGTGGCGATGTCGATCTCGCCGCTGACCGCGAGCACGGTCCACTCACCTTCTTCGCGCACGACGAGGCCCAGATCCATGAAGTAACGACCCTACCCGACGACCGGCAAGCGTCCTGATCACACCCCTGTAACTACAGCCATGGAACGCCTAGGCTCTTCGGCGCATGGCGCTGGTCGAACAACGTCTCGCCGTCGACGGGCTCAGTGACATGCTCGCGGACCTCGAAGCAGACGGCCGGCTCGTGTACGTCGAGCGGATCGCTGCGCGCCCCCCGCAACCAGGTGTCCTGCAGCGGGGCCTGCGTCCCGAGGTCTCGGCGCGGCTTCCCATCGACGCGCTCTGGTCGCATCAGGCCCGCGCGATCGACCTCGTGCGCGATCACGCCAACGTCGCCGTCGCGACGGGTACGGCATCAGGCAAGTCGCTGTGCTACCAGGCTCCGGTCGCCGAAGCCGCGACCGACCCGGTCCGCCCTGGTACCGCGCTGCTGATCTTTCCGACGAAAGCGCTCGCGCACGACCAGTTGCGTGCGCTCACCGAGCTCGAGCTTCCAGGGCTGGTGGCTGCCGCGTACGACGGCGATTGCACTCCGGAGGAGCGAACGTGGGTCCGGCGCAACGCGAATGTCGTGCTGACGAATCCCGAGATGCTGCACTGCGCGCTGCTGCCGCACCATGCGCGGTGGGCAACGTTCTTGATGCGACTGCGGTACATCGTGCTCGACGAGCTCCACGTGTTCCGCGGCTTGTTCGGTACACACACCGCGCATCTACTTCGCAGGTTGCGGCGCGTGTGCG
Organism: Acidimicrobiales bacterium; assembly: GCA_036257895.1. Lineage (GTDB taxonomy): Bacteria > Actinomycetota > Acidimicrobiia > Acidimicrobiales > JACDCH01 > DATAES01. Next base: position 1,257 of record DATAES010000084.1, read on the forward strand.
CGTCGTACGCAGCTGCGCCGAGCTTCATCGCTGCGTCCGCCACCATCGGCGAACCTGCCGAGCTCGCGAGCGCGCTGTGGGGCGATCCGGTCACGGCCATCACCGAGGACGGTTCACCCCGGGGTGAACGCATCGTCGCGTTGTGCAATCCGCTGCAGTTCGACGACATTCGGGTGTCGTCACATGCCGAGACCGCAGGTCTGCTCGCCTCGTTGATCTCGTCAGGTCATCGGTCGATCGGTTTCTGTCGCAGCCGTCGCGGCACCGAGGTCGTCGCTGCCGACGTGCGACGTCGACTGCCCGACGCCCTCGCCGATGCCGTTCGTCCCTACCGCGGCGGTTACCTCCCTGAGGAGCGACGCGAGATCGAGAGCGAGCTGTTCGGTGGCCGGCTCCGAGGTGTCGTGGCCACCACCGCGCTCGAACTCGGCGTCGACATCGGCGGTCTCGATGCCTGTGTGCTCGATGGGTTCCCCGGCACGATCGCATCGATGCGCCAGCAGATGGGGCGTGCAGGGCGGGAGCGCCAGGAGTCGCTCTCCGTGCTCGTCGCCGGACAGGACCAGCTCGATCAGTGGCTCATGGCCCATCCCGCTGAGGTGACCACACGACCGCCGGAGCCTGCGGTGATCAACCCGTCGAACCCGTACATCCTGCATCCGCACCTTGGCTGCGCGGCATTCGAGTTGCCGTTGACCCCGGCCGACGAGCGTTGGTGGCCCGACCTCGACGACGGCGTGCGAGCGCTCGTGGTCGAGGACCGCCTCAAGGTCCGGCGTCCCACCTCGCGCCGGCCGTCGCCCACCGCTGTGTGGGCCGGCCGCGGGTTCCCCGCCCACGGCATCGGACTGCGCTCTGGGTCGACCGGCGACTACCGCATCGTGCGCGACGACGACACACTCGTCGGCACGGTCGACGAGGCGCGCGCCTTCGACATGGTCCACCCAGGCGCCGTGTACATGCACCAAGGCACCACGTACCGCGTCCTCGATCTCGACCTCCACGATCGTCTGGCGATCGTCGAGCTCTGCGACGGCAACGAATACACCGTCGCCCGCACCGACGTCACGATGCGCGTCCTGAGCCGCGACCGATGCCGCGCCGTCGGCCGTGCCGGACTCCACCTCGGATCGATCGAGGTGGCGTCACAGGTCACCGGCTACCAGCGCAAGGACGCGGCAACGGGTGAGGTGCTCGGCACCGCGGCGTTGGACCTGCCGGCGAGCAGACTCGTGACCCGCGGTGTCTGGTACACGGTCGAGCCCGATGACCTCAGGCGCGCAGCGATCGATCCAACCGCCTGGCCGGGGACGCTGCACGCGGTCGAGCACGCGGCCATCGGCATCCTGCCCCTGTTCACCATCTGCGACCGTTGGGACGTCGGCGGCGTCTCCACCGCCCGGCAGGCAGACACGCATCTCCCGACGATCGTCATCTACGACGGTTACCCCGGCGGCGCCGGCATCGCAGAGCTCGGTTATGACGCAGCCGACCGACATCTCGCGACAACCCTCGAGGTGATCGAGGGATGCCGATGCACGGACGGCTGCCCTTCGTGCATCCAGTCTCCGAAGTGCGGGAACTGGAACGAACCGCTCGACAAGACCGGCTCGATCGTTCTGCTACGTCACGTTCTCGATCTGTCGA
>DATAES010000085.1:0-16100 GCA_036257895.1 Acidimicrobiales bacterium
GTGCTGGTCGATGCCGACCACGGCTATGGCAACGCGCTTAATGTCCGCCGCACCGTGCAGGAACTGGAGGCGGCCGGCGCCGCCGGCCTGACGATCGAGGATACGCTGCTGCCGCAGGCGTTCGGGCAATCTGGGACGCAACTGATCCCGCTGGACGAGGGCGTTGGCAAGATGAAAGCCGCGCTCGATGGACGCAGCGATCCCTCGCTCGTCATCATGGGGCGCACCGGGGCCGTCTCGATCAGCGGCCTTGACGATGCCATCGCGCGGGCAAAGGCCTATGAGGCCACGGGCGTCGACGCGCTGTTCTTCGCCGGCATCGAGCGCTCCATCCGCCGCCGCCGCGGCCTCCTCGCCCGCTGACCCCCGCCGCTTTGCGAATGTTGGTGCGCCGTGGCCCCTATAGGGGCCACGGCGACCCGGAGTTCGGATCAGGGGCGGTTGGATCAGGGACGGTTGGATCAGGGGCGGTTGGATCTCCGGCGATTGCGCGGTGTCAGCCGAACTCGACGGACGAGTAACGACTGAGCTTGTTGAGCTGGTGGCGGGCGTTGACCTGTCGCACGGTGCCCGACTTCGACCGGGTCACCAGCGATTGCGTCGTCGCGCCACGGGCGTCGTAGTGGACGCCCTTCAGCACCTCGCCGTCGGTGATGCCCGTGACGGCGAAGAAGCAGTTGTCGCCCGAGACGAGATCATCGGTCGTCAGCACCCGGTCGAGGTCGTAGCCGGCGTCGATGGCAGCCTGACGTTCTTCGTCGTTGCGGGGCCACAGCCGGCCCTGGATCTCGCCGTCCATGCACTTCATCGCGGCCGCCGCGATCACGCCTTCCGGGGTACCGCCGATGCCGAAGAGGATGTCGGCCCCGCTGTCGGGCCACGCGGTGGAGACCGCGCCGATCACGTCGCCGTCCTGGATGAGGCGGATCCGGGCGCCCGCCGACCTGACCTCGGCGATCAGATCGGTGTGCCGCTCACGATCGAGGATCACCACCGTCACATCGCGCACCGACTCGCCCTTCGCCTTCGCCACCGCATGCAGGTTCTCGGTCGGCGTGGCCGTGATGTCGATGGCACCGACACACTCAGGGCCGACCGCGATCTTCTCCATGTACACGCACGGACCCGGATCGAACATCGTGCCGCGTTCGCTCATGGCGATGACCGAGATGGCGTTGCCGCGGCCGAGTGCAGTGAGCGTGGTTCCTTCGACGGGATCGACGGCGATGTCGGTCTCGGGCGGGCTGCCGTCGCCGATGCGCTCGCCGTTGTAGAGCATCGGGGCTTCGTCTTTCTCGCCCTCGCCGATGACGACGATGCCGTCCATCGGGACCCGTTCGAGCACGACCCGCATGGCCTGGACCGCGGCGCCGTCAGCACCGTTCTTGTCGCCTCGGCCCATCCATCGAGACGCCGCCAGCGCCGCCGCCTCCGTGACCCGCACCAACTCGAGTGCCAGGTTTCGGTCCGGTACCTGCCTGTCGGTCATGGCGGGAGAGTAGTTCCGGCGATACTGGAGCCATGACGGCCAGGGAGGACTGGCGACGCGCCTTCGAGGCCTCGCCGGCCCGTGACACCGACTTCGAGACGATGTCCGGGCAACCGGTCGCTCCCGTCTACGGACCGGACGACGGCGACTTTCCAGGGCAGTACCCGTACACGCGCGGCCCGTACGCATCCATGTACCGCTCGAAGCTCTGGACCATGCGCATGTTCGCGGGCTTCGGTACACCCGAGGACACCAACCAGCGTTTCCACGAGATCCTGCGCTCGGGTGGCGACGGGCTGTCGACCGCGTTCGACCTGCCGACGCTGCTCGGGCGCGACTCCGACGACCCGGCCAGCGAGGGCGAGGTCGGCAAGTGCGGTGTCGCGGTCGACACGCTCGGGGACATGGAAGACCTCTTCGCCGGTATCGACCTCGGCAAGGTCACGACGTCGATGACGATCAACTCGCCCGCAGCGGTGATCCTCGCCATGTACGTCGCCGTCGCCGAGAACAACGGTGTCGAGCGCGCCCGGCTCGGTGGCACGTTGCAGAACGACATCTTGAAGGAGTTCCACGCGCAGAAGGAGTTCGTGTTCCCACCGAAGCCGTCCATGCGCCTGGTGCGCGACACGATCGACTTCTGTGCCGCCGAGTTGCCGCGGTGGCATCCGATCTCGATCTCCGGCTACCACATCCGAGAAGCCGGCTCGACCGCGGCCCAAGAGCTGGCGTTCACACTGGCGGACGGCTTCGCGTACGTCGAACTCGCACTGGCGGCAGGGCTCGACGTGGACGCGTTCGCACCCAGGTTGTCGTTCTTCTTCAACGCCCACGTCGACTTCTTCGAAGAGATCGCGAAGTACCGCGCTGCCCGTCGGATCTGGGCACGGTGGATGCGTGACCGCTACGGCGCCAAGGCGGAACGGTCGCTGCAACTTCGTTTCCACACCCAGACCGCCGGAGTGTCACTCACCGCGCAGCAGCCCGAGACCAACATCGCCCGGACCGCCATCGAGGCGCTCGCGGGGGTGCTCGGTGGCACGCAATCGCTGCACACGAACTCGATGGACGAGGCACTTGCGCTTCCCACCGAGAGGACCGCCCGCATCGCGCTGCGCACGCAGCAGGTCATCGGGTACGAGACCGGTGTCGCCAGCGTCGCCGATCCTCTCGGCGGATCGTGGTACGTCGAAGCGTTGACGGACGAGATGGAGCAAGCGGCCGAGACGATGTTCGCCCATCTCGACGAAATCGGTCATGGCTCGATGCTGCAGGGCGTCTACGAAGGCATCGACAACGGGTGGTTCCAAGGCGCGATCGCCGAAGCCGCATACCAGTTCGAGCGAAAGATCAACAGCGGCGACCGCGTGGTCGTGGGCGTGAACCGGTTCACCGAAGGCGGCGAGGACGGTGATCTCGACATCCTCCAGATCACCCATGAGCAAGAGCAACAACAGATCAAGCGTCTGCAGGCGGTCCGATCGGATCGCGACAGTGACGCCGTCGCCCGGGAGCTCGACAAAGTCCGAGCGGTCGCCGCAGATCCCGAACGCAACCTCATTCCGGCACTCATCGACGCGGTGCGCACCTACGCAACCGAAGGCGAGATCATGAACGCGCTCGCCGAGGTGTTCGGCCGCTACGTCGAAAAACCGATTCTTTGACGTCGCCGAACCAGCCGAAGCCACGCGTCAGCGCCGCGATGAGCGCGTACGGCCGTGTGCTGGCCGAGCCGCGGCTGTCGCCCGACGCCGATCGCATCGCTTTCGTCACCAACGTTGCGAGGCGCGGCCAGCTCGTCGTCATGCCCGCCGACGGGGGAGTCGAGGTCGTCGTCACGAACGATCCGCCGCCGCGGCCGGTCGCGGCGTACGGGGGTGGTGCGTTCGACTGGACCCCAGACGGTGCGTCGCTCGTCTATGCCGCCATCGACGGCGGGCTGTGGGTCGCACCTGCGACCGGCGGCGTCGCCAGGGAGATCGTCACGAAGCAGCCGGCCGGCGGATGCGCTGCGCCCGCGGTCAGTCCCGATGGCTCTCGAGTCGCGTTCGTGGTGAATCAGCAGCACATCGCCGTCGCGCCGATCGACGGTTCGACGTGGCCCGTGCGGCTCTCCGGCGGCGCAGACTTCTGCTTCGATCCATCCTGGTCGCCCGACAGCGCGCGGGTCGTGTGGCACGAGTGGGACGTCCCCGCTATGCCGTGGGACGAAGGGCGCATCGTCGTGCGCGCCGCCGATGGATCGGGTGAGCCCGATGTCGTCGGCGGCGGAGCAGGCATCAGCGTGCAGCAACCGCGCTTCTCGCCGGACGGTGCCCGCCTCGCCTTCCTCTCCGATGAGACGGGTTGGTTGAACCTGTGGCTCGCGGCTGCAGACGGCAGCGACGCGAAGCCGCTCGTCGATGAGCCGATCGAGCACGGTGACCCCTCATGGGGTCTCGGCCAGCGCTCGTTTTCCTGGTCGCCGGACAGCACGTTGATTGTCTTCACGCGCAACCATCTCGGCTTCGGGACCATCGACTGCGTCGACGTCGCCACGGGCGAGACGGGTGCGCTCGACAAGGCGATCCATGGCGGGCTCTCGTGGCGAGGTGATCGCATCGCGGCCGTGCGATCGGGAGCGCGGACGCCGACGCAGCTCATCGTGTCCGACTACGAGCGCAATACGCGCACGACGGTGGCACGCGGCCCCGTCGGCGGGTTCGAAGCGATCGATCTGCCCGAACCGATAGCCGTGACGTGGGCGGCGGAAGACGGCGCCACCGTCCACGGGCGTCTCGTCACGCCGACGGTCGCTTCCGCCACCGGTGACGATTCGCCGCCGTTGCTGGTGTGGATCCACGGCGGGCCGACCGGCCAGACGACCGCCGCGTGGAACAACCGCCTGCCCTTCTTCCTCGAGCGCGGTTGGGCCGTGTTGTTTCCCGATCACCGAGGGTCGACCGGCCACGGCCGCGCGTACGTGCAGGCCATGGCCGGACGGTGGGGCGACCTCGACACGTCCGACACTGCGGCGGGAATGCGCGCGGCAGCCGAGCGCGGTTGGGGCGATCCGACGCGCATGGTCCCGATGGGCGGCTCCGCCGGTGGGTTCACCGTCCTCAACCTGCTCGCGCATCATCCGGATCTCTGCGCCGCGGGAATCGACCTGTTCGGTGTGGCCGACCTGTTCGACCTCAACGAGACGACCCACCGATTCGAAGCGCACTACTTGCATTCGATCGTCGGTCCGTTGCCCGAATCGGGCGACGCGTACCGCGAGCGATCGCCGATCAGCGTCGCTGACCGCATCACGTCGCCGTTGCTGATCCTGCAAGGCGATGCGGACGAAGTCGTCCCGCCCGCGCAGTCCCGTACGATCGCCGATCGGTTGCGCGCGCTCGGCCGAACGGTCGAGACCCACTTCTACGAGGGCGAGGGTCACGGCTGGCTCCGTCCGGAGACGATGATCGACGAACTGAATCGCATCGAGTCGTTCCTGCGACGGCAAGTGCTGCGACGAGCGCCGTGACGTGTCAGGCTCTCGGCCGTGACTCGCTGGTGTCTGCTGTGCGGAGCGGAATACGTGGAAGGCGTGCTCGAGTGCGCCGAGTGCATGGTTCCGCTGTCCGAGCGCCGTCCCCTAACGCTCGACGAGCTCGGCAACGAGGACGAGCAACAGGTCGCGTATGAGTTCGAGGAGCTCGAGCCGATGCAGCGGCTCGCCATCGACGAGCTCTTCGCCGGCAACGGCATCGCGCACGCGTGGGACGGCACGTCGCTCGTCGTGCGGGACGAAGACGAAGAGGAGGCAGACCGGCTCATCGACGAGGCCGATCGTGAAGCTTTTCTCGACCGCGGTGCCGAGCAGCTCGCGTACGACCTCTCGGACTGGGACGACGATCGCCGCGCCGAGCTGACCCAGGCGCTCGAGAGCGCCGGGATCGAACACGCCTGGGACGAGCACGGCGAGCTCGTCGCGCTCGACAGCGACGAGGACCGCGTCGACGCCATCGTCGATGCCATCGAGTATCCCGATCAGCTCGAGGTGACCGAAGAGGCCGAGCTCGAAGCAGAAGAGGCGCTGGCGGCCGAAGGACACGACCCGCAGGACGTGCTGTCAGAGCTGTTCGTCGCCTCCGACCGGCTCATGCACGATCCGCTCGACCACGAGGGAGTGCTCTCGCTCGTCGATGCTGCCCGCATGGCCGAATCCCTCCCGCTGCCGTACGGCTTCGCGCCGGCGGTGTGGAACGATCTGCTCGTCCAAGTCAAGCGCCTGCAGTCCTCCCTCGAGGGCGAGGTCGACGACGACTCGGTCATCGAGCAGGCGACAGCTCTGCGCGCGTCACTGCGCAACTTCGTCTGACCGCCCGGTGGGCCTTGGGGTCGCGGGGATGTAACGCGATCGGTCCTACAGCGTCGATGCGAACTCGATCGTCGCGGTGAAGAGACGTTGCAGTTGCTGTTGCGCGGATGCCAAGTCGAGCCGCCACGACCCGTCGTCGGTCGGCACGCCGTCGAGAACGAGGCAGGCCGCAGTCTGCACGTCACGCGCTGATCCCACGACATAGAGCGCGGCGACCTCTTCCTCGACCGCCCGAACGCCTTGTTCGCCGTAATACGAGAGCTCGGCGGCCGTGGTTCGGAAAACCCCCGCGGTGGTCCAACAGGGCGCCTTCGCGGCCACGATGCCCGCGGCTTCGAGGAAGTCGCTGAACCGACCGAACAGCTGCGGGTCGGGGCATGCTGCCTTCTCCGGCGGGGCGTAGTGATCCGATGTTCCGTCGGCCCGCACAGCAGATGTCGGCAGCACGACGTCGCCCGGCGATTGATTGCGCACGAGCCCTCCGGCGGTGCCGATCAGCACTACGGACCGAACGCCGAGTTCGGCTTGGAGCTCGAGTTGCGCCGCGGTCGCCGAAGGACCGGTGCCGAGACAGTTGATGCCGACGCGTCCGTCGGTGTCATTCACGAGAAAGAATCGGCCCGGGCCGGTCCCGAGCATGTGGTTCGGCGTGTAGGCGTCCGATTGCGTCGTCAGATACAACTCGAACCTGGCGTATGAGTAGATCACCGTCTCCGGCACGACCCCCGGTGTCCACCCCGCGCCTCGCAGGGCGTCGAGAAACAGGCCGGGCGTGTAGGTCGAGGCAAGACCGGCCTTGACTCCAAACGGCTTCACGGTCACGGCGAAACGATGAATCGCGACGCGTCGAGCAAGCAAGCCGCTCGGCGAGAAGCGTCACAGAGCCACGGACGCGGGGAGGCGGCGGGGAGACCCCGGCCAGTAACTTGAGCGGCGTGATCCTGGCGGAACTCGAGGTGTTCCACAGTCGCGTGTACTCGCCGACTCGGCGCATCGCGCTCGGTCACCGAGTGCTCCCGGTCGACCCACCGCCGGGGTTCGGTCCCTTGCTTCTCGGCGGGATCGTCGCCGTGGGCGCGGACGATCTCGATGCGGATGATTTCGACGCGCTGCTCGTGTTGATGGCTCAACTCGAGCACGGCCAGCGAATCGTGCAGCCGCGCATCCGCCATCGCTTCCAGACCGACCAACACGGGTTGGGCCGCACGGTCGGCCGTCTCGTCGGCGGCGGCGAGACGCTCGAGTTCGACTTCGAAGGCCACGGCTCGCCGCTGCAGATGACGCTCGCCGCGACCTACGCGGCCGGACAGCTCCCGCAGTCGATCCGGCCGCGCACGTTCGACGTGTTGCGGAAGGGGCTGCGCTGGCGGGGCGAGATCGGTCCATCACTCATCACCCACCTGTCCGGCCGGCACGGGTCGTCGGCGTGGTCGGTGGCGGCCTATCTCGACCCGACGCACTGGGCGCTCGATCTGCTCGGGCTGCCCGCGGACGGGTCCGCACCGAGGAAGGAGATCCAGCGTCGGTATCGCCGTCTGCTCCGTGATGCACATCCCGATCACGGAGCAGACTCCGCAGTCGCAGCCGAGCGGATTGCGGAGTTGACCGAAGCCCGTCGCATCCTCATCGGATGAGGTTCGAATGAGGGTCGGGGCGCTGCTCCTCACGCCGGGGGCGGGCAGCAACCGCAATCATTCGGCGTTGCGGGCCATCGAGGACGCGGTCACGCCCCTGCCAGTGGCGCGCGTCGACTTCCCGTATCGCAAGGAAGGCCGCCGAGCGCCGGACCGCGCGCCGAAGTTGATTGCATCAGTGCGCGAGGAAGCGGCTGTGCTGATCGCGCAGGCGCGAATCAGACCCTGGTCGCTCGCGCTCGGCGGTCGTTCGATGGGCGGGCGCATGTGCTCGATGGCGGTGGCCGAGGGACTTCCCGCGCGTGCGCTGGTGCTGATCAGCTATCCGCTCCATCCAACCGGCAAGCCTGAGAACTTGCGCGTCGAGCATTTCCCGAACTTGGACGTTCCCTGTCTGTTCGTGAGTGGGACGAAGGATCCGTTCGGTTCGCCCGACGAGCTCGAACGCCACGCCAAGGCCATCTCTGGCGACGTGACGCACGTGTGGGTGGAGGGCGGCGGCCACGACTTCAAGCGGCACGACGACGATGTCGCGGGTGTGATCAGGGACTGGCTGAAGTCCCTGCGCTGATCGCGTCCTCGGGGTTGAGCTCTTCGAGCGAGCGGTGTGCCGTCTCGGGAAAGGCGACGAGCACGAGTACAGCGACGAACAGTGACGCGATCGAGACGATCGCGATCGGTCCCGCGAAGTTGTCCCACCGGTCGGCGAGCCGGCCCACGAAGATCAACCCCGCTGCGCTGCCGCACACGGTGATGAGCTGGAGGACGCCAGCGGCCTTCCCCCGCAGGCCGGTCGGAAACAGCTCCGGACGGTAGACGCCAAGTGCGGGCACGGTGAGCCCGCCCACGATGCCGCCGATGAGGGACCACGCCCACATCGGCCATCCGGCGACCCCGAACATCAGGACAGTGGCGATCGTCCCTCCTGCCAGGCCGATCGCACCGACGAGGCGGCGGCCGCGCACGTCGGCCAATCGTCCGCCGGCGACGATGCCGATGCCGGCGGGGGTGGTCGTGAGCAGCGTGAAGGCAGTGATGCGAGCGGCGGAGAAGCCACGGTCCTGCCGGAGAAAGTCGTTCTGGAATTGGAAGGCGGGCGCGGCGAACACGGCGATCAGGAAGCCGGCGCTGGCGAGGAGCCACAGCCGGCGACGGTGTGTCGCGAGACCGGGCTCGGTGTGCTGCTGCTGGAACCTGCGACTCTCCGGTAGGCGGCGACCGACGACGGCAACCAGTGCGAGGCCGAGCAGCGCGAGCGCATAGATCGACCTCCAGCCTCGGTCGCCGGTGTCGGCCAAGGGCAGTACCCACACGCACATGCCCGCGCCCAACGCGCCCACCATCGTGATCAGGCTGAAGGCGTAGGCCCTCGACCCCCGCGGGACCTCCTCGGCGGAGACGATGGCGATCAACACGCCGAGCGCACCCGCAGCACCGACCGCGGCCAGTTGTGTGGCCGTGAGCACCGCGAGGTTCGGTGCCACCGCACCGAACGACGCGAACACGCATGCCCCCGCGGCGCACACAATGATCGGGCGGCGACGCCCGAGCCGATCGGCGAGCATCCCGGCGGCGAGCGCAACGAGCGCGCCGCCTCGTACGGTGGCCAGCACTGTGCCCTGGTCGCCGCGTGACGCGCCGAAGTCTTTGGCGACGTACGTGACGGTCTGCGTGAGCAGCGTTCCGACATAGCCGGCGACCAGAGCCAGGAGGCACAGCAGGCCGAGCACTGTCGCGGCTCGCGCGTCCCACGGATCGGGAGGCGCCCACCACGGACGCGTGGCGCGGCGCGAGGGCGGCCGGCGCAACGCGGCGCGATACGGGCCGACGAACAGGAACCACCAGAACGGGATCGCCAGCCGGAACCGGGTCGTCTCGAGGACCAAGCCGTCGTCGAGCGGCTCGACTCGCCGCTCGTAGAGCGAGAACGGCCCACGCTCTGAAGCGAACACACCATCGCCGAGCGGCCGCTCGATGACGACATCTGTGCGCGGGACGTGGAGATCGTCGAGCACCTCGCGCGGGTGGGCCGATCTCACCAGCATGGTGAGTCCGTCGCGAAGGGCACGGCGCGATAGTGGTGCATGGAGCCGATCGTCGTGCGCCGGTCCGGACCGTTGTCCGGCACGGTTGCCGTGGGCGGCGCCAAGAACTCGGTGCTCAAGCTGATGGCCGCGACCGCGCTCGCCGAGGGCCGCTACGTGCTCGGCAATGTGCCCGCTATTGCCGATGTCGACACCATGAGCGACCTGCTGGCGTCGATGGGGATGACGGTGACGCGCAACGGTCCGCACACACTGACGATCGACCGGCCGTCCGAGATCGTGCCGGAAGCGCCGTACGAGCTGGTCGAGCGCATGCGCGCGTCGATCGTGGTGCTCGGTCCGCTGCTCGCTCGGCTCGGGCGCGCGCGGGTCGCGATGCCAGGCGGCGACGACTTCGGACCCCGTCCGATCGACATGCACCTGAAGGGGCTCGAGCAACTCGGCGCGACATTCGAATTCGCACACGGTTTCATCGAGGCGCGCGCCGATCTCCTACGCGGCGCGCGCATCCTGCTCGAGTATCCGAGTGTCGGCGCGACGGAGAACGCGTTGATGGCGTCAGTGCTCGCCAAGGGAACGACGATCATCGACAACGCGGCCCGCGAGCCGGAGATCGCGGACCTCGCGGCGTTCCTCAATCGCATGGGCGCGCGCGTGCTGGGTGCGGGTTCCTCGACGATCACCATAGAAGGCGTCGAATCGCTGAGCGCGGTCGACCACACCGTCATCCCCGATCGCATCGAAGCAGCCACGTTCCTCGCGGCAGTCGGGCTCGCAGGAGGCGAGATCACCATCGAGGGCGCGCGCGCCGACCACATGGACATGCTCATCGACAAGCTCGGCGCGATGGGTATGCGCATCTCCCCGACCGCGAGCGGGCTGTGGGCAATGGCACCCGATCGTCTGCGCGCCACCGATGTCGCGACGCTGCCGTATCCGGGCATCGCGACCGATTACAAGCCGCTGTTCGTCGTGTTGTTGAGCCTCGCCAGCGGCGTCGGGATCGTGACCGAGAACATCTTCAGCGGACGATTCCGCTATGTCGACGAGCTCGTGCGGATGGGTGCAGACGTCCGCACCGACGCACACCACGTGATCGTCCGCGGGGTGGAGCAGCTGTCCGGTGCACCGGTGCGGGCGCCGGACATCCGTGCCGGCGCTGCGCTGGTGCTGGCCGGGCTACGGGCCGAAGGCGAGACGGTCGTGCATGGCGCCGAGCACGTCGACCGTGGCTATGAAGGGTTCGTGGACAAGCTCAGGGCCCTGGGCGCCGACGTCCGCCGCCGTCGCCAGTGACCTAGTCGTCGTCCGAGCGGAGCTCGCCGGTTCGTTCAGGCCGGTCTTCGCGGTCGGAGTCCACGCGGGCCTGGGCCTTCCGGTTGGCGACGTACAGCAGCAAGGCGAAGAGACCGATGGGGATGGCGACGAACAACATCTCGTCCCAACCGCCCTGATGCGCGAAGACCATTGCTTTCAGACTCCCAGCAGCAACCAGATTGCGCAAACTGCAGAAGCGATCAACAACACAGCGAACGGATAGGTGACCCGAACGGCCGTTCGGCCAGGGTAGTGCGCGAACGCGATGTCGTGAGCAATCACCGCGCCCCAGACGCAACCCGCACCGACCACGAGCGATTGGAGCACACCGGTCCGAGTCGGTGTCAGCACCTGCTGGTTCACCGCGTAGTTGATCGTGCCGAACACGTCCCAACCCTTGCCGAGCGGGTCGGACAGCAGTGCGTAGAAATTCTGCACGTCGAGGAGGAACGCCGAGACATAGTGCGCGACGGACCAACCGAGACCGACGGGCAGGAGCACCGGCGCGAACAGTCGGACCGTGTCGGCCGGCCCGCGGGACGCGATGGCGGCGACGATGCGGGTGGCTGCGAAGTAGGCGACGGCGACGATCGCCACGGACCACACCAGTCCGATGGTGTTGATCGCACGTTCGGTCCAGCCGCGACTCGTGCCCAGCACCTCGATCCACCAGTTGGTCTGACTCAGGCCGTCGAACAGGGTTCCCCCGAGGAACACCATCAGCAACGGCGCCAGACCGGGGCCCGCGCCGGGCTCGCGCGTGCGACCGAGCTGTGCGATCGCGCCGTACAGCGCGCCGAATCCTTCGCCGCGCCGCACCCACGACCGTCCCCAGTACGCGGCGCCCGCGAGCACCGCCGCGGTGTAGAGCGCGAGGAACACGGCGACCTCGTGCGGCGTCGGTGGGTAGAACTCCGGGTAGGCGAAGACGAACCAGATGAACGACAGCAGCAATGCGGCTGCCGTCCACGGCGGCGCTTCGGCGACGTTCCCGTGGTTCTCGTCGCGGTCGTCGTCGCGGTCGTGGCGGAGGAACAGCCCGGCGAGCGTGTCGAACGGGTTGAACCACCAGAAGACATCGCCGAACACGAGTGAGACGACCTGCATGCCGAGGAAGAACAGGACGATGACCGTGACCGTGGCGATGTTGGCGCCGCTGTCGTCGACCCCGAACGCTGCTGCAACGAACGTGCCCACGAACAGCACCAGCCCCACTACCCGCGCCGTCGTTTGTGCGGTTCTAACTGGCGCTGAGCGCGCGTTATCACCGGCAGAACGGGGACGGGGTGGGCGCACCAAGCGGAGGACGATGAAGGCGAGCACGATGGCGAATCCGATGAGGTAGGCGAGCAACCATCGGGGCACGGGCAGCCCGTTGGTGCCGCCGAAGCCATGGGCGTACACGGCGATCACGAGGGAACAAGTCGTAGCAGTCCGGGTGTTGGTTTCCGACGTCACCAGTCCGATGCGAGGATGGGCCCGTGCGAGAGAAGGTCGAGCAGACGATCAAGGCGATCCGGCCGGCGATCCAGGCCGATGGCGGCGACATCGAGTTGCGAGACGTGGACGAGTCGACTGGCGTGGTGACCGTCGAGCTCATCGGCGCCTGCGTGAGCTGCCCGGCCTCCACTGTGACCCTCAAGGCAGGCATCGAGCGCATTCTCAAGGACCGGGTGGAGGGCGTGACCGAGGTCCTCAACATGGGTGAGGAGCAGTTCGAGGGCACCCCACTCGCGCTGTAGGTTCGCTCCCTCTGCCGCAGCCACCCGATCCTCCGATCGCCGAGCTGTTCGAGTCGGCCCGCTCCGGATCTCGCGCCGCGCTCGCCCGGTTGCTGTCGCTCGTCGAGCGCGGCGGTTCGTTTGCCCGCGATGTGGGACGGCTGACCTTCCCGCTCGGCGGGAGCGCCTACACGGTCGGTCTCACCGGCGCGCCGGGCGCCGGCAAGTCCACGCTGACCACTCGCATCGTCGCTGCTCGCCGCGCGTCAGGCGACGAGATCGCGGTGCTCGCGGTGGACCCGACTTCGCCGTTCACCGGCGGCGCGATCCTGGGCGACCGCGTGCGGATGCAGGACCATGCGCTCGACTCCGGTGTGTACATCCGGTCGATGGCGACCCGCGGTCACCTCGGCGGCCTCGCGCTGGCGACCCCCGAGGCCGTACGGGTTCTCGATGCGGTCGGATTCCGGTGGGTCGTCGTCGAGACCGTTGGGGTCGGACAGGTCGAGGTCGAAATCGCCGGGGCCGCGGACACGACCATCGTGGTCGTGAACCCTGGATGGGGCGACGCCGTGCAGGCGGCCAAGGCCGGACTGCTCGAGATCGCAGACGTCTTCGTCATCAACAAGGCCGACCGACCGGGCGCGGAGGACGCGCGACGCGATCTCGAGCACATGCTCGACCTCGCGTCATTGCCCGACGACGGATGGCGTCCGCCGGCTGTGCTGGCGGTCGCGTCGAACGACGAAGGGACCGAAGACGTCGTGGACGCGATCGACGCGCATCGCACCTGGTTGTGCTCAGAGGGACGCTTGGAGAAGAAGCGCGCGCTGCGAGTTCGTGACGAGTTGTTGGCAATCGTCGGCGAACGCGTCGTCGAGCGCGTGCGAGAGCTCCGAGACGGTGCGGATTTCGCTCGCATGTGCTCAGCGGTCGAGGCGCGGGAGCTCGATCCGTGGACGGCCGCGGACCAGCTACTCGCTAGGGTCCCGCGTTCATGAGCGACTCGGTCGTCCAGGTCGAGCGACGCGCCGACGGTGTCGCCGTCGTCCGGCTCGACAATCCGAAGGTCAATGCGCTGTCGACTGCGGTGTTGTCGCAGCTCGAAAACGCGGCGCACGCACTCACCGACGATCCACCGGGCGCCGTTGTTGTGACCGGGGGCGACAGAGTATTCGCAGCCGGAGCGGACATCAGTGAATTCGGCGGTCCTGCAGAGGCAGCGGACATCGGCGGGCTCTTCCTACGATCGATGTCCGCGGTGGCGAGCATCCCACGTGTGACGATCGCAGCAGTCAGCGGCTACGCGTTGGGTGGCGGCTGCGAGCTCGCGCTCGCCTGCGACTTCCGAATCGCGTCGCCCCGCGCCCGGTTCGGACAGCCGGAGATCCTGCTCGGCATCATTCCCGGTGGGGGCGGGACGCAGCGACTGCCGCGTCTCGTTGGCGTCGCGCGCGCGAAGGACATCATCTTGAGCGGGCGGCAAGTGGAGGCGGACGAAGCGCTGCGCATCGGTCTCGTCGACGAAGTGGTCGAGGCCGAAGCGTTGTTCGACCGTGCGGTTGCCCGAGCGGCAGAGTTCGCATCTGGTGCGGTCGTTGCACAGAGTCTGGTCAAGCGTGCGATCGACGCCGGCCTCGACGGCTCGCTCGCGGCGGGACTCGATCTCGAACAACGGCTGTTCTCCGAGGTTTTCGCCACTGAGGACGCGCGCACCGGCGTCGCCTCCTTCCTCGAACACGGTCCCGGAAAGGCCACGTTCAAGGGCCGTTGATGCCGCCCGAGTCGAGCGCGCGCCACGCTCGATAGCCGCCCACGAGATCAGTGGCGTTCGTCAGGCCGAGACGGCGAAGCGACTGCGCGGCGAGAGTTGACGAGAAGCCCTCGTTGCAGACGACGATCACACGCAGGTCGGCCGTCGCGATGTCGAGGCAATCCGGACTAGTCGGATCCAGGCGCCACTCCAAGTGGATTCGCTCGACGACGATCGCTCCAGGCATCGAGCCCTCGACGGCTCGATTCTCGGCAGGTCGGATGTCGACGACGACCGCTCCGGCGTCGACTTCCGCAGCGAGATCGCTCGGCTCGACGCGCTCGAACTCGGCGCGAGCGTCCGCCAGCATCTGGTCGACGGCGCTCCGCTCGTCACTCATTCGCGGGTCCGTGGAGGCGTGCGCCATGCATGATGGTGTGCACGTCGGGAGGTCGGCGAGCGGCGTCGTAGAACGTCATTTCTGCGAGAGGCGGCGAATACACGTGCACGCTGAGGGCTCGCTCGGGTCCGGGGTTCCGCACTTCGTGGATGCGATTCGCCGGTACCTCTACCGTTGCTCCGGCATGCAACCGTCGTCTGCGCATGCGCTCACGCGGTCCTCGATCGACATACGACTCGGCCAGCGTGCCTGATGCGATGGAGATCGCGCCAGCGGACCCGCCGTGGTCGTGCATGGCCAGGCCGCTCGTCGGCATCCACGCGATCAACCACGCCTCATGCGAGCGCGTGCGGGTCAGGCGGACGAAGGCGCGTCGATCCTCGAGTGGGATGGTCAGCTCTACGCCGACGACCGCCGATGCGAGCTCATCGGCGATCGACAGGAGAGCGTCGCTCGAGAGTCGCTGCGGACGTTCGAGGACGGGCACGAATGTCGTGGGGGAAGCCGCGCCTTGTACCGTAGCTAAACCCGACTACTTCCATCAACTTTGTAGAGATACTGCTCGTGTGGGCGACCTAGGACCACTGAGCGCCACGGCCAAGGAACAGCGTCGTGTCGTCGACGAAGCAGAGCTTGTTGCCGTCGGGGTCGAGGCAATAGAAGGAACGCTCACCCCAGGGTCGGTGCTCGATCGGTGATGTGATCTGCGCGCCCGCCTTCACGGCTCGGTCGTAGACCGCGTCGAGCTCGTCAGTGGCGAAGTACAGGTCGTCGGGCGTCGGGTGGAACCCGGCGTCGCGCGGCTCGACGGTCCAGTCGATCACCGCCACGATGACCTCGTTGCAGTGGAAGTAGAGCCGAGACGGGACGGTGTCGTCCGCCGCGATGCCGAGCACGTGCTCGTAGAACGCCCGCGCCTCGCCGTGACGCACTGACGGGATCGCGATCCGGAAGACGCGCACGTGCCGCACGGTAACGCCGTGGTACTGGCCTCGACACGAACTGCTCGAGAGCGATTCGCCGTCGGTGTCACACCGGTTGGGGATGATGTGGTGTCGGCGAAAGAAATCGGCGAACCCGGTTGCGCTCCCGCCAGGCCCTGCCTACAATCGAACATATGTTCGACCAGTGGGAGGATGTGGAACGAGCAGTAGCGGCGCTGGCCGCCCGCTTCGATCCTGACGCCATCCCCGGCCCCGCCGTGGTCGCCCTCCATGACCAACTGCAACGCATCAACCGGCATGTCACCGCCGCGATCACCCTGTTGGCCCGCCGGATCGACGAGGTGGAGCAGTGGAAGCGGGCGGGGTATCCGTCGGCGGCCGAGTACCTGGCAGCCAGGTCGGGTTCGACGGTGGCGGCCGCCAAAGAGGTGCTGGCCACGTCGTCGAGG
>DATAES010000086.1:0-36974 GCA_036257895.1 Acidimicrobiales bacterium
CGACCGCACCGTGATCCGCGCCTGCGCGTTCGCCGAGGTGCTACTCGCTCGGGAGCAGCGCCAGCGCGTTCGCGATGCCCTGCTCGAGCACCTCGTCGGCGAGCTGTCGGTCAGCGAGGGCGCGTGAGAGCTGCAACGTGCCGATCAGCAGGGCGAAGATGCTGAGCGTGGCCGCACGCGCCGACTCGGGATCGTCCGGAGCGAGGCGGGCGGCGATCTCGTCGGCGATGGCGAGCACGCCGTCGGTGTAGGCCAGCTTGGTGGATGCCGAGCAGCGGCCGATCTCATCGAGCAGGGCTGCTGATGGGCATCCGTGTTCGGGGTCGTCGCGGTGCCGGACCGAGAGGTAATCGCGCACGAGCTGCTCGACACCGGCACCGGGCCGCTGCCAGTAGGTCTCGCGCTGCTCGCGCAGCTGGTCGGCGACGGCGGTGGCGACGAGGTCGTCCTTGGAGTCGAAGTGGGCGTAGAAGGCGCCGTTGGTCAACCCGGCGTCGGCCATGAGCGTGGCGATGCCGGAGCCGTCGATGCCGTCGCGCTTGAACCGCCTGCCGGCCGCTTCGACGATCCGCCGCCGAGTCGCTTCCTTGTGGTCCTTGCCGTACCGAGCCACAGCCTCTCCTCGTGTCCAACGGCACATTGCCTTCCCTGCCCAAATCATTATAGTACGACCATACTTCAATAGCGAGGAGCACCCCGA
Organism: Acidimicrobiales bacterium; assembly: GCA_036257895.1. Classification (GTDB taxonomy): domain Bacteria; phylum Actinomycetota; class Acidimicrobiia; order Acidimicrobiales; family JACDCH01; genus DATAES01. The sequence goes on from DATAES010000086.1 coordinate 701, forward strand.
TGACCGCCACGACGACGAGGTTCGAGCAGAAAGGCAGGGGCGACGTGATCACGTCGTACGCAGCAGCGCCCACCAGCACCGTCTCGGTGGACGGTGTCGACTTCGCCTACCGGGAGCTCGGTCCGACGACCGGCATTCCGGTCGTCTTCCTCACCCACCTGGCCGCCGTGTTGGACAACTGGGACCCCCGAGTCGTCGATGGCATCGCGGCCCAGCACCACGTCATCACCTTCGACAACCGGGGCGTCGGCGCGTCGGGCGGGTCCACGCCCAGGACCATCGAGGCGATGGCGCACGACGCGGTCGCCTTCATGCGGGCCCTCGGACTCGAGCAGGTCGACCTCCTCGGCTTCTCGATGGGCGGCATGATCGCCCAGCTGATCGCCGCGGATCATCCGCAGCTCGTCCGCAAAGTCATCCTCGCCGGCACCGGCCCCGCCGGCGGCGACGGGATCACCAAGGTGACCCGGCTCTCGCACCTCGACACCCTGCGTGGGCTGCTCACCCTGCAAGACCCGAAGCAGTTCCTCTTCTTCACCCGGACACCGGCAGGGCGTCGAGCCGGCAAGGACTTCTTGGCCCGCTTGAAGGAGCGCACCCAGAACCGTGACAAGAGGATGTCGTTGCGGTCCTATGGCGCCCAGCTCAAGGCCATCCACCGGTGGGGCCGGCAAACGCCGGCCGACTTGTCCGTGATCCACCAACCGATCCTCGTGGCCAACGGCGAGAGCGATCGCATGGTCCCCACCAGCAACTCGCGCGACCTGGCGCAGCGCTTGCCGAACGCGGACCTGGTCATCTACCCCGACGCCGGCCACGGCGGCATCTTCCAGTTCCACCAGCAGTTCGTTGAGCGCGCCCTCGCGTTCCTCGGAGGGAACCCGTGAACGTCAAAGGGGCAGCCGCCCTCGTCACCGGCGCCAACCGCGGCCTGGGCGCCGCCATCGCGCAGGCGCTGGTCGACGGTGGCGCCAAGGTCTACGGCGCGGCGCGCGACAACACGACCATCACCAACCAGGACGTCATCCCGGTCCTGCTCGACGTGAACAGACCGAGCGACATCGCCGACGGGGCGCGCATCTGCGGTGACGTCTCCATCGTCGTCAACAACGCCGGCATCGGCCGGAGCTCTACCTCGCTCGCGGCCGACGCCGTCGACGCGGCTCACGCCGAGTTGGAGACGAACTTCTTCGGCCCCCTGCGCATGGCGCAGGCGTTCGCGCCGGTGTTGCGCGACAACGGCGGCGGCGCACTGGTCAACGTCCTGTCCGTCCTCTCGTTCGTCTCGATGCCCCAAGCCGCGACCTACAGCGCATCGAAGGCCGCCGCGTGGTCGCTCACCAACGCGCTTCGCATGGAGCTGCGCCGCCAAGGGACCCTCGTCGTCGCCGTGCACGCCGGGTTCATCGACACCGACATGGCCGCCGGCATCGACGCCGAGAAGATCAGCCCGCAGTCGGTCGCAGCCCAGATCGTCGCGGCCATCGAAGCCGACGCGGAGGAAGTGCTGGCCGACCCAACCAGCGAGATGGTGAAGGGCGCGCTGGCCAACGACCTGACCGCGCTCTACCCGACCTTGCAGGCGCAGTGGGACGCAGTGGCGGTCAGCCGATGAGCCCCGTCATGTGGAAGGACGTGGCGACCCTCACCGTCGACGTCGGCGGCACGCAGTTCGCCTACCGCGAGCTCGGCGCAAGCTCCGCGGTGCCGGTGGTCTTCTTGCATCACTTCACCGCGGTCCTCGACGACTGGGATCCGAGGGTGATCGACGGCATCGCCGCCGAGCATCGCGTCATCGCCTTCGACAACCGCGGCGTCGGTGCCACGGGCGGCTCGGTCCCACACTCCGTCGAAGAGATGGGCCGCGACGCCATCGCGTTCATCCGCGCCCTCGGCCTCGAGAAGGTCGACCTCTTCGGGTTCTCCCTCGGCGGCGGGGTCGCGCAGATGGTCGCCCTCCTAGCCCCCGACCTCGTTCGCCGCATGATCCTCGCCGGCACCGGACCGCGGGGCGGCGAAGGCATCGACGAGATACTCAAGATCGCCCTCGTCGCGAACCTCAAGGCGGCCCTCACGCTGAAGGACTCGCGGAACTACCTGTTCTTCCCCCGAACACCCGCGGGAAAGCGGGCTGCCAAGGACTACTTCGGGCGGCTCAAGGAACGGAAGACGGGCCGCGACAAGCGCATCTCGCTGCAGGCCCGACTCGCGCAGGTGAAGGCGATCCGAGCCGCAGGCAGGAGCGAGCCCGACGACCTGTCCCGCATCACCCAGCCCGTCCTCGTCGCCAACGGCGACCACGACCTGATGGTCGCCAGCCGCCACTCCGCCGACATGGCCCGACGCCTCCCCAACGCCCGTCTCACGATCTACCCCGACTCCGGGCACGGCGGCGTCTTCCAGCACCACGACCAGTTCGTTCCCGCCGCGCTGGCCTTCCTCAACGGCACAAGAGAGACCCAACGATGAGCGACGTCACGATGAAGGCCTCCGCCCGGTTCTCGAACCTCGTGGCCCGGCGCTTCCCGGCACTCGGCCGTAGCGCAACCGCGCGGCAGGTCGAGAGGTACCGCTCCAGCGGCGGCCGGAAGGGCAACACGATCGTCGGGCGACCGGTGTTCCTCCTGGACGTCGTCGGCCGCTCCAGCGGCGAGCGGCGCCCGGTGATGCTGATGCGCGTGCCCCGTGGCGACGACCTCGTGGTCGTCGCATCCGCCGGCGGCAGCGACACCACACCGAACTGGTACAAGAACCTGCTCGTCGCCGGCGGCGCCGAGGTACAGGTCGGCGCCGACCGGTGGTCCGTCGCTGCCCGCGAGCTCGAGGACGGCCCCGAGCGCGACGAATGCTGGGTCCTCGCCAACGCCGTGTACCCCGGGTTCGACTCCTACCAACAGTTCACCGAGCGCCGAATCCCCATTGCGGTGCTCGAACGCCAAGCAGACCGATCATGAAGCAGGTCGAGCGTGCGGGGATCCCGTGGCCGGTCTTCGCCGTGACGGTTGCCGCCGCGTTCATGGTCGCCCTCGACCTGTCGATCGTGAACATCGCCTTCCCCTCGATCCGCCAGTCGTTCCCCGAAGTCTCGACGGCCACGCTGTCGTGGGTACTTGCCGCCTACAGCGTCGTGTTCGGCGCGCTGCTTCTCGGGGCGGGCCGGATCGCCGACCGCTCCGGACGCCGGCGCATCTTCCTGCTCGGCTTGCTGATCTTTACCGTCGGGTCGCTGCTGTGCGGCCTCGCGCCCTCGGCGTGGCTGTTGATCGCTGGACGGGTCGTCCAGGCCGTTGGTGCCGCGCTGTTGATGCCGGCCTCACTCGCCCTGCTGCTGTCCGCGACCGCGCCGCCGGCGAGGGCTCAGGCAGTAGCGATGTGGGGCGGCGTGTCCGCTCTCGCGGTCGCCACCGGGCCGTCGCTCGGCTCCGTCCTCATCGACGCAGGCGGGTGGCGCTGGGCATTCTTCGTCAACCTGCCGGTCGCGCTCGTCGCCGGCATCGCCGCCCGGCGCGTTGTGCCTGAGTCGGTCATCGGCGGGCCGGTGCCCGACCTCGTCGGTGTCGCGCTGCTCTCGGCTGCCGTGGCGGCCCTCGCTCTGGCGATCACCCAAGGCGGCGACTGGGGGTGGTCCAGCGCTCGTGTCGTCGGGTCGTTCGCGGCCGCCGTCGTGCTGGCCCCGATCGCCATTCGCCGGTCGACCCGTCACGAAGCGCCCGCCATCGACCTCGACGTGTTCCGGTCCCGAACGGTCGTGCTCGCCAACGCCGCCACGTTCCTCTACTCCGTCGGCTTCTTCGGGATGCTGCTGGCGAACGTCCTGTTCCTGACCTCGGTGTGGCACTACTCGACGCTGCAAGCGGGGCTGGCCATCACACCCGGACCGCTGCTGGTTGCCACGCTCAGCGGCCCGAGCGGACGGCTCGCCGCACGCATCGGCTACAGGCCGGTGCTCGTCGCCGGCGGTCTCACCTTCGCGACCGGGCTGCTCTTCTACGTCACGACCGTCGAAGCCGACGCGAACTACGTCACGCACTGGCTGCCCGGAGCGCTCCTCGTCGGCGTCGGTGTCGCGCTGTCGTTCCCGGTGCTCAGCGCCGCCGCGGTCGCGGGCCTGCCCCAGGAGCGCTTCGGCACCGGCGGCGCCATCAATCAGACCGCCCGCCAGATCGGGGCCGTGCTCGGCGTCGCGCTGCTCATCGCCATCGTCGGCACCCCATCTTCGATCGACCAGGCGATGCACCGCTTCCGCGCGGCGTGGCTCGTCGGCGTCGCCGCCGCCCTCGGCTCCGCCGCCATCTCCTCGTTCCAGCGCCGACCGGCGGCGACCACAGCGGTCGTCCCGATCGTGCTCGCGGCGGCAGACGCGGCATGAGCTTCGCCGAGGACATCGCTGTCACTCGAGTCGGACCCGGGTCCTTCACCGCCGAACTGCACGAGCAGTGGTCCTCGCTCGTCGGCATCCACGGCGGCTACACCGCCGCCATCGTCGCCAACGCGATCACCGCCTCGGTCGATGACCCATCCCGTGCGTTGCGCAGCTTCGCCACACAGTTCGCCTCTATCCCTCGCCCGGGACGGGTCGAGATCGAGGTGAAAGTGGAACGCACTGGCAAGTCGATGACCACCACCAGCGCACGTTTGCTTCAAGAGGGACGGGTGCTGCAGGTCGCCCACGCCGCGAGCTCGACGGCTCGACCCGGACTCGCCTATGACGACTACGTCCGTCCCCGCGACGCTGACCCGGGCGACACGCCACGGTTCGCGTCATCGGTGGACGTCGGGCACTTCCAGAACGCGGACGTGCGCCTCGACCCCGACGTCGTCCCCTTCGCAGGCGCGGAGGAAGCCTGGGTCGCGGCATGGCTGCGCCCGCTCGGGGATGAGCCGATCGACGCGCTCTGGGTCGTCACCATGTGCGACCTGCTCCCGCCCGCCGTGTTCAGTCGGACGACCAGCCCCGTCAAGGCGGCGTCGATCGAATACGTCGTCCACCTGGCGACCGGCGAACCTTCCGTGCCTGCCGGTGAGTACGTCTACCTCTCCTGCCGCTCACCGCTGGCGAATGAAGGGTTCGCCGTCGAGGACGCCACCATGTGGGCACCCGACGGCTCCGTGCTTGCCGTCGCCCGCCAAACCCGTCTCGTCGGCGCATGAGCACGATGAGCGGCCGACATGTGAGCGCCACCGAGGCCTTCATCGACGCCGTCGAAGAGCTCTGTGTTCACGAGGCGAGGCTCGAGCAGGTGACGGAGGCTGCAGCCGCACTCCATGACGCGACTGCACTCGCGACCGCGGGCACCGCAACCCTCGCCCGCTTGCTGCACGCGTTTCGCGCGCGGGCCGGTAGTCGCTCCGCCGAGTGGTGGATCGCGACCCTCGAAGGATCGAAGGCGAGCGCGCTGCCGTCGGACGTCATGCTCGACGTCCTTGTCGTGATCGCCGCCGACGCCGGCGGGGTTGCGGTCCCCGAGGTGGCCTCGATGGAACGAGCCGCGTTCTTCCCGGCGTACCTCCAGCTCGCGGCGGTCATCGTGATGCTCATCCACTTCTATGGCGGACAAGCCGCACCGGTCACCCTCCGACTGCTCCGCGACCGAAGCGCGACGACCGGTGTCTGAGCCCGCTGCGCGTGACCGGTGATCTCAGTGGATCGCGGGCACTCAGCTCGAGAAGCCGGGCCCGGTCTTGGCGCGGACGTGGCGAACGTCGAGTGGTTGGGCGCACTCGCTGCACACCACGACGGCGTGCATGTCGTGTGCGCACTCGGTGTGATGCAGCACGAGCGGCGTTCCTTCCGGTCCGATGAGCCAACGCTCACCCCAGGCCGCCATGGCCGCGAGGATCGGATACGCGTCCCGGCCCTTGTCGGTGAGCCGGTACTCGAAGCGCGTCGGGTTCTGCTGGTACTCGACGCGCGTGAGGATCCCTTCGTCGACAAGTCGCGCGAGCCGTTGCGTGAGGATGTTGCGGCCGATGCCGAGTTCGGCCTGGAAGTCGTCGAAGCGGCGCGTGCCGAGACAGGCCTGGCGGATTAGCAGCAGGTTCCAGTGGTCACCGAGGAGGTCGGCGCTGCGGGCGATGGTGCACGGCCACTCGGACGTGTCGGTGCGCTTCACGTCGACCACCCTACCGGAGTGGGTTGCATCATGTAACCCACTCTTCTAGTGTCCGTTCCATCATGCAACCAGCGACAGAGGTGTCGACCGTGGACCGTCACCCTCATGGGCAAACGCAAACCGAAGTCGTCGACGACCGGATCCTGGTGATGACCGTCGACCGAGTCGAGAAGAAGAACGCGTTCACCCCGAAGATCAGCAACGAGCTCGCCGCGGCCTACACCCGCCTCGACGATGACCCCGAGCTGTTCGTCGGCGTGCTCACCTTCGCCGGCGACCACACCACCGCCGGGTTGGAGATGCCGCTGTTCTTCGGTCCCGACGCGGAGCCCGGCCCACCGTCCGACGCGGTCGACCCGTTCGGGCTGCAACGCCGGTTGACCAAGCCGTTGGTGACCGCCGTGCAGGGAATCACGTTCACCATCGGCATCGAGATTGCCCTGGCCGGCGACATCGTCGTGGCCGCATCCGACACGCGCTTCTGCCAGCTCGAACCCAAACGCGGGCTCGCGCCGCTCGGCGGCGCCACGATCCGCTACGTGCAGCGCGCCGGATGGGGCAACGCCATGTATCACCTCCTGCGGGCCGACGAGTTCAGTGCAGACGAAGCGCTGCGGATCGGCCTCGTGCAAGAAGTCGTCGAGCCGGGCCGTCCACGTGAGCGCGCGGTGGAGCTGGCGCGCGAGCTACTTCAGTGCGCGCCGCTCGCGCTGCAGCACACGATCGCGAATGCCCGCCTCGCGCTCGATGCGGACGAGCCCACGGCGATCGATGCCATTCCGGCGATGAGCAAGGCCGTGATGGCGACGGCCGACTTCCAAGAGGGGATCGCGTCGTTCATCGAACGACGCCCGGCACGGTTCACGGGACGTTGACATGACCGACACCGACACCAACGACGCGATCGCGACCGACGAGGTCCCGAGCGCCTGGCACCCGACCGCCTGCATCCTCTGCGAGTGCAACTGCGGCATCGAGATCCGACTCGGTGCTGACGGTCGAACTTTCGAACGCACGCGCGGCGACAAGGCGCACCCCGCGTCGAAGGGCTACACGTGCGAGAAGGCGCTGCGTCTCGACTACTACCAGAACGGTCGAGGTGAGCGGCTGCTGAGTCCTCTTCGCCGGCGAGCGGACGGCACCTTCGAAGAGATCGACTGGGACACGGCCATCCGCGAGGTCGCCGATCGTCTGGCCGCCGTGAGGGACGAGCACGGTGGCGAGTCGATCGTGTACTACGGCGGCGGCGGGCAAGGGAACCACCTCGGCGGTGTGTACGGATCGGCGACCCTCAAGGCGCTTGGCGTCCGCTTCCGGGCCAACGCCATCTCGCAGGAGAAGACCGGCGAGGTGCTGGTCATGGGCAAGATGTTCGGCACCCCGCTGCGCGGTGACTTCGAGCAGTGCGAGGTCGCGTTCTTCGTCGGGAAGAACCCGTGGATCTCCCACGGCATCCCGCACGCCCGCACCACGCTCAAGGCGATCGCCGCCGATCCCGACCGGGCGATGATCGTGATCGATCCGAGGGTCACCGAGACCGCGGCGATGGCCGACTTCCACCTCCAGGTTCGATCGGGTCGAGATGCGTGGCTCATCGCCGCCATGGCCGCCGTGCTCGTGGACGAGGGGCTCGTCGATCGCGACTGGCTCGGCCGCCACGCGTCCGGTGTCGAGCCGGTGCTTGCCGCGCTAGAGGCGGTGCCGATCTCGCGGTACTGCGAGATCAGCGGCGTCGATGAGGCGTTGGTGCGCGCCGCGACGCGCCGCATCGCGTCCGCCGCGAGCGTGGCGGTGTTCGAAGACCTGGGTGTGCAGATGAACCGCCACTCGACGCTCGTCAGCTACCTCGAGAAGCTGGTGTGGCTGCTGACCGGGAACCTCGCGGTTCCCGGTGGCCAGTACGCGATGTCGAGTCTCGGCAATCTGCTGCGCATGAGCCGCGCCGAGCTCGATCCGAGCACGGCGCCGGTGTCGCCGGTCGTGGGGGCGCCCCTCATCGGTGGTCTCATTCCGTGCAACGTCATGGCCGAGGAGATCCTCACGGATCACCCGAACCGCTATCGAGCGATGATCGTGGAGTCGGGTAATCCATTGCACTCGGTCGCGGACAGCCAGCGGATGCGGGAGGCGATGCGGACCCTCGACGTGAGTGTGTGCATCGACGTGTTCCTGACCGAGACGGCGCGCCAGTCGGACTACGTGCTGCCGGCCACCACGCAGTACGAGAAGTTCGAGGCGACCTTCTTCAACTTCGACTTCCCGCAGAACGTGTTCCAGCTCCGACGGCCGGTGCTCGACCCGCCCGCCGGTCCGCTGCCCGAGCCCGAGATCCACGCGCGACTCGTCGACGCACTCGGCTTCCTCGACAGCGAAGCGATCGAGCAGCTGCGCACGGCCGCGCGCCGAGATCGCGACGAGTTCGCGGCCGCGTTCGCACAAGCGATGACGCGCGACCCGAAGCTGGCCGCCGTCGGGCCCGTGGTGCTCTACCGCACGCTCGGGGAGGCGCTTCCTCATGGCGCAGCGGCTGCCGCCGCGCTGTGGCCGATGGCGATCCGCTGCTCGCAGAAGAATCCCGAAGGCGTCGAACGTGCCGGGTTCGGTTCAGGCCCGGACGCCGGCAACCGACTCTTCGACGCGATCGTCGACCGTCCGTCTGGTGTCGTGTTCACCGACGACGCCTGGGAAGCGACGTGGGATCGCATCCAGACCGACGACGGTCTCGTTCACGTCGACATTCCCGAGCTCCTCAACGAGCTCGCCGAGCTTCGCGACGAGACACCGCCCGGCGATGATCCCGAGTGGCCGTTGCTTCTGTCCGCCGGCGAACGGCGCGCATTCACGGCCAACACGATCCTGCGCGACCCGGCGTGGCGGAAGAAGGACGCCGGCGGTTCGCTGCGCGTGTCGCCGGCCGATGCCGACCGGTTCGGTCTCGTCGACGGCGACACGGCCACGCTGACCACGAAGCGAGCGAGCGTTGCCGTCACCGTCGCAGTGGACGACACCGTGCAGTCAGGCCACGTGTCTCTCCCGAACGGGCTCGGTCTCGATCACGTCGAGTCCGGAGCGCGGCATCAGACCGGTGTCGCGCCCAACGAACTCACCGCCAGCGAAGATCGCGATCCATGGGCCGGGACACCGTGGCACAAGACCGTGCCGGCGCGACTCGAGCGAGCGTCGGCATGAGCTTCGACGTCGCGGAGATCGACGAGGTGCTCGCCACGACACGCGCGGTGCGCCGACGGCTCGACCTCGAGCGACCGGTCGACAACCAACTGCTGCTCGACTGCATCGATCTCGCCGAGCAGGCGCCGACCGGCGGCAACCTCGGTAGCCGGCGGTGGATCATCGTGCGCGAGCAGCGGATCAAGGACCAGCTCGGCGAGCTGTACCGCGAGACCGCGCTGCCGTTCATGTCCGCCGCCGCCGAACGGCTGCACGGCACCGGCCACCCCAGCGAGAAGGTGATGGCATCGGCCGCGTACCTGGCCGAACATCTCGCCGAGGTGCCCGCGATCGTGATCCCGACGGTCATCGGCCGTCACGACGGCGGCGGTCGGCCCGGCCTGTTCGACTCCGTCATCCAAGCAGCGTGGAGCTTCTGTCTCGCGTTGCGCGCCCGCGGACTTGGCACGACCTGGGTGACGGCCGCGCTGCAGGACACCGCGAAGGTCAAGGAGATCCTCCGCATACCGGCAGACATGACCGAGATCGTCCTGCTGCCGGTGGCCTACACGAAGGGAACTGACTTCCAGCGTGCGCCGCGTCACCCTGCTCGGTCGATCACCTACTTCGATCGCTTCGGCCTGACGACCGAGCGCGGCCCCAGCGACGAGCTTCGTTTCGAGGACGGCCCCGGCGCCATCGCCGAGGTCGACATCTCCGCTTCGCCGGCCACAGTCTGGTCGCTGGTGTCGGACATCAACCTCCCAGCACGGTTCTCCAACGAGTTCGCCGGCGCAGAGTGGGCGAGCGACGACCGCGGCGTCGGCGCCATGTTCCACGGGCGCAACCAACACGCCGCGCTCGGGGAGTGGACGATCCCGTGCTTCATCGATCAGTGCGACGAACCTCGCGCGTTCGGTTGGCGTACCTCCGACCCGGACAATCCCGGCGCGCGTTGGCGTTTCGATCTCGAACCCCGCGAGGGCGGCACCCGCCTGCGGTTCTCCTACGTCATGGGACCGGGGCCGTCGGGCACGACCATGGCGATCACCAACAATCCCGGCAAGGAAGTACGGGTGCTGCGCCGGCGCATCGGGGAGGTCCAGACCAACATGCAGCAGACCGTCGAAGGCGTGAAGCAGCTCGCCGAAGCGACGCGATGACCCTGCGCGTCGGCATCGGCGCGGCGCCGTTCCGCCCCGAAGCAGTCGAGTTCGTGCGCCAGGCCGAACCGCTCGGCGTCGACTCGGTGTGGTGCCCCGAGTTCTGGGCCGGCGACGCGTTCACACCCCTTGCGTACCTCGCGGCGTGCACGTCAACGATCAAATTGGGATCGGGCATCGCGCAGCTCGGCGCGCGCACGCCGGCGATGCTCGCGATGGACCGCGCAGTCCCTGCACGCGCTATCCGGCGGACGATGCCTGCTCGGCATCGGAACCAGCGGACCACAGGTGATGGAAGGCTGGCACGGCGTCGCGTTCGACAAGCCCGTGCGCCGCACCGGCGAGGCCATCGAGATCATCCGCGCCATCACCTCCGGCGAGCGGCTCGACTACAGGGGCGAGATCTACGCGTTGCCACTCGCCGGCAGCGAAGGCCGCGCCATCCGGTCGCTGACGCCTCCGACCCATCTGCCGATCTACGTTGCGTCGCTCGGCCCGGCCAACCTCCGCCTCACCGGTGAGCTCGCCGACGGGTGGATCGCGCGAGGCGTCGGTGATCGCGATGCGTAGGCCGGCGCGGCGAGCGACGATGAGTTCGTGGATGCCCCCGGCAGTCGATGAAGTCGACTTGTGACAGGTCGAGGTCGATCGCGGTCTCGCCGACCTCGATGAACGACGTAAATGCTTGTCCCACGGTGGGAGCGGTGACGAGGTCATTTCACTGCGTATCGCTCAGTGGGGGCGCCCGTTATGGTGCGTGACGACCAACGCGACGTTGGGACTATCCATCGGGTTGCACCTCCCTCATCTGCGACGCGACACGCGCGCTCTATTTGACGGCGCGGCGCTTCTTCAGTTCGGCAAGTTGGTGTTGGAGCTGGACGACTTCGGCTTCGAGTTCGAGGATGCGACGAATGCCGGCGAGAGTCATGCCATCTTCGGCCATGGCCGAAACCTGCTGGACACGAGCGATCTCTGATCGGCTGTACCGCCGTTGCCCGCCGTCGGACCGTGCCGGTTGCACGACGAGTTCGGTGTCCAGCCGGCGCAGGAAGGCCGGCTGAACACCGAGCATCTCCGCGACTTGCCCGACGCTGTACAGGGCGGCGTGTTCATCGTCGAACGGCAGTCGCACTTTTGTGATCTCCGTCAGGCGGATTGTTCGACTCGTTCCTGCGCGTGCGAGTCGATCGCGGATGGCCCGTTGGTCGAGACGTTGATCGGCACGCGGCGCGGCTTGGCCCTCTCCGCTATCGGTAGCCGCAAGGTCAGCACACCGTCGGCGTAGTTGGCGTCGATGCGATCGGTGTCGAGCGTCTCACCCAAGAACAACTGACGGCTAAACGTGCCCTGCGGACGTTCGCCCACCAGCATCTCGACGCCCTCGATGTCGACCCGCTTCCGCTGCGCGTGCACGGTCAGCACATTCTTCTCCACGGTCAGATCGATCGACGCAGGCTCGACGCCCGGAAGATCGAACTCCACCACGAACTCGTCGCCGCGCCGGTAGGCATCGATGGGCATCGCCGCCGGTCGCGCCGGGGTGCCGAGCACCTGCTGGGCGAGACGGTCGAGGTCCCGGAACGGGTCGGTACGCATCAGCATCGGTATCCCCTTTCTCGATGAGTCGAACGACGGGATACCTATAACTCGATCAGTCAAAAACTGTCAAGTGAAGTTGTAAGTTTGATGAACCAGCCCGACGGCTTGCCAGTTCGCCCCGAGCGCAGTAGTCGGTGAACGATCAGGCGGTGGCCGCGGGTTCGGCGTCCGCCGAGTAGACCGGCCACCCAGACGCACCGAGTTCGCGGGAGATGTTGCGGGCGGCTTCGCGGACGTCGTCCTGCAACGTCGGAGCGGGCGGCCATTCGGAGGACTGCAACACAACAGCGATCGCGCCGACGGCGGCGCCGGTCGAATCGAAGATCGGCGCGGCCAAGCTCGATTCTCCGAGGACGGCCTCGTCATGTTCCGTCGCGACGCCGGTGCGAGCGACGGTCGCGAGGTGTTCCCCGAGTTGTGTCGCGTCGACGATGGTCTCGCCCGTCATGCTTCGCAGCGTCGGTGGCCGAGCACGGGTTGGGGACTGGAAGGCGAGCAGCGCCTTGCCCAGGGCGCTGGCGTGGGCGGGGACGACGAACCCGACCTCTGACATCTGCCTGCTTCCGTCTGGGCGCGGCTCGTGGTGCACGACGATCACGTCGTCGAGCAACAGCACGCCGGCTCGCACGGACGCGCCGGTGCGCCGCGCGAGTTCCTCGGCCCACTTCAGCGCGCGGCTGCGGAATTCGAGGCTGTCGAGGTAGACGCTGCTGAGCCGGAGCACCGCTGGCCCGAGCATGTAGCGCAGCGACCCGGCCTCCTGTTCGACCATGCCGTGGTCGGCGAGGGTCCGCAGGATGCCGTGGACGGTGGAGTTCGGCAGCTCGAGGCGGGCAGCGAGGTCGCTGAGGCTCAGACGCCGAGCCTCTCGAAGGGCCTGCAGGATGCGGACGGAGCGGTCGACGCTTTGGATCACTGGGCGGTCTTCCTCGAAGAGGTCTCTTGACAGCACCCTAACACGGCCTTATGTTTCGACATATATTCGACATTGTCGAATACTATTCGGCTTTCAGTGGGAAGGCCGGCTCCAGAGAATCCGGGGGGATCCATGGACGAGAACACCAGACCGCAGAAGTGGGCGGCCGAGGTGCTGGGAACCGCGTTGCTCGTGTTCATCGGGGTGGGGGCCGTGCCGGCCACCCTGATCGTGAACGGCAACGCCCCATTCACGATGGCGGACCTGGGCGTGATCTCCTTCGCGTTCGGCACGGTCGTTGTCGCCACCGTCTACGCGTTGGGCCACGTGTCCGGCAATCACATCAATCCCGCGGTCACCATCGGCCTGGCCGCCACGGGCAAGTTCCCGTGGAAGGAAGTACCCGGCTACCTCGCCGCCCAGGTCCTCGGTGCAACCATCGGTGCCTTGGCGATCGTCGGTGTGCTCGGCTCCAAGGCGCATGAAGTCGGGCTCGGGGTGGCGTCGTTCAACAAGTCATTGGGCGTCGGCAACGTACAGGGGTTCTGCGCCGAGTTCGTCGGCACGTTCATCCTGGTGTTCGTGATCTTCGGCGTGATCCACCGCAAGGCGCCCGCCGGCTTCGCCGGTGTCGCGATCGGCCTCGTCGTGTTCGCCGCGATCATCCCGGTCGCGCCAGCAACGTCGGCCGCGATCAACCCCGCACGCGTCATCGGCCCGATGCTCGTGCTGCAGGCCTTCGGAGGCGTGGTGCACTGGGCGCAGATGCCGGTGTACGTCGCGGCCGAACTGTCCGCCGGTGTCGCCGCGGCCGCGGTCTACACGGTGATCGCCCGCACGCGACTCGACCGCACCGTCGACCTCGTGACGGACAACTACGTCCCTGATTCACTCGTGGCCGAGTCGGTCGCCTGAGCGTCACGATCGAGACTGGAGAGAGGCATCATGAAGAAGCTCATCAACGATCCCACCAGCGTCGTCAGCGATGCGCTGCGTGGCGTCGAGGCGGCCCATCCTGAGCTGCGGGTCGACCACGAGCACAAGGTGATCTATCGAGCCGCGATCGTTCCTGGCAAGGTCGGTCTCATCTCCGGCGGAGGCTCCGGCCACGAGCCGCTGCACGGTGGCTTCGTCGGTCTCGGCATGCTCGACGCCGCGTGCGCGGGTGAGGTGTTCACCTCACCGACGCCAGATCAGATGCACGAGGCGACGAAGGTCGTGGACGCCGGCGCCGGCGTGTTGCACATCGTGAAGAACTACACCGGCGACGTCATGAACTTCGAGATGGCCGCGGAGATGGCGGCCGAAGAAGCCGGAGTCAAGGTCGAGGCCATCGTCACCAACGACGACGTCGCCGTCGAGGACAGCTTGTATACCGCTGGTCGTCGTGGTGTGGGCGTCACCGTGTTGCTCGAGAAGATCTGCGGCGCGGCCGCCGAGGGCGGCGCGGATCTCGCGTCGGTCCGCGAGATCGCGCAGAAGGTCAACAGCCTCGGTCGGAGCATGGGCATGGCGCTCACGTCGTGCACGGTGCCCGCCGCGGGGAAGCCGACCTTCGAGCTCGCCGAGAACGAGATGGAGATCGGTATCGGTATCCACGGCGAGCCTGGTCGTCACCGCGAGCCGCTCGGCACTGCCGCGGAGATTGCGGAGCGCTTGCTCGACCCGATCGTGCGGGATCTTCCGTACGAGCGCGGCGATAAGGTGCTGGCGTTCATCAACGGCATGGGTGGCACACCGCTGCTCGAGCTGTACGTTGTGTTCAACGAGGTTGCTCGCATCCTCGACGGCCACGGCATCGCCATCGAACGTTCGCTCGTCGGTCCGTACATCACGTCGCTCGAGATGGCGGGCTGCTCGATCACGCTCCTCAAGCTCGACGACGAGCTCGTTCGCCTTTGGGACGCACCGGTGCGCACGCCGGCGCTGCGGTGGGGCGTGTAAGTCGTGGCCGCCGACGTCGTCACTATCGCCCAGCTAGAAGCCTGGGTTCGCCGATTCGCTGAGCTCGTCGCCGAGCATCGCAGCTATCTCACCGAGCTCGACTCCGCGATCGGCGATGCTGACCATGGCATCAACATGGATCGCGGCATGCAAGCGGTGGTCGAGAAGCTCGGCACGATGCCGGTTGGTGCCGCCGACGAGCTGTTCAAGGCGGTCGGTATGACGCTGGTCAGCAGCGTCGGTGGCGCCAGCGGGCCGCTGTACGGAACGTTCTTCCTTCGTTTCGGCACCGCGTGTGGCCCGAGAAGCGAGCTGTCGGGAGACGACGCGGTCAAGGCGTTCCGTGCCGGCGTCGAAGGTCTCGTTGCGCGCGGGAAGCCCGAGCTCGGCGACAAGACGATGTTCGACAGCCTGCATCCCGCGCTCGCTGCGCTCGATGATGCGGTGGGTCGCGGCGTGTCGAGCGCGGAGGCGTTCACGTCCGCGTGGGAGGCCGCGCGCCGCGGTCGTGACGACACCATCCCGATGGTCGCCCGCAAGGGCCGCGCCAGCTACCTCGGCGAGCGCAGTGCCGGCCATCAAGATCCGGGAGCGACGTCGGCCGCGCTGCTGTTCGAGGCCGCGGCGAACGTCTTCGAAGCGTGAGCTCGTAATGGTCGGGATCGTCGTCGTCTCGCACAGCCGCCGCTTGGCCGACGCGGCGGTGGAGCTCGCGCTGCAGATGGTCCGTGGCACTCCACCACCGATCGAGATCGCCGCGGGACTCGACGATCATGTGTTGGGCACCGACGCCGCGCGCGTGAAAGAAGCCATCGACCGCGTGGCCTCGCCCGACGGCGTGATCGTGATCATGGATCTCGGCAGTGCGGTGCTCAGCGCAGAACTCGCGTTGGAGCTGCGCGGGGAGACTGGGGACTGCCCAATCGTGCTGTCTGACGGCCCGATTGTCGAAGGGTTGGTCGCCGCGGTCGCGCTGTCTGCCGCCGGGGCCCCGCTCGCCGAAGTCGCGGCCGACGCCGTGCAGGCCGGCCACATCAAGACCAAGTTGCTCGGCGTCGAGAACGTCGAAGAGCCGGACGACGGTGGTAGTGCTGGCCCGGTGGCGGTCATCGAGCTCACGCTGCACAACGACCACGGACTCCATGCTCGTCCCGCGGCTCGCTTCGTCGAAACCGTGCGCCGTTTCGAAGCGGACGTCACCGTGCGCAACCTGAGCACCGGCGGTCCCGCCGTGAGTGGCCGGAGTGTCAGTTCGCTCTCGACGCTCGGCGTGCCGAGCGGCGACCAGATCGAAGTGAACGCGTCTGGTCGCCAAGCGCGCGAAGCGCTCGCCGCGATCGCCGCGCTGGTTCGACGCAACTTCGACGATCCCGTGGCAGTCGCCGCGCCAGCTCGCGTCACGAGCTCTGGTGGTCCGATCGCAGCGTCGCCGGGTATCGGCATCGGCCCAAAGGTCTCGCTGCCCGATGTGGGTCGCGACGTCGTGAGCACTGCACCGGTGTCGAGCGCCGCCGAGGGCGAGCGTCTGCAGGCCGCCCTCGAAGCAACGCGGTCTGAGCTGAGCGCGACGCGAGATCACGTGGCTCGAGCTGCTGGCGCGCACGAGGCGGAGATCTTCGATGCCCACCTCCTCCTGCTCGACGACGATGAACTTGTCGGCGCCGCGCTCGACGCGGTCGCGCACGACCGCCGGGCGTCCGAGCAGGCGTGGGTGGCGGCCGTTGACGCGCTCGCGGCGCGGTTCGATCAACTCGACGACCCATACCTGCAGGCCCGCGCCGAGGACATTCGCGCCGTCGGTGCGCAAGTCCTCGATCACCTCGCCGGTCGCGTCGCCAAACCGGCCGCACTGGCGGGCATTCTCGTCACGGTCGATCTTTCGCCGACCCAAGCCGCGCAACTCGATCCTGACACGGTCCTCGGCATCGTCACCGCATCCGGCAGCCCGGTGTCGCATGGCGCGATCCTCGCCCGCGCGCTCGGGATTCCTGCGGTGGTCGGCATCGGGAACGGCGTGCTCGACGTTCCGGATGGCACGACCATCCTCGTCGACGGAGCCACAGGTGACGTCGTGATCGATCCGAGTACCGAACTCCTCGACGAGTACCGCGCGAAGGCCGACGGGCAGCGCCACCATGCGACCAAGCTTCTCGATGCCGCCAGTCGCCCGGCGATCACGACCGACGGTGTGTCGATCGAGGTCGTCGCGAACATCGCGTCGCGCGACGACGCCGTGGAAGCCCTCCGGTGTGGTGCCGACGGCGTGGGGCTGCTCCGATCCGAGTTCCTGTTCATCGATCGCCCGCAACCGCCGGGAGAGGAGGAGCAACTCGAGGCCTACCTGTCGATTGCGGAAGCGCTCGACGGCCGCCGCCTCACGGTGCGCACCCTCGACATCGGCGGCGACAAGCCGGTTCCCTACCTGCCGCCAGCGAACGAGGCCAACCCCTTCCTCGGCTCGCGCGGACTGCGGCTGAGCCTTCGACATCCCGACATCTTCAAGCAACAGCTACGCGCCCTCGTCCGTGCCGGGATGCAACATCCGATCTCCGTGCTCTTCCCGATGGTCACGTCGATCGACGAGCTCCGAACGGCCCGCGCGATGCTCATCGACGCAGCCAGCGAAGTCGGCTGTCGGCGCGGAGACGTTCCGGCGGCCTTCGAGATTGGCGCCATGGCCGAAGTGCCAAGCTTCGCGCTCCACGCGCGGGCCGCCGTGTCCCTCGTCGACTTCATCAGCATCGGCACCAACGACCTGACGCAGTACACGCTCGCGGCGGAGCGCGGCAACGCCGACGTCGCGGCTCTCGCTGACTCGCTCGACCCCGCCGTGCTCCAGCTCGTCTCGGCGGTCGCAAGCTCCGCGACCGCAAGGGTTCGTGCAGCTGTGTGCGGCGAACTCGCCGCGGATCCCACCGCAGCAATCTTGCTCGTGGGTCTCGGCGTCCGCGAGCTCAGCATGACGCCGCGCGCCATCCCTGCGGTCAAGGACGCCATTCGCTCGATGCCGGTCAGCAAGGCAAAGCAACTCGCGGCGCTCGCGCTCCAGCGCGATTCCGCCGCGAGTGTCCGAGCGCTGCTGAGTGACCTCGCCTGACGAAGCGTTGATGACGTCTCCTCTGCCCATCACGAGCTGGACTCGTCCTCCCCGGATCGACCCCTTTCCCCGACACGACCTTGCCGCCTAGAGAGGTGTGCATCGGAGCGCTCGGCGAACGACGGCACACGACGGCGAACTGGTCAGAATTTTGTCAAACGAACCACCACGAACGCGCCGGCACCGGTCCGGACGAGCGACAACATCGACGTGCACAATCAGTGCGTTGACCTGCACGCACACGCACGTGCGCGCATGACGCCGAACACCGCATCAGGTAGGCCATCAATCTCATAACCCGAAGGTCGCGGGTTCAAATCCCGCCCCCGCCACCAAAACGTGCTGGTCGAAGGCCCTTTCTGCTCGTCGGGGAAGGCCTCTCTTGTCACCACCGTGTCACCACCACGGTGACAACGTGGTGACAGCTGGCGGGACGGCCGAGCAAAACACCCAGGTAGAGCCTCTCGCAGCCCGACTCGAACGCCGACCTTCGGGTTGTCAACCCGAAGTCGCGCGGAGATCTCAGACGGCGCCAGCCCATTCGTCGAGTTGACGCCGATCTCGTGAAGCGAAGCGATTGATGATGGGTCGCATCTCGTCCAGAACGGCGGCCACTTCTTCGGGTGTGGGCGTCCACGTGCCAGGGATTCGAGCGACCGAGATCTCACATCGTTCATCTCCCAACCCGACATGATGGCGGCGGTCGTCGCGGTGCTCGCCGGCATCGTCGGGATGCTGTCGTTGACCGAGGCCAGCAGCCGGTGTGCTGATCGGAGTGCTGGTGACCGGTTGGTCCGCTCGCCGGTGCCGCCGGGAGATGGACACCTCGTTGTGTCAGAGGGTGGCGAGGCGGGCGTTGGGGAGCGTGTTGCCGTCGTGGCGGCGCAGCTCGACCTTGTGTTCGAGGGCGTCGACTACGGCGTCGGCGAAGTCCACGTTGTACAGGGACCCACAGCTTCCGAGGCCGCCAGGGCTGAACACGTTGACCTCCATGAGCTTGTCGCCGACGATGTCGAGTCCCACGAGGAACATACCGTCGGCGATGAGCTTCGGGCGCACGGCGTCGGCGACCTCGAGCATGGCATCGGTGACCTTGACCGGCTTGGCCTCGCCACCAACGCGCATGTTGGAACGCTTGTCACCGGTGCTGTTGACCCGGCGGAAGGCGGCGTGATGGCCGCCTACTTCGAGCGGCTCGCCGTTCATCACGAAGAGGCGGACGTCACCGTCGTCGGCGTCAGCCAGGGCTTCTTGCGCGACGACATAGCCGTCACGACCGACCGCCTCGATCATCTGGTTGAGGTTGGGCGACTCGTCGCTCGACACGAAGAACACGCCGCTGCCTCCCGACCCTTGGAGGGGCTTGAGCACGGCCTGCCCTCCCATGGCGTCGATGAACTCGGCGATCTCCGCGGGCTCCCGCGAGATGAGGGTGCGCGGCCGCACCGCTTCCGGGAAGTGCTGGAAGTAGGTCTTGTTGACCGCGTTGGCGAGGCTGTTCGGATCGTTGACCACGAGCGTGCCGCGACTGACGGACAGCTGACCGAAGAGGATGCCGGAAGTCACCGCCCACGGTCGCTCCACTGCGTCGTCGGCGGGGTCGTTGCGCATCACCAGCACGTCGAGGTCGTCCACGCAGATCGGCTCGTCTGGTTCGTCGGTCTGTACCGACTCGAGGTAGCCCGCCAGGTCCTCGTGCTTGTAGCCCTTGGCGATGCGAGCGTGGGCGGCCACCGAGCCGTCGAGGCGGTGGCTGAAGTCGTCGACCCCCATAAGCCACGCGTCGTGCCCGCGACGCGTGGCCGCCAGCGCCAGCCGCGTGGTCGTGTACTGGGGCGTCTCGGTCGCGACGGCGTTGACGACGAAGCCGATCCTCATGCGGCGGCTCCCGCGAGCTGGGCCAACGACGCGACCTGGTGCATGGCGGCGAGCCGGTCCTGCGCGCCCGGATCCTCGAGGTAGCGCGGCTGCAGCAGGGGGTCGCGGAGCTCGCCTCGGGCGTGGAGGTCGGCCACGAGGGGCGCGGCCGACAGCGGCATCTTGCCGAGCCAGAGCACCTCGAGGTCGGCGCCGCGGGACAGGTGGTCGACCAGCTCGCGCAGGCCGCGTAGGTACACGGCGTCCTTCGTGAGCCCGCCGGAGCGGAACACCCGTACGGTGGTCGAGAATGCTTGGTGGTCGCCGATCCCACGCGCGACGAGGGTGGCGTGCACCTCCTCGAACGGGACCTGCTCGACCATCGAGTGCACGGCCACCACCCGGCCTGCGAGCTGGCGCAACCGTCTTGCCGTGAGACCGTCGACGAGGTGCTCAGCCAGCACCGCAAGGCCCTCCTGGGTCTCGTCGTGGCCGGCGAGACCGGACGCGAGCACGTGCAACGGTTGCGCGGCACCGTTGACGTGGGTGACGACGTGAGTGCCGACCTCGTGGTGCAGCACTGCCTCCAAGCGCCCGACCGGCACTCGACACGTCGGGGCGACGAGCACGTCGCCGTTGGACACCATCACGCCGGTGCTGCCCTCCCGCACCTCCACGTGCGACTCCAGGTTCGGCGCGAAGGCGCGGTAGCGGTCGAGCTCGGCCTGAGCGGCCTTGGCGACGGCCGCCGCGTCGAGCCACGGACCCTCCTCCGGCCCGGGCTCGGGTACCTGCTCGAGGATGTCCTCGGCCTCGGCAAGGAGCTCGGCGCCAACGGCCCCGTACAGCTCGATGCTCAAGGCGAGGAAGCCTTTGGAGCCCCGGCACTCGAGCATCTCGAGCTGGAGGCGCAGCTCGCGGTGCTTGGCGAGCAGCAAGCTCGCCAAGATCGGATCCGTCACCTGGTCCACGGGCACGGCGGCCAAGCGTTTGGCGGCGAGAGCCGGGTCGTCCTCCAAGTCGCGGTATCGGAAGCGGGGCACGCGCCCGGTCGCCTCGAAGGACGCACGCGCACCGGGAAGGTCGACCGGCGTCAGGTCGAGCAAGAAACGGAAGCCCCCTGCCAGGTCCGCAAGCTCGCGGTCGACGGCGAGATCGTCGGTCGACAGCGCGCTCAAGAGGTCGCCGCCTGGCAGGCCAGGTCACCGAGCAGTAGCGGCACCGACGCCTCGAAGGCGGCCGTGAGCTCATCGAGGTGCCGATCGTCCGGCACCCCGGTCCACTCGTCCATGAAAACCTTCTTCAGCTCCACCGCCAGCGCGCACCCCTGCTCGGGATAGCGCTCGTGCACCCACTGGCTCAGGTAGCCACCCTCGAACACGACGTTCTCCCGGGCGTCGAGCCGGTGGCCGTCCACCACTTGGTCGCGGAGGTGTTCCATGTACCGGTCCACCACCTCACCCCAACGGTCTCGATCGAGCGACCCGGTGCCGATGTTCACCTCGGGGTTGTCCGCCGGTGGCGCGGGCGGCGCATCGGCACCGTCGCGGCGGTGATTGTAGGAGTGGATGTCCAGGACGACGAACCGTCCCTGCGCGGCGAGGTCGTCGAGGATGCCGGCGAGCAAGGAGTAGAACGCGTCGTGCAGCCGTCGCGAGTGCTCGACCTGGTCCTCGGTCAGCGGCTCCCGCCATACGTCGAGCCCCCACGACTCCTCGGGGGTGATGTAAACGCACCGATCACGGGGCCGGTTGAGGTCCACCTCGAACCTCGAGCGGTAGACCGCCACAGGCAGCCCACCCGCCCGGGTGACACGCTCGGTGAAGGGGTCCTCCTCGCGGAGCCGTGTGTCGTGGTCGATCGCCATTCGCTCGGCGAGCTCTGGACGGAGATCGTGACCGGCATGGATCGCGGTCATCACCAGCGGAAGTGCCGACGCCCCGAACGACCACACATCACACATGATGCTGGCCGTACCCGCCGGAGACGTTGCCCATCCGGCGGGCGTGCCCGGACTTCCGGTCGGCCGGAAGATCCCGGTTCAGGTTCCGGGGGGTCGACTTCTCCGCGCCAGGCGCCGGTCGCGGAGTCCCGCTGCTCGACGAACCCAGCCAGCGGGTGCAGCGTTGTCCGGTCGCCCCGTCATCGGCTGGCTCCGACACGCTCGCCCTCGACATCGGGCTCAGTGGCTTCCGTGATCGGCGTGAGGTCGATCTCCGCTTCCGTCCCTCGCGACGCGGGCGAGGGTGCCTCGTGCAGCCCGAATCGCTTGTGGAAGCGCTGCAGTGGTGCGGGCGCCCACCAGTTGCGCTCACATCGCCGCGCAAGTCGGCACCTCCGCAGCCGCAGGCGCGCTCGCGGCAAGCAGATCAACACCGATCTCGTCGCAGAAGACACGAACGCGGCGGTCGCGCGCTACGGATTCAGTCCTGACCCACCGCAACCGCGGGCAGGGTGCCCAAGACCAGAAAGGCCTTAGTCAGCCATCGCCATTTCTGGTCTGACCGCGCGCGCGATCGGGCTCGCCAGCCTGAATCCCTTCCACGCGCAGTAGATGCCGAGCGACAGTTCCCACGCGGCTTCCGGCAGAGTCAGCAGACCAGAGAGTCCCGCACCGTTCTCGTACACACCGCACAGGATCAGCACGAAGTTGAGGATCAGCAAGGGACCGCCGATGAGGCCCAGCATTGCCATGCGACGCGGCACGAGTTCCGATCGGTACATCAGGTATCCCAGCATCAAGCCGTTGCCGATGCCGGCAACGAGTCCGGGTCCCCACTGGAACGCCCAGTCGTAGGTGTGCACCAGCGAGTCGCCTGAGACACCGAGTGCCGTGGCTCCTGCGTCAGTAGCCGCCGCCAACGAGTCAGCCACGTTCACGACTGCGATGATGCTGATGATGCCGATCGCGGCGAAGGCCGACTCCATGATGCGAGCGGTGACGTATCCGAGTGAGACGGTTTCGCTCTGGCGCCTGACGAGCGGGTAGATGACGACGGCGGTTCCGATTTGGGTGACGATCAGTCCGAACTCGAGGACTGCGCCGAGCTTGAGGCTTGCAGTGGAGGTGTCGCCCGGGACGAAGTGCATGTCGGACCAGGTTGCGCCGACTCCGTGAATGAAGAGCAGCCGCGCCGGGATGCTTGTGACGAATGTGCCGATGAACAACCAGCCGAAAATGCGCCCAGTTCGTTGAACGTCCATTGAAAAAGGCACCTGCCCTTCTCGCTCCCCACGGGCGCCGAGCCACCAGGTCGACGCGGTGGGTCGTGTTCCGCTTTGCGCCAAAAACGATATGGACTTAGGGCGTTCCTCGTCCACAGCGCGTGGTGTGGGCCGACCCGCATCCTGTGCCCGTGGCATGGTGGCGGCGCGTGATCGACTTCGTCCGCGGGGACGGTCAAAGCGCCGACTCGCTATGTGCTCGATGTGCGCCGAGCCTGCGATGGTCACACGGTGATGACGACCTTGCCTTTGGCGCGAGCTTCCTTCACATATCGGATCGCGTCCGCGGCCTCGTTCAGTGGGTAGGTGCGATCGACCGACGGCGTGACTTGTCCGGTCTCAATGAGATCGCGGAGCACGTTGAGGTCGTTGGAGTTCTCGGTCGAGGTCAGCATGCCCAGCTTCTGGCGAACGAACAAGGACAGCAATACCGCGCGCAGCGAGCGGTCGAACCCGCCGAGCCAGCGTCCACCGCTCTCGCCGCCGACTATCACGAGTCTGCCGCGTGGCGTGAGAGCTCGACGGAGATGCGACAGCCGTCGGTTGCCGCCGATGTCGAGAATGACGTCGTGGAGGTCCCTGCCGGTCGTGAAGTCGTCGCGGGTGTAGTCGATGACGCGGTCGGCGCCGAGGGAACGAACGAGATCCATCTTGGCGGTGCTGCACACACCGGTGACCTCAGCGCCGAACGCCTTGGCGATCTGCACAGCGAACGTGCCGACGCCTCCCGAGGCACCGACGATCAACACCTTCTGCCCGGGCTGCACGTTCGCCTTGAGGACGGCCTGTAGCGCGGTGCCTCCAGAGATGGGGACGGCCGCGGCCTGCTCGAACGACAGGTTCGCCGGCTTGGTTGCGAGCATGTTGGTCTCGACGCGGGCGTACTCCGCGAAGGATCCGTCGCAGGTGCCGTAGACCTCGTCACCTGGCTTGAACTCGGTCACTCCTCTTCCAACGGACTCGACCGTTCCAGCGAACGCCCGCCCAGGGTTGGACGCTTTGGGGGATCGGACGCCAAAGCCCATCAAGCGCATGGCGTACGGCATGCCGGTCATGCAGTGCCACGTGCCCATGTCAACACTGGCGGCGGCCACCCGCACGAGCACCTCGTCGTCGCCGACGGCCGGCCTCGCGAGCTCCTCCAGCTGAAGGACGAGCTCGGCTTCGGTTCCGTAGCGGTGTTGCACTATTGCCCGCATGGTTTTCTGTCTATCCGAGATCATCGGCGACCTGCCTGCTGGGTGGCTCATCGGAGCAGCTGCTTGATCTTCTCGAGCACGATCTCGGGGCGATCGAGCTGGATGTTGTGACTCGTGTGGTCGACGGAGATGAGCTGCGCCGAACGGCGCGAGTGACACCCAGTGGGCCTGGCCGGTGTTCCGCACGTCGTCGAGTCGGGCTTCTTCGCTGGCCGAGCGTTCGTTGACTCGATGAGCACGGCGCTGTGGGTCGCCGTCGGCCTCGCCGTGACCGCGACGGTCATCGCAGTCGTGCACCTACCTCGACATGAGAGGCACGCGCATGCGCATGCAGGTCATGGCCACGCGGTCCACGTCGAGCATGTGGCCGTCCCGGTGGTCAACTCCACAACATGACGACAGATGAGTACAACCAAGGCAGAGGCTCTCCGATCAGGAGGGCCTCTGCCTTTCGAGGTACTCGTGGAGGACGCGGACGCAGACAGCGCCCTCGCCGGTCGCCGACGCGACGCGTTTGACCGAGTCGCGGCGCACGTCGCCGACCGCGAACACCCCGGGCATGGTCGACTCATAGGCAAGGCGAGTCGACTCGCCGTGGGTCGGTCCGGTGAGGATGTAGCCCCACTCGTCGCGGCTGACCTCTGCGGGAAGCCAGTCGGTGAAGGGTTCGGCGCCAATGAGCACGAAGAGCGCGGCAGCCCGAACGGTCTCCGTCGTTTCCCGCTCGCGGTGTCGGAGCTCGATCGTCTCGAGCCGTCCGTCGCCGGAGGCATCGACGACGTCGGTTCGGTATCGGACGTCGATGTTCGCGGTCGCGTCGATCTCGGTGATGAGATATTCCGACATGCTCCGCGCCAATGATTCAGCACGCACGAGGATCGTGACTTGTGATGCGAACTTGGCGAGATGGAGAGCCGCTTGTCCGGCCGAGTTGCCGCCGCCGATCACGAATACCGGCTGTCCGGTGAGTGATGCCGCTTCCGCGATTGCGGAGCCGTAGGAGACCCCGACGCCGTTGAATTCGGCGAAGGAGGGAATGTCGAGTGTGCGATAGGACACACCTGTCGCGATAACGACGCTTCGCCCGGGAACTTCTGTCCCGTCCTCTAGCTGTACGACACGGAGGTCCTCATCGGCGCGCAGACCTGTGGCGGCGTGGGCGTAGATCATCTCGGTGCCGAAGAGGATGGCCTGTTCGAAGGCGCGGGCGGCGAGCTCAGCGCCGCTGATGCCGCGTGGAAATCCGAGGTAGTTGCGGATCATCGAACTCGTTCCCGCTTGGCCGCCCATCGCCGTTGGTTCGATCAGCGCGGTGCGAAGGCCCTCGGACTCTGCGTACACCGCAGCGGCGAGTCCGGCAGGGCCACCGCCCACGACCACCACGTCATAGACACCGGTGCCGGGGCGGGTGCGGGCGCCGAGCGCGTTCGCCAACTCGATGTTGGACGGGTTGACGAGTGTGCGGCCGTCGAGCAGCGCAATCACCGGTCCCGCGTCAGTGTCGACGCCTGCGATGTGAAGGATGGTCGCACCGGCCTGCGAGGTCGACGTGTGATACGTGAACGGCATGTCGTGGCGTTGCAGGACGTCACATATCTCCGCGACTCGAGCGGAACGGCTATCGCCGACGATGCGGACACTCGCCGTGGCCGAGCCCCGGAGTCGCCACCACTCCTCCAGTAGTTCGGTCACACTGCGATGGAAGCGCTCGTCGGGCCGATCGCTCGGCCGGGTCACGAGACCCTCGACATCTCGCTGAGCGAACGCCTCGGCGATCTCTTCGCGGTGAGTGCGATGTTCGTTCCAACGCAAGAGCAGAGCGCGCCGCGCACTCGGATACAGCGCCCGGGTAGCTGCGAGGACCTCAACGCCGTTGGATCCGCGGTCAGCGAGTACGAGGGCCACGTCTGCGGATCCATCCGCAAGTGCTTGCAGGCTGTCGAGCATCTCCGCCGAGTCCACTGCCGAGACGACCACGTAGTCGTTCGAGTACCGCCGCATCAGTTCGCGAGTCACGGCGGCATCCGCCCCATCGGGATCTAGGACGATGATCGCGGGCTTGTCGTCTTGCTGCATTCGTCGTGTTTTCTACCTTGGTCGCGCGCTCTGAGAACGCTGACACCGCCGGTCGATGAACATATTGGGCGCCGAGT
Source organism: Acidimicrobiales bacterium (assembly GCA_036257895.1). Classification (GTDB taxonomy): domain Bacteria; phylum Actinomycetota; class Acidimicrobiia; order Acidimicrobiales; family JACDCH01; genus DATAES01. The sequence continues at coordinate 27,138 of DATAES010000086.1, forward strand.
TGCGCTCCGGTTTCGTGCGGGCGTGCGCCTCGAGTGACTCGTGTTGGAGTGCCGTACGCTCACTGGAGTTCTCCGTTCAGCCCGGACCCCGGCTCAGTCGGCCGTCGCGATTGGTTCGCGGAAGGCGCCACGACATCGGCGAGAGCGGCGTTGGTGCAGCGCCAATCAGCTTGGTCGACCGCAAGGATGCAACATGAGATCGAAGCGCATGGATCTACGTGAACGCTGGGCCCACGAACGAAGCGCGGCGCGCGCCGCGCGACAGCGGACCGACGCCGAGGGCGAGTGGCGGCACCTTGAGCGCGCGCACGTGCTCAGTCAGCCGATGGCAGGCCCGCACGTACGAACGCATGTCGCGATGCTCGGCTATGGCCTCCATTATCGAAACGGCCACGAGATCGTCGGACAGCTGGTCCGTTTGGCCGTCGCCGCGCCCGGGACGTGGACGGGCCGCTACCCCGTCGGCAACACCGGCGGTGCGAATGTAAAGGCGCGGAAGCCGATGCCAATACCCGATGACCTCCAAGCGGTTCTGGGCGCCGCGTCATGACGCTGCACACGAACTGGTTCCGCGACATCCCTGTCACCAACTTGTCACCAGGACTCGCACCCACGGCCTTCCGCACTCACCCACGAGACGGACTTTGACCGTTCACAAAATGCCGATTGGCCAGGACTAGTGGGTACGAGAGGTTACGCGAGGGGTCACCGCGGTCCGACTGCTAGTCGGGCTCATAACCCGAAGGTCGCGGGTTCAACCCGCCACCATAGATGCAGGTCAGAGGCCCTTTCCGCTCGCCGGGGAGGGCCTTTCTTGGCACCACCTTGTCACCGGGCGGGGTGACAGCTTGGTGACAACGAGCTGGAGGCGGCTCACATGGGGGGCAAAGGCGCTGGTGACGGCTCGCGCTCGCTGATGCGCCCGCATGACCTTCGGGTTCGGAACCCGGCGAAGGAAGTTCGGGTGGCGTTCGAGAGCGTCGATGATGACCAGTCGCAGGTGCTCGACGGCGGTACCGGACCGCTGGTCGTAGTCGGTGAGGTCGGCGTGGAACCGCTCGGCTCCTCGCTGCATGACGGCGAGAAGCACGCCGTCTTTGGAGCCGTAGTAGTGGTACACGGAGCTGAGCGGCACGCTGGGCTTCGTCGACGACTCGTGCGATGGTCGCCGCTTCGAAGCCTTCGGTGGCCATCACTCGCTCGGCGGCGTCGAGCACGAGCGACGCGTCACTCGCCCCGGGACGGGCGGCCGAGGTCGTCGCGCCGGCCGAGGTCCGCGACGGCGCGCTTGAGCTCTTCGCCAAGCTGGTCGAGTCGATCGGCTTCCTGGGGCTCGACTGCGGCGCTGATCGCCGCGATGACCGAGCCGTCGCGTCCGAGCAGGGGAGTGGCCACGACGTACGCGTCCGCCATGGTCGTCCCGCGGTTGAACGCCAGTCCGGTGGCGCGAATCTCGGGAAGCTCGGCAAGGAACCGTCGAACGTCGTCGGCCCGCTCGGGCCCGGCGAGATCGAGGACGCGGTACATCTCTTCGTCGGGGAGGTTGGCGAGCAGGGTCTTGCCCGCAGCGCTCGTGTAGAGCGGGCGGCGGGCGTGCGTGCGTGCGACATAGGTGAGGGCGGGGGACTCCTGCCCGACGTGGTCGACGAAAACGATCGCGTCCCCGACGCGCACCCCGACGAGAACGTTGCAGCCGAGAACCCTGTTCAGCTCGACGACCCACCGGTGGTCGAGGGTCAGGGCGGCGAGCTTGTTCGTCCGGGCGGCCAGGATGAACGGTCCCGGGCCGAGGTGGAAGCGGCCGTCGTCCTCCACGAGGTAGCCGCGCGCCAGCAGACCATTGGTCAGCTCCTGCACGGAGCTCTTGGCGGCGTCGAGGGCGGTCGCGAGCTCCGCCAGCGTCACGCCCTGCGGGGCGAGCGACACCGTCTCGAGGATCGCCGTCACCCGGTCGACGGTGCGGTGCGGACGGGCTGGCACGCGATGAACGCTCCTTTTCGACGGTCGGAAATTTTCTCTTGCCATTTGGCGCCCCTCACCTTAGAGTACGGATATTCGGATTGCAATACGGATATCCGTACACCTGGAGGTTCAGAGAACGTGCAAACCACTGCTACCCCTGGAATCGTGACGACGCTCGCGGGAGCACCCCTGCCGTTGATCGCGCTGCCCCAGGACGCCATCCTCACCGTCAACGCCGACAACATCCCCGCGCTCAAGGACATCGTCGTCCCCGGCGTGCACGTCCAGCCGCTGCGCTTGGACCCGGGTCGCGGCGAGATCGTGATGCTGGTGTCGATGGCACCCGGCGTCGAGCTGCCGATCCACTACCACACCGGTCCCGCCGAGGTGTACACGCTGTCGGGCCGCTGGGAGTACCGCGAGTACCCCGACCAGCCGCAGACGGCCGGCTCCTACTTGTACGAGCCCTGCGGTTCCGTGCACACGTTCTTCACCCCCGCCGACAACACCGAGGACACGGTCGTGCTGTGGTGGATGCAGGGCGCGCAGGTGGCCTTCAACGAGGACGGCTCGTTCCACTCAGTCACCGATGCCGTCACGATCCAGTACCTCGCCGACGCGGCCGCCGAGGAGCAGGGCACCGGCCCGGTCGGCTACATCCACGGTGGCACCGCCGCCGTGCCCGAGTCGTAGTCGCACGGACGGAGCGATCATGTCACGCGCGTTCGACGGGGTCCGAGTCCTCGAGCTCGGCCAGATCTACAACGGCCCCTACTGCGGGCTACTGCTCGCCCAACTCGGCGCCGACGTCATCAAAGTCGAGCCGCCGGCCGGTGAGCCGCTGCGGTTCCGGTCGCACCTGCCGAGCGAGACCCACGAGTTCGTGATGCTCAACTCGAACAAGCGCAGCATCGTGCTCGACCTCAAGACCGAGGACGGCCGCGAGGCATTGCTCGACCTCGTCGACACCGCCGACGTGCTCATCGAGAACTACGCACCAGGCACGATGGATCGTCTCCAGCTCGCGCCGGCGCAGCTCCTCGAGCGCAACCCGCGTCTGATCGTCGCTTCCGGCAAGGGGTATGGGTCCACGGGCCCGTACGCCCAGATGTCGGCGATGGACATCACCGTGCAGGCGATGTCAGGCGCGGCGTCGATCACCGGCGATGCCGACGGGCCACCGACGAGGTCGGGCGCCGCGTTCGTCGACTTCTCCGGCGGTGTCCACCTGTTCGGCGCGATCTGCGCCGCGCTCTTCCAGCGTGAGCAGACAGGACGGGGGCAGGTCGTCGAGGTGTCGATGCACGACACCATCTACCCGATGCTCGCGTCGAGCCTCGGTGGTCTCCACAACGACCCCGAGCGCGTGCTGCCCGAACGCACCGGGAACCGTCACTCGGGGCTGGCCGTCGCGCCGTACAACATCTATCCCGCGAGTGACGGCTGGCTCGCCATCATCTGCATCGCCGAGCGGCACTGGCGCGGCGTGGCCACCGGCCTCGGCCGCCCGGAGCTCGTTGACGACCCCCGGTTCCTCACCGAGAAGGACCGGGTCGCCAACATCGACGCAGTCGACGACGAGGTGGCGGCCAGCACCAGGACCCGCACGCGTGTCGAGCTGTTCCGCGACCTGCAGGCCGCCGGGGTCCCGTGCGCGCCGGTCAAGTCCATCCGCGAGGTCGACACCGACGAGCACCTCATCGAGCGGGGCATGATCCAGTTCGTCGAACACCCGGCGCGGGGACGGGTGCCGGTGGCCGGCTGCCCGTTGCGCCTCAGCGACTCGCCGATCGGCCAGCTGCGGCCCGCGCCGCTGCTGGGCCAATCGACACAGGACGTCCTCGCCGACGTCCGTGCTCGAGAGGAGCGCCTGCATGTCGTTCACGCCTGAACCTGGCACGGCGCTCGCCGCCTACTACGAGGCGACCGTTCCCCGCGTCGGGACCGTCCTCTCACGCCGTCGTTTGGGGATGCTCGACGCGACCACGATCGGGCGCTACGCGATGACGATCGGCGCCGCCGACCCGATCCACTACGACCGCGCGGCGGCCCGGGCCGCCGGCTACGACGACGTCGTGGCGCCGCCCAACCTCCTCGCCGCCGTCGTCGAATGGGGCGCCGGCACGCCCGAGAGCAACCTTCAACCGGACGGCACCCCCGTCGACGGCGACATGCCCCTCGGCGATGGCCTCGGCCTGCGCGTGATGGGCGCCGGCGAGGAGATGGAGTTGGTCAACCCCGTCACCGCGGGCGCCGAGCTCGTAATCGAAACCACGCTCGACGCGGTGACCCCCAAGAACACGCGCTCCGGCCCCTGCGTGTTCATCACGACAAGCAACACCTTCATGTCCGCCGACGGCGCTGTGCTCAACCGCAACCGGCGCACCGTCGTACTGCGCGACCCGGTCGAGGAGAACTGATGTCCACCGAATTCGAGGTGGGGGACCTGCTCCCGCCCCTCACGCACACCGTCACGCCGTTCCAGCTATTCCGCTACAGCGCGGTCACCTGGAACCCGCACCGCATCCACTTCGACGCGCAGCACGCGCGTGAAGAAGGGCACGCCGGTCTCGCGCTGCACTCCCACCTTCGGGCCGCGCTCGCGGTCCGCGCGGTCACGGAGGGGCTCGGGCCGGAATGGCGCATCGCCACCGTCGCGTACCGCTTGCGTCGGCCGCTGTACGCGCCAGTCGCGGTGACCTACACCGCGCGTGTCACGGCCGCCGACGACGACCGCGTGACGCTCGAGCTCGTAGAGGAGAACCCCTCGGGTGAGGTTGGCTTCGAAGGGACGGTGTCGGCGACCAAGACCGACATCGTCGACAGCGCGCGGCTGCTGTCGGTCGCAGGAGCGACGACATGAGCGCGTCCGATCAGGCGCGGCGTCCCGTTCGCATCGGGAACTCCTCCGGGTTCTACGGCGATCGCGCGTCGGCGATGGCCGACATGGCGTCGGCCGGCGGCATCGATGTGCTCACCGGTGACTACCTCGCCGAGGTCACGATGCTCATCCTCGGCAAGGCGCGCGCCAAGGATCCCACGAAGGGATACGCCGCCAGCTTCCCGCACCACCTCGACGCGGCCCTCGAGCATCTCGTGGCGAACCGGATCCGGCTCGTCGTCAACGCCGGGGGGCTCAACCCCGCGGGCCTCGCCACGGCAACCCGCGACCTCGCGGCCCGGCGCGGCTACGAGCTGCGCGTCGCCCACATCGACGGTGACGACGTGTTCGACCGCCTCGACACCTTGCCGCAAGCCGGTCACGCGCTGCGGCATCTCAACGGCGGCGAGCCGCTGTCGTCCTGGCCCCACCGGCCGCTGACCGCCAACGCCTACCTCGGCGGGTTCGGCATCGCCCGCGCCCTCGAGCACGGCGCCGACATCGTCATCACGGGCCGTGTCGCCGACGCGTCGCTGGTCGTCGGCGCCGCCGCGTGGTGGTGGGGATGGGCCCCCGGCGACCACGACGCGCTCGCCGGGGCGGTGTGCGCCGGCCATGTCATCGAGTGCGGCGCCCAGGCGACCGGCGGCAACTTCTCCGGCTTCCGCGAGATCGCCGACCTCGACGATCCCGGGTTCCCCATCGCCGAGATTGCCGCCGACGGCTCGTCAGTGATCACCAAGCCCGCGGGGACCGGCGGCGCGGTCACCGAGGACACCGTCAAAGCGCAGCTGCTCTACGAGATCGGCGAACCGGCCTACCTCAACCCCGATGTAGTCGCCCACTTGGACACCGCCGCGGTGACCGACCTCGGCGATGACCGCGTCGAGATCCGCGGGGTGCGCGGCTCGGCGCCGCCGGCGACGACCAAGGTCGCGATCACCGCGGTTGGCGGATGGCAGAACAGCATGCTCGTCGCACTGACCGGTCGCGAGGTCCACGCCAAGGCCGCGCTCGTCGAGCGCGCGATCCGCCGCTACGCCGCGTCCGTCGAGGGCATCGACGCCATCGGCTTCCAGCGAATCGGGCGGGCCGAGGAAGACCCCGACACTCAGAACGTCGGCACTGAGCTGCTGCGGATCGCGGTGCAGGGCACCGAAGCCGCGGCAGGACGCAGGTTCTCGTCGCGGATGGTCGAGCTCGCTCTGTCGAGCTTCCCCGGTCTGTATGTCCTCGACCCTCCGCAGCCCGGGTCGGCGTTCGGCGTGTACTGGCCGGCGCTGCTCGATCAGACCGCGCTCGACCACACCGTCCATCACCACGACGGCACCACGGAGGTGATCGCGCCGACGCCCGAGGCCCGCGCCGCGAACGGATCGCCGGCGCCGGCGTCGCCGACGGCGCGACTGGGGTGGACCGACGAGCTCGTCGAGGTCGCGCTGAGCGAGATCGTGCATGCCCGCTCAGGCGACAAGGGCGGGGACGCCAACGTCGGCGTCTGGGTCCGCGACCGCCACGCGTGGCCATGGCTCGAGTCGACCTTGACCGGCGACGAGCTCCAGCGACTGCTGCCCGAGACGCGCGAGCTGCCCGTCGAGCGCTACGAGCTCCCTAACCTCGGCGCCGTCAACTTCGTGATCCGCGGGCTCCTGGGCGATGGCGCCACGTCCAGCTTGCGGCTCGACGCGCAGGCCAAAGCCCTCGGAGAATGGCTGCGGGCCCGCACCATCAAAGTTCCACGCGTGCTCGTCGAGCCGCCTCACTCAGGAGAAGGACTGTGAACACCTCCAACCTGCTCGATCGCGACGATCCACCCGTCCTCGGCGCCAACCCCCTCATCGGCCTGACCCGCACGCAGGTGGCCGCCGCGCTCGCCCGGCTCGCACGGCACGTCGCCGTCGATCCAGCGCTGATGCTCGCGTCGGGTCTGCGAGCGGGCGCCGATCTCGCCGACGTGACGATCGGCCGCAGCACCGTGCAACCGGCCAAGGGCGACAAGCGCTTCGCACATCCGGCGTGGGCACACAACCCGATCTACCGCCGGCTCGTGCAGGCTTACCTGGTCGACGCGACAGCCGTCATGCGACTGGTCGACGAGGTCGACCTCGACCAAAAGAGCCGCGAACGCGCCCGGTTCGCGCTGACGCTGCTCGTCGAGGCGCTGGCTCCAACGAACACGCTGGCCGGCAACCCGAGCGCGCTGGCCAAGGCCGTCGAAACACGCGGCCGAAGCCTGCTCACCGGCCTGCGCCACCTCGCCGGCGACATCCGCCACAACGGCGGCATGCCGTCGACGGTCGACACCCGCCCCTTCCGCGTCGGCGACAACATCGCCACCACCGCCGGTCACGTCGTGCACCGCACCGATGTGTTCGAGCTGATCCAGTACGAGGCGCAGACCGAAAACGTCGCCGCCCAACCGCTGGTGGCGATCCCGCCGCAGATCAACAAGTACTACATCACCGACCTCGCACCCGACCGCAGCCTCGTCGAGCACATGGTGAGAGCCGGGTTCCCGTACTTCGCGATGAGCTGGCGCAACCCGACCGCCGCCCACCGCGACTGGAACCTCGACACTTACGTCGCCGCGTGCAAGGAAGCGATCGAAGTCGCCTGCGACATCACCGGTGCCGACGGCGCCGACGTCGCGGGAATCTGCGCCGGTGGCATCACGATGGGGTCCCTCCTCGGCCACCTCGCCGCAACCGGCGACGACCTCGTCACCTCGGCGACGTTCATGGTCGCCGGTCTCGACACGTCCGTCGACTCGTCTATCAGCATGCTCGCCTCGAAGGCCGCGGTGGAGGCGGCACGGTCGCGGACGCAGCGCACCGGCTATCTCGACGGCGCCGACATGGCGCGGGTGTTCGCATGGCTGCGACCAAACGACCTGGTGTGGAACTACTGGGTCAACAACTACCTGCTCGGCCAGAACCCGCCGCCGTTCGACATCCTCTTCTGGAACGCCGACACGACCAGGCTCCCCGCCGGTCTGCACTCGGACTTCCTCGACCTGTTCACCTCCAACGGCCTGGCCGAAGGGACGATGACCGTGCTCGGCACGCCAGCCGACCTGCGGGCCGTCGACGTCGACACGTACGTCGTCGCGGGGTCGACCGACCACATCGTCCCGTGGCGAGCGGCGTACCGCACGACACAGCTCATCGGCGGCGAGACCGACTTCGTGCTGAGCTCGAGCGGCCACATCCAAGCCATGGTCAACCCGCCCGGCAACCCGAAGTCGTCGTACCGCACCGCGAACGGAACGCCCCCGGCCGACCCGGACGAGTGGCTGGCGAAGGCCGACGAGCACCGCGGCACCTGGTGGGACCACTGGGTGGCGTGGCTGCAGAAGCGTTCGAGCGGCGAGCGGCCGGCCCCGACGACGTGCGGCAGCGCGTCGCACACGCCACTGGACCCCGCGCCCGGCCGCTACGTTCACCTGGCGTGACCGCCTCATCCGGCGGGCGGCTCCTCACGTTCGCCCGGGTCGACGGCCACCTGCTGCGCGTGTCGGTGCGAGGCGAGGGTCGTCCACTGCTCCTGGTGATGGGCTTGGGCGGCAACATCGAGATGTGGCGCCCGCTCGAGGACGCCCTCGTCCAACACGGCGTCCAGACGATCGCCTACGACGCGCCGGGCACCGGCGAGTCGCCTCCCCGTCTTGTCCCCCTGCGCGTGCCCCGGCTCGCCCGCCAGGCCGCCCGCCTGCTCGACGTCCTCGGCATCCCCGAGGCCGACGTGCTCGGAGTGTCGTTCGGCGGGGCAGTCGCCCAACAGCTGGCGCTCGACAACCCGAAACGCGTCAGGCGTCTCGTGCTCGCCTCGACCTCGGTCGGCCTCGGCGGTGTGCCCGGCCACCCGCTCGCGCTCGCGCTGCTCGCGACACCGCTGCGCTACTACTCCCCCTCGTTCTTCCGCCGCACCGCGCGGCTGCTGTACGGCCCGCTCGACACGGACGGCGACGATGAGCTGCTGCAAGCGCAAGTGAACGCGCGCCGAGCCCGACCGCCGACGATGTGGGGATACGCGAGCCAGCTGACCGCGGCAGCAGGCTGGACGAGCCTCCCCTGGCTGCACCGGATCCGCACGCCGGTGCTCGTTGTCTCGGGCGACGCCGACCCGATCGTCCCGCCGGTGAACGCGCGCATCCTCGCCGCGCGCCTCCCCCACGCCGAACTGGAGATCGCGCGTGGCGCTGGGCACCTGCTCCTCATGCAGCGTGCCCCGACAGTCGCGGCGCGCATCGCGGAATTTCTCGTCGAGCCGTCGGCGCGATCCGGTTGACCTCAGCGCGCTGCAGGCGTCCGCCTTCTGGCCTACGCTGCCCTCGATGTGCATGCAGTGCGTCGCGCAGAGCACGCCGATGGTTGCCACCGGCCTCGTCGTACTGCGCCGCCGCTCACTCAAGGCCTTTCTCAACGCATCCTTCACCGCGCACATCCGCTGGCTGCGGCGCGCCTGACCGCCAGCCCAGATCGGAGTCGGGCCAGCTCAGGCCGCCGCGAGAGAGAGCACACCTCTATGTAGATGTGTGATCTCTGAGAGGCATCGCGTGTCACCAACTTGTCAGCTCGCGTCACCTCGGCGGGTTCGGGCTCGCCGTCCGCGTCAGCAGCGATGATCGCCGCGACTGTGTCGTCGAGGTGGTCGGTGTCCGTCAGCGTCGCGACTCAGCGGTCGACGGCCGTGAGGACGCGCTCCTCTCGGATGCTGTAGCTCGCGGGATGTCCCGGAACCGACGGTGCTGCGTAGTCAGGCCGTGTTGCCGAGCAGCGGTAGTACGCCTTGCTCTTCGCAGAGTTGCCGAACATCGACTTGCCGCGGTGTCCGCAGCGGATCGCGCCGACGAGGAGGTACCGGCCCGGCTCGGACCGAGGACGGCGAGTCACGCCTCGGTTGCCTCGCGTGTTCTTGATGCGTGCATTCACGCGATGCACAACTCCTCCGTAACGAGCGGCGGCCAGCACTCCTGCTCCGGCTCGCCTCGGATC
>DATAES010000087.1:0-5360 GCA_036257895.1 Acidimicrobiales bacterium
GCACGAGCACCGCACGGGCCACGTACGGACAGTCGACGAGCTCAGTGACGGCAGCGAGGCCCTCGACGATGAAGTGATCGAGGTGACGGTCCTCGCGCAGCCGCAAGCCTCGGAAATCGTCGAGGCGCGGATCGTCCGGATCGTCGACCGGGATCAACCAGCGAGCGGTTGCAGGGCCTTCGCCAACGGCTCGAGCACCGCCGGTGTGTGCGGTGGCGGCAGGTACACGATCCCGAGGTCGAGCCCTGCCTCTGCGAATGCCTCCGCTTCGCCGACCGTTGCGTCGAGGTCGTTCGGGTCGAGGCGGAGATGGGTCGACGTGACGATTTCCGAGGCGTCCCGTCCGATGTCGTCGCAGTGTCCGCGCAGTACGTCGTGCTTGTGCTTGTACACATCGACGCCGCCACCCGGCACGTTCCAGTGCTGCGCCCAACGGGCGACGGTTCGCAGCGTCCGCTGCTCGCCACCGCCGCCGATCACAATCGGCGGATGTGGTTGCTGCACGGGCTTCGGCTCGCAGTACGCCTCGTTGAGTTGGTAGTGCTTGCCCGTGAAGTTCGCCGTGGTCTCGGTGAACAGCTTGACCATGACCTCGACCGCCTCGTCGAACATGTCGAAGCGCTCGCGCAGGGGCGGTAGGTCGATGCCGTAGGCGTCACATTCCTGCTGGTTCCAACCTGCGCCGATGCCGAACTCGAGCCGTCCGTTCGAGATGACGTCGAGGCTGGCGGCCATGTTCGCGAGCACCGCCGGATGCCGGTACACGTTGCCGGTGACGAGCACGCCGACGCGCAGCCGCTTCGTCGCTTGGGCGAGTGCGGTCGTGGTCACCCACCCCTCGAGGCAAGGGCCCGTGTGGTCGGAGAAGATCGGATAGAAGTGGTCGAACGTCCAGCCCGACTCGAAGAGCTCGATCTCGTCGGCCGCTTGCCAGACGGCCAGCATGTCCGCGAAGTTCGTGTGCTGGGGTGAGGTCTTGATGGCGAAGCGCATGCCGCACTCTCCCACGTTTGGTCAACCGACGTACGTCCGGGCGGCCCGCAGCGCGTCGGCGCCGTAACCGCCACCGAACAGCGCCGCGTGCACGAGCAGTGGATGCAACTGGTGGAGCGCGACTCGCTCCTCGTGGCCCGGCGCGAGTGGGTTCGCCTCGATGTATGCGGCGTAGCAGCGGGCGCCGAAGCCGCCGAACAGGCGCATCATCGCGAGATCCGTCTCCCGGTGACCGCCGTGGGCCGCGGGGTCGATCACCCACGTGTTGCCGTGCGTGTCCGCGACGACGTTGCCCCGCCACAGGTCGCCGTGGATGCGTGACGGCGCTTCCGGCGGGCCGGCGATCTCGCGGATGCGGGCAAAGACCCGGTCGAACGATCTCGCGGCGGTGGCGGGCATCGATCCCTGGTCGATCGCTTGCCGCAAGTAGGGCTCGACCCGCTTGCTGATGTAGAAGTCCGGCCAGTCGTCCGACGGAGCGTTGTCGAGCGGCAGCGGACCGATGTAGCCGTTGGCCGGTGCGCCGAACGTCGACGCGCCGAGTCGGTGCATCGCGGCGAGCGCTCGACCGAATGACTCGTCGGCCTGCGGAGTCCACGACGCGGTGTCGATGCGCTCGATGTGGATCTCGTGCCGTGAGACGGCGAGTACCTCGGGCACGTTCGGGCCGCCGAGGCGTGTCGCCTCCGCGAGCCAGCGCAGTCCGGTTGCTTCGGCACTGAAGAAGTCGGGCGGCGCATCCGCCCGGCGCTTCACGAAGGCAGCTCGCAACGCACGTGCTCGAGCAGGGCGACGCAGGCTTCCTCCGCGAGGTCGAAAGCGAGGATGAAATCCTTGTCGCCGCCGTACCAGGGGTCGGGGACCTCCTGGTCGTACATGTCATCGGGAAGGAAGGACCGGAGCAGCTTGACCTTCGCTCGCGCTTCGGGCGTCCGCGCCCGGTTGAGCAAGCGTTGCTCGTTCATGCGATCGACGACGAGGACGAGGTCGAACCGATCGAAGTCATCGCTCTCGAATCGCCAGACGCGGTGGCGCTCGACGTCGAGACCGCGGCGCCGCGCTTCCTTGATGGTGCGCCGGTCTGGTGGTTCGCCGAGATGCTCGCTGCTCGTGCCGGCGCTGTCGATGGTGATGCGATCGCCGAGTCCGGCATCGTCGACCAGCCGCCGCATGATCGCTTCGGCCGCGGGGGAGCGGCAGATGTTGCCCCAGCAGACGAAGCAGAGCCTCACCCGCGACGTTCGGCGACGATTGCAGCCTGCTTGTCGAGCAGGGGCAGCACCTGGTCCGCGGCCGCCGACGGGAGCGCGAACACGCACTCGGTGACGCCGATCGACTCGAAGTGGTCGAGCTTGCCCGGGTCCGGGATCGAACCGAAGGGCACGATCTCCAACTCGTCGGGATCGCGTCCATGTGACGCGACCAGTTCTCGCAGTTCCGGGAGCGCGTTCGTGAGGCCGCGACCGCCGATCGGGATCCACCCGTCGCCGTACTCGGCGATGTGCTCGAACAGCTTCGGCCCGGCGGCGCCGCCGAGGAGCACCGGCGGTCCGTTGTGCTGCAGCGGCTTGGGCCACTGCCACGTCGTGCCGAACTGGACGTACTCGCCGTCGAAGCTCGCCTCGTCCTTGGTCCACAGCTCGCGCATGGCCAGGACGTGCTCGCGTGCCTTGGCGCGCCGGGTGCGGTAATCGACGCCATGGTCGTTCATCTCGTCCTCGTTCCAACCGAAGCCGATGCCGAGCGAGAGACGGCCACCGGTGAGAAGGTCGAGCGTTGCGGCTGCCTTGGCCGCGACGATCGGATCGTGCTGCGCGACGAGGAGGATGCCGGTGCCGACGCGGAGGCTCGGCGCGGCCATCGAAGCGGCGGTGAGCGCGACGAACGGGTCGAGGCTGCGGCGGTACTCATCGGGCAGCTCGCCCCCGTTGGGATAGGGCGTGCGCCGGCTCGTGGGGATGTGGGTGTGCTCGGGGATCCAGGCAGAGTCGAGGCCGCGCTCTTCGACTGCCTTGGCCAGATCGACGATGCCGATCGACACGTCGGTGACGAACATCGTGACGCCGTATCGCATCGCCCGAGTCTTCCAGACCTACGATCGCCCGCCATGATCTGTGAGGGCCGGGTTGTCATCGTGACTGGTGCGGGGCGCGGGATCGGCCGTGCGCATGCATTGGAGTTCGCACGTCAAGGTGCGGCCGTCGTGGTGAACGACATCGGGGCGGAGCTCGACGGGACGGGCGGTTCGTCGACACCAGCGCAAGAGGTGGTCGACGAGATCGTCGACGGTATGGGTGGTCGCGCGGTGATCAACGGTGACGACGTTGCCGATTGGGAGGGAGCGCAACGACTCGTCAACACGGCGATCTCGACGTTCGGTGGTTTGGATGTCGTCGTCAACAACGCCGGATTCGTGCGCGACCGGATGTTCGTGAACGCGACCGAGGACGAGTGGGATGCAGTTGTTCGCGTCCATCTCAAGGGACACTTCTGTGTGTCACGGTGGGCCGCCGCTTACTGGCGCGATCAGGTGAAGGCCGCCGGGTCGGCCGATGCAGTGGACGCGCGCATCATCAACACGTCTTCGGGCGCGGGTCTCATGGGATCCGTCGGCCAGGCCGCGTACTCCGCGGCGAAGGCAGGCATCGCCGGGCTCACGTTGGTGCAGGCCGCCGAACTCGGCCGCTACGGGATCACGGCGAACGCGATCGCCCCGTCGGCACGGACCCGCATGACCGAGACCGTGTTCGCCGAGATGATGGCCGCGCCGGAGGGGGAGTCGGAGGTGTTCGATGCGATGGCGCCGGAGAACATCTCGCCGTTGGTCGTGTGGCTCGGGTCGCCGTTGTCCCGTGACGTCACCGGCCGGGTGTTCGAGATCGAAGGCGGGAGAGTCTCCGTCGCCGACGGCTGGCAGCACGGCGCCGTGTTCGACAACGGCGCCCGCTGGGACCCGTCGGCTCTCACCCCGGTCATCCACGACCTCCTCGCCTCCGCCCCGACCCCCGCCCCCGTCTACGGCGCCGCCCCCTCCTAGCCCGCTAGACGAATGTTGGTGCGCCGCGGCCCCTATAGGGGCCACGGCGACCCTTGGTTGCCGCGGAACACTGGTGTATGAAATAGACTGTGAATGCACGAGAAGTAGAGGAAGTCATTGCACTGCTCGGCGCGGGTCAACACGGGGTCTTCACCGGGGCCCAGGCGCGACGACGCGGCGTCACACAGAAACAGCTTCGTCACCGGCTGCAGGCCGGCCGCATCGCTCGCCTGAAGGTCGACATCTTCCGGGTGCGTGACCATCCCTGGACGTGGGAGGCGCAGTTGCAAGCGGGGCTCTTCGACGTTGGTCCGGGTGCTGTCCTCAGTCACCGGACCGCCGGACAGCTACACGGATGCTGGCGCTACCGAAGCCAGAACGCCGTCGAGGTCACCGGCAAGGAGCAGCACGACCACCGGGTGACCTTGGCGCGACTGCACCGTTCAGCAGATGTGCCGGTCGCGCATCGAACCGTCGTCTGCGGCTTTCCGGTCACCACCATCGCTCGCACCTGCTTCGACCTCTTCGGCGACCCGGATCCCGGGTTGCGTCACACGACCGAGGGCCGCGAGCTCCATGCGACGTTGATGAAGCGTGTTCTGAACGACGCGTTGGCGCGCCGAGGACTCACGCTCGGGCAGCTGGCGGTGATCGTCGCGACCATCGGCAAGCGAGGCCGGCCCGGCTCCGCTCTGACGCGTGGACTCCTCGATGAGCTGGGGCCCGACTACGTACCGCCGGAGTCCGATGGTGAGAGCCTCGTCATGGAGCTCATCGACGGGATGGGCATCGCGGAACCTGAACGCCAAGTGCTCCTCAGTGATGAGCACGGATGGATCGGAACGGTCGACTTCCTCTGGCGCCGAGCGGCGTTCGTCCTCGAGCTCGATGGGCAGTGGCACGACGGTCCGCTCGATCAAACGGCCGATGCCGAGCGCGATCGGCGGATCGAGGCGCTCGGTCTCAGGGTGTTGCGGGTCAGGTACCGAGATGTCGTGGCCAATCCGGGTACGTTCACCCGCCAACTTCGGGTCGCCGTGGCCCGTATAGGGGCCACGGCGCACCAACATTCGCCGGGCGGGGAGCCGGAGGTCAGTTGAGGCGTTCGACGATCATGGCCATGCCTTGACCGCCGCCGACGCACATGGACTCCATGCCGTAGCGGGCGCCTGCGTCCTCGAGACCGTTGAGCAGCGTGGTCATGATGCGGGAGCCGGTCATCCCGAAGGGGTGGCCGAGGGCGATCGAGCCGCCGTGGACGTTCAACTTCTCCCACGGGATCCCGAGGTGCTTGGCCGACGGGATCACTTGCGCGGCGAACGCCTCGTTG
>DATAES010000088.1:0-2177 GCA_036257895.1 Acidimicrobiales bacterium
CTCGGTCACGAAGCCTCCGTCGTCGGCGTGGCCAAGCTCTACGCCGACATCGCAGCTGCGCTCGTGATCGACGAGGCCGACGCCTCGTCCGCGCCGGACGTCGAGGCCGCGGGCATGCGCTGCGTCGTGGTGCCGACGATCATGTCGTCACCCGAAGCCGCCGCGGCGCTGGCGAGAGCGACACTTGCAGCCGTGTAGACCACCGGCATGCATCTCACAGTCTTCGGGGTCGAAGGAATCGGCGAGATCCAACCGGGCGACGACCTCGCCTCGTTGATCGCGGCCAACGCTGCCTTGCAAGACGGCGACGTCGTCGTCGTGACGCAGAAGATCGTGTCCAAGGCCGAGGGCATGCTGGAAGCCGTCGACCCCGACGACCCGCTGAGCCACAAGGCGCTGGTCGAGCGCGAGTCGGTGCGCGTCCTGCGCCGCCGAGGGGATCTGGTGATCAGCGAGACGAAGCACGGCTTCGTCTGCGCGAACGCAGGCATCGACCTGTCGAACGTGGAGCGGGGCTACGCCGCGTTGCTGCCGGAGGACTCCGATCGCTCAGCTCGTCGCATCCGTGACGGCCTCACCGCCAGAGCAGGTGTGGAGGTCGCCGTGATCATCAGCGACACGTTCGGGCGCACGTGGCGGCGAGGCCTCACCGACGTCGCCATCGGCTGCGCCGGCATCGGCGCCATCCTCGACTTGCGAGGGTCGACGGACACCTACGGCCGCGAGATGCTCGTCACCGAGGTAGCTGTCGTCGACGAGCTCGCCGCGGCCGCCGAGCTCGTGATGGGCAAGGTAAGCGGCGTGCCGGTCGCGGTGGTGCGAGGCGTGCCGAACGAGTGGTTGCGGCGGGGCGAGGTGCGCGCCGAGATCGTGCGCACGCCCGGAGAAGACCTCTTCAGGTAGCGGCCGCGAACCACTTCAGGACGGATGCGACGCCTTCGTCGAGCGATGTCCACGGCTTCCACCCGAGATGGAGCGCAGCGCGGCTTGGGTCGAGAGCAGACCGGTCGAGCTCGCCGGCGCGGGCGGGCCGCATGGTGGCGGGCTTGGTCACACCCGCCGCGCCCGCCATCGTCGTGTAGAGCGTGTTGACCGAGGTCTCCACCCCGGTGCCGACGTTGCACAGCAAGCCGCTGCCTTTGTCCGCGGCGCGCACGAACGCGTCGACGACGTCGTCGACGTAGATGAAGTCGCGGGTCTGTTCGCCCGTACCGAAGACCGTGCACGCCTCGCCGGCCAGGAGTTGACCGGCGAAGATCGCCACGACACCGGCTTCACCGTGCGGATCCTGTCGAGGGCCGTACACGTTCGCTAGCGCGAGGGCGGTGTACTCGAGAGCGTGAAGCTCGCGATACGCATGCAGGTAATCACCCACCGCCTTCTTGGCGACTCCGTAGGGCGAGACCGGCTGCTGCGGGTGCGACTCCTTGATCGGGAGCTCGGAAGGATCGGGATCCCCGTAGATGGTTCCGCCACTCGAGGCAAACACGATCTTCCTGCTCCCCGCCGCCCGCGCGCCCTCGAGCACGTTGATGCTGCCGAGCACGTTCACCTCCGCGTCGAACGCGGGCTTGGCCACCGACACGCGCACGTCCGCTTGCGCGGCGAGGTGGAAAATGACCTCGGGCGCGCGCCGTTCGATCAATGACACGACATCGGGCTGGCGGATGTCGAGTTGATGGAACGTGATCTCGTGCGATCGGTCCGCCCGAGACTCATGGAGATTGGCCAGCGAGCCGGTCGACAGGTCATCGATGACGTCGACCGCGTGACCTTCGGCCAGCAGTCGATCCACCAGGGTGCTGCCGATGAATCCGGCACCACCCGTGACCAACGCCTTCATGGACCCTCCCTTGGCAGCCGTGCGCCGCGCACTTTCTCACCAGCGGCGATGGACACATTGTCACCGAGAATCGACAGGCCTTCGACCGACGCCGCGTCCCCGACGTCGGCGCTCCGACCGATGATCGAGTCGCGCACGACGGCGTCGCGCCCGATGTGGGTCCCGGCCATGACGACGGAGTCGGAAACCTCAGCGCCTGCATCGATCGCGCTCTTCGGCCCGATGACCGATCGAACGACACTCGCCGACTCCGCGATCACGGCGCACGGGTCGACCGCAATGGCGTCAGCGGTGCCTTCACCTCGATAGCGCCCGTCGATGATGTCGAGCTGCG
>DATAES010000089.1:0-17006 GCA_036257895.1 Acidimicrobiales bacterium
TGCCAGTGTCGCCAGTGCGGCGACGCCGACACCGGCAAGTGTCTTATGCATGTGTGCTGTCTCCCGACTTTGGTTGTGATGCGTTGATTTCGTCGGCGTCGGTTTCGCCTTTCGCTCCCCAGCGGCCCCATGGGCGACCAACACGGCCGTCGGATCACTGCTCCGCCCTCGACGGACCGTTCCGCCGATGTCGGCAAGCCTTACCGATCGGGCGCGTAGCCGCCAAACTGGAACGCAGTCCTACCCCGCGTCCACAGCGCAGATGTGCCTGATTGGAGAATCGGGTCGTCGCGACGGGGTTGCTCGTAGCGTCCGGGATGCTGGCGGTTCGGCTCTTGAAGTGCCTGCCGATCTTCGGGTCTGGCTGTTGAACGAACAGCCGTGCCGCCGGTGTTCTGTCCGCGGCGTGGCTCGTAAGAGGCGAACGCACTGTTGTCATCAGGAGTGCCCGTCGCGGTTCGCACGACGAGTAAGGCACAGGGCGATGATGATGGTGATGATCGGTGTCGATCCGCACAAGGGTTCGCACACCGCGGTGGCGGTCGACCGTGACGAGAACGAGCTCGACTCGTTGTCGTTGCGGTCCTCGAGCAAGCAGTGCGATGTGTTGTTGGACTGGGCCGGCCGGTATCCCGAGCGGCGCTGGGCGATCGAGTCGGCGTCGGGCCTCGGGTATCTGTTGGCGCAGCAGTTAGTGGCGGCGGGTGAGGACGTGGTCGATGTTCCGCCGACGTTGTCGGCGCGGGTGCGGGTGCTCGTTCCCGCCGTGCTCGTTGAGCGTGTCGTCGGGTCACACCTAACGTTCTGCTGTAGTGGACCATGAGCATTGCGACGCCTGCGGCTTCGACGGTGCTCTGTATGACGATGTTGTCTTGCTCGACGAGATTCGGGCGCTGGGGCCGCGGTGGCGGACGCTGCTTGCCAGCAGCGGCCCCGAACTCCGCGTCCGACCGGCACCGGAGGTCTGGTCCGCGATCGAGTACGCCGCGCACAGTCGCGATATCACTGCATTGCACGCATTCGGTGTCGAACAGGCGCTGATCGTCGATGAGCCGTCGTATCCGGCAATCGAGGGGGACGACCTGATCGAGTCGGCAGCGCGCACGTACGGCGACGCCGATCTCGATGATGTTGTCGAGGCAATAGAGGCACAAACGGTCCGACTCGCCCTGCTCGCCGACAATGCTGGAAGCGGCACGTGGTCCCGAGGTCTCACGATTGGCGAGTCACGCAGCGATGTTCGACGGTTGCTGGAACACGCTCTGCACGACTCGCTGCACCACCTCGGCGACGTGGAGCGCGGGCTCGCACTGCTGCATATCCACCCGACATAAGAGTCGCGTTGTCATCAGAGCGATCACCAACAGAGCGAGTGGCAGCCGACCGGAACATGCCGATCTCGGGACGGGTGTGGCGTCAGGTGGCGCTGGCGCCGTGGATCACCGAGGCGATGGCCACCATGTGGCATGCGATGGCCGCGACGACCAGCAGGTGCCAGATCTCGTGGTAGCCGAACACCCGAGGGAACGGGTCAGGCCAATGGCTCGCCAGGAAGATGGCGCCGACAGTGAAGAGGACACCGCCGACCGCGATGAGCGCGAGTTGGGCAACGGTCAGGTTGCCGACGAGCTGCGGGGTGGCGACAACGGCGGCCCAGCCGAGGGCGATGTACAGCCCGAATCGGATGCCGTTGACGCGACGGCTGCTGGTCCAGGCGAGGATGCCGCCGACCGCGGCGCCCGTCCAAGCGACGGCAAGCATCGCAACCGAGAGCCAACCCTGCAGGACGAGCAGGCAGATCGGTGTGTAGCTGACGGCGATCGTCACGAAGATCGTCGTGTGGTCCAGGCGCTGCATGCGCGAGCGCCAGACCGGCGACCACCGGCCACGGTGGTAGGACCCGCTCACGCCAAAGAGGGCGACGACGCCGACGCCATAGACCACGGCCGCAACCCGAGCCGTCGCCGATGTGGCGGAGAACACGATGGCGACGGCGATGGGCACGGCGAGGAAGAAGCACGCGAGGTGCAGCCAACCGCGCAGCAATGGCTTGGCTTCGGCGCTCACAGAGCGAGGGTACGGCGGTGAATCGCGTCGCGGCGGTCGCGTTGCCGACTTGTTGAATGACAACGGACCGGCTGTGTTCGATTGCGTCGAGTCGTCGGAGCCGGTCCGCAAGACGTCGGCGAGACCGAATGCCATAGCCACCGCGAACGGCGCGGCCGCGATCCCAGTCGCTCCTCAGCAACGGCGAGGTCGCAGCGTCCTGTGCGTGCCGTGACACTCGGGTGGGAAGGCGACATGTTGTGACTTGCGCTCGAATCAGACACCGTGGCGATGGTGAGCGTCGACTACGGAGATCGGACGGTCGCAAGGCAGTACGAGCGCGGTCGCGCTCTCGAACCCGAGGTGCTCTCGAGTTGGCGAGCGGCAGTCGTGCCGTTCCTGCCCGCCCGCCGTTGGTTACGGGTGATGGATCTGGGCGCGGGTAGCGGGATCTTTGCCCGGGCGTGGCCGGCCTGGCGTGCATGCGGGGTCGTCGCGGTCGAACCCGCCGCCGGCATGCTTTCCGAACTCATCTCGGGTGGCCTTCCCGAGGCGGTCGTTGTAGTGGCAGCTCACGGCGAGCGCATCCCGCTTCGCGATGCGTCCGTCGATGTCGCGTGGCTATCGACGGTGTTGCATCATCTACGCGACCCGTATGCGTGCGCTCGTGAACTGCGCCGCCTCCTGATCGACGATGGCGTGGTGTTGGTCCGCGGTGCGCTCGCCGACCGTGGGTTCATCCCCGCTCTCGAGTTCTTCCCCGGAGCAGAACGTGCGATGAGCTCATTCCCAACACTCGCCGCTACCCGAAACCTCTTCGAGTCGGCGGGCTTTCAACTTGTCGACGTCCTCGAAGTCGACGACATGGGCCCGAGGACGGTGGGTTCTGTTCTGCAGTGGGTCGGCATCGTCCGTCATGCTGACTCGTTGCTGGCACGGTTCACCGAGGACGAGCTCGCGCGGGCCATCGAGGCGATGAAGGCCCGGGACCCTGACGAGCTGTTGCCGGGAAGCACCCTCGCGCTAGTCGTGTTCAGGCGATGACCGCACACGATGCGAGGACGGTCTGCGCGACGGCAAGCTCACGGAGCCGGAGGTTGGCGCGTTACGGCTCCCACACTGCGGTGTCGTGACTGAAGTGGACGCGACGGGGATGCAGCTGCATGAGCCGTGCGGCCGACGCGAGGTACTGCTCGGGGTCCGGCGGAGGATCGTCGTGTGAAACCGTGTTGGTTGCCTGGATGTGTTCGTATTCGGCCTTGGAATAGATCGCTTGTCCCGCGAGCACAACGCCGCCATCGGCGGTGTCGAAGACGACGGACTGGTGACCAGGTGAGTGACCAGGAGTCGACAAGACACGCACGCCGTCGGCGACCTGCACGTCACCCTCGATGACCGCGTACTCGGCGCCATCAAAGTCGACCCACTCGGGCACGGTGTAGTACGGCTCCCGGGTCGCCTGGTACTCGGCGGCCTGGACAAAGATCGGCACACCCGGAAAGCGAAAGTTGTTGCCGCAGTGGTCGAAATGCAGGTGCGAGTTGACGATCAGTCGCACCTCGTTGACGTCATGGCCGTGCGCGGCGAGCGCGACGTCGATGGCGCGCTGCTGCACCTGGTACTGGTCGTCGATGAACTGACTGCCGGTGCCGATGCCGGTCTCGAACAGCAACAACCCGGTCGGGTGTCGTAGCGCGAACGCCAGCACCGCTCCCGTCCCACCGTGCAACGGATGCCAGTCCGGAAACGTCACGTCGGCGAGGTGCAACGGCACCACGTCTTCAACTGACAAGACCACCGATTCGACTCTACGACCCACTGACGAGCCTCTCCCGAGGCCTTTGGTCGCAGAACGACAGGCAGTTCGCACACGACGTCGCAGGTCTGCTCGCTGCGAACCAGGAGGCAGACGTTCGTGGAAATCAACTTTCGGCAACGGGCGTGTCGAACAACAGCAGCTCCTCCTCGTCGGGAGGTTGAAAGATCGTTGCCCACTTCTCGAAGTGAGCCCGTGTCATAGGCGAGGCTGTCCACTCGCCCGACGCATTGCGACGTTCGGCTCGCTCGATCAGCTCCTCCAAGGGCGCATCGAGGTAGTGCAGTTCGACTCCCACCCCCAAAGCTCGCGCCCCGAGTCGTTTCTCGTCCCGCTCAACTCGCGCCCAGTGGCCCCACTCCAAGATCACGCTCTGGCCCTGGGCGAGGAGATCCTGGGCAAGAACCCACAGCTGATGTTCGAGACGCACTCGGAATTCGTCGTCCCACAGATCGGCGCCCAGCTGAGTCGCCCACCCGTCCTTGTCCAACCTGATGGCGGGGATTTTGGGTGCGAGCCAACGAGCGAGTGTCGACTTGCCCGAGGCTGGAAGCCCACAGATCAGCACGAGCCGCGTCGATGACGTCGCCACGCACGATTCCTAACATCAGCCCCTTCAGCCCGGTCAGGTGGACGACAACGCCGGTTGGGAGCGCCTGTCCCTCAGGCCATCAGCGTTCATCCGCCGAGTCGGGCGCCGTCTCGGCGAGGGTCCTTCACGCGGGCGCCGCCCGAGTATGGCGTCATGTCCATCCTCGGGTAGCGACACTGCACGTCGGTGAGCGTCTGCTCGTTCCAGTAGGGGTCGTCGATGGCCGGGAAGCCGAACAGCTCGCGCTCACGGGGCGTGGCCCGTTCCATCATCTCTGTCCAGTGAGGGCTGAGTGACTGATCGGGCCATCCCGTCCTGCCGGTCCACCGCGGTCCCCAGACCTCGTAGTCGGCGCCCAGCACGAAGCGAGCTCGTCGATCACCGGTCATCTGCGACCCGCGGTGGAGAACGTCGGTCCGGTACGTGAACAGCGTGCCCGCAGGACCGGTCACACTCACCTCAACGTCGGCCAACCCGCCGAGCTCGATGCCGGTGCCCCCGGCGAAATTCTCGAAACCGTCAAGCTTGCTCTTTGGCCAGTACAGATGTGGGGCGCCGGCGTGGAGCGGTACCACCTTGGTCGGCCCGTCTTCCTCGTCGACGTCCGACAACAGGATGAAAGACTCCATCTGGCGTCCTGGGTCGCTGCGCTCGGGGACCACGAGTGAGTGGTTGACGAAGTCGCGGTGGTGCGGCTGCTCGTAGTCGATGGCGCCTGAGTACTTCGCCCACAGAAACGCGTTGTAGAGGTGAATGTCGGCCGATCCGAGGAACCGCTCCGCCAGGTCCACGAGGTCGGGATGGAAGGCGAGCCGGTTCAGATCCCAGGACTGCCACGGCGCGTGGCGATCCCCCGCGAACTGGCTTCGCGTGTACTCCTGGTGGGCCGACGGGTCGGCGAAGTAGTCCTCGGGTCGCGGGTAGTGCAGCCAAAGAGCCTCCTGGGCCGCCTTCAGCTCGTCTTGGGCGAGGAACCCCTCGACGATCGTGAAGCCCTGCTCACGCAGCTCGTGCACGTTGCGGTCTGGGACCTTCACGGCCGCGACGGTAATCCGGCGCCTGACTTGGCCGGGATGGACCCGGTCGTCCTCGCTGGAGTGTCAGGAGGCCGATCCGCGCCCCGGCGGGTTAAGAGAGACGGAGTGCCGACTGCCTGCGGCTAGGACCGATCGGCGGTGTAAACGCCACCGCCGGCCGACGGCGGCGGATCGTCGAACTCGTCGTGACGGCGGTACCAGAAAGACAGCGGCGCCTGTGGCCAGCCCTCCGGCACGTCCTCGTCGACGCCCTGCCCCCCGTAGGGCGTGAGGGAAAACATGCTCCAGACGCTGCCGATGCCCTGGACCGCTGCGCCGTGCTGCAGGAAGTAGGTGCGATACACGTCGTCGCCGTCGTGCAGGAAGACGTTGAGCCCGAACCACTCGTCGACCCCGAAGTCAGCCGAGAAGCGCTCGGTGCGGATCGTGTACCACGGCACGTCGGTCCACCCCATGCGCTCGGCATAGCCGCGCAGGTTCGCCTGAGGCGCCGGCGAAACCATGGCGAAGGTGATGTCGCGGGCGTGCAGGAGACCGAGCTCGGGAACGCCGTCGGCGAACGACGAGCAGCCGGCGCAACCGGCGTCGGGCCACCCGCCGACGCCCTCCTCGAAATAGAACCGGTAAAGGATGAGCTGGCTGCGCCCTTCGAACAGCTCGGCCAGCGACCGCTGCCTGTCGGGACCCTCGAATCGGTAGTCGTGCTCGACCCGCACCATCGGCATGCGCTTCCGGGCGGCGGCAAGCTCATGCGTCGCCGTGGCGACGGCCTCCTCGCGCTCGGTCATCGCTGCCAGGGCCTCGTCCCATTCGGTCTGGCTGACGACAGGCGGACGAGCGACGGTCGTCACTGTCCAGTCTCCATTCGCGGCGCCTACCCCAGCGGTGGCGGGTCTCAAACGATCTGGCGTCCGAAGACGTCACTCTGGAGGATTGTTGCGCCGGTGGTACGCCATGCTCAGTCCTGCACGCCGGCACCCCGGCGTGCCGCGACAACGACGGGATTGTCCGCAGTGATGCCCGACCCGCGTCGTCTGGTTCCGCTGGCCAACCGTCGTCCGCCCGCGCCTTCGCGAAGCGTGCCACTGCGCTTGGCTCGGTCATCCGCGCGCCACGTCAGAAGTGTTCAGCGCGCCGGGAGCCGGCGCCGAGCCCGACTCGAGCTTGTCGACAGGCGTACATCGATCGCGAAAGTCATCGCGCGTGCGCGTGGGTCAGTCTTCGAACACCGACCAGCAGATCTCGTTTCGCAACCGCTGATCCTCCAGGACGAGTTCGCGAATCGCATCCGGGAGCCGTTCGCGCTGCCAACGGCACTCGAGGCGGCCCGCGCTCTCACCCTCGGATCCGGGAGCCGCCGCACGCGCGGCCTTGATTGCGTAGGCCGCCGCGCCGAGTTCGTGTGCGGCGACATGCGCCACAGCTGCTGCCTGGCCGGCCGCATAGGCAGCATGCCGAGCGGCCCCCCGCAGATCCCGTGCCGCACCGTTGGCATAGCCAGCCGCTACGCGGGACTGAGACATCCTGATCTCGCCACGCGTCCATGCCCGAACTTGCTCGATCGCCTGACGGGGCCGCGGGTCTGAGGGCCGCACCGATTCGAACAGACGCAGGACATGCTCTGCACACGCGGACGCCCACAATGCCAGGAGCCGATGGTCCGGGTCGGTGAGCATCCCCCCACGACGGATGGTGATGAAGCGGGGGTCGCGCTCTTTCGGGAGGATCACGGTTGCACCTCCCCCAAGGATGACGTCGCCGGACGTGCGGAGTCATTCGCAAGGTCAGGCACCAAGGCCACATCGCCCTCGATCGCCGGCTCGCGGTCCGTGGTCATCAGTTCTGTTGATCCGTTCGTCGTACGCGGCAGGGAGCTATCTATCGCCGAATCGCGAGTCATGCTCCCGGGAGGCGGATCACTTGGCCGATTCCGAGGACATTGCCCTCGCTGTCGCGGAACCAGCCACCGCGCTCGCCGCAAGCTTTCGACGGGTGGTTCTCGTCGATGTCGGCGATGCCGTTCACCGTCTGCATGAGCGGCGAGTCGACCTCTTCGAACTCGACGCCGCCAGACATTGCGCCGCTTAACTCACGCAGTGCGATAGTGCGCTTCGTTGCCCTTCAGCACGGAGAGGTCCGGCCGTGCTCGGCAAGATTCTTGATGCCTTCGAGGGTGGCGCGCATGTTCGCTTCGAACTCCTCGAGCCGGGCGCGCCACGATGCGTTCCTCTTTGAACCGCCACCCGCCGACTTGCTTCACACTCGTCGCAACCGGTTCCGGTCGGAGCCGCGGTCGCGTCGATCAACTCGCTGGTCACGTGGATTCTCTCAACTCGAGAACGCGAGGTACTCGTGCACCGATCGCACGGCTGCGGATCCTTCACCAACGGCGGCGGCGACGCGCTTCGTGGAGCCGGAGCGGATGTCGCCCACCGCGAACAAGCCGGGGTGGCTCGTCTCGAACGGCAGCGGCGTGCGACCGAGGGCGTCCCACCGCGTGTCGAGATCGTCGTCGGTCAGCGATCGATCGGTGAGCACGAAGCCGTGGTCGTCGAGCGCCGCACAACCGGACAACCAATCCGATGCGGGTTCGGCGCCGATGAACGAGAACAGCCCGCCACAAGCCACGGTGGTCTTACCGTCGGGGTCGGCGAGCACGACGCGCTCGAGTACGTCGCCGCCATCGAGCTCGGCCACCGTGGTGCTCGGCCTCACGTCGATGCGCGGGTGTTCCACGATGCGATCGATGAGATAACGAGACATGCTCTCGCTGAGATCAGCGCGCCGGATCACAATCGTGACCGGACTGCCCGACTCGGCAAGGAAGAGCGCCGCTTGGCCGGCGGAGTTGCCGCCACCGACGACGACAACCGGAGCAGGTGTGCACTGACGAGCCTCGGTCTCCGTGGCCGCGTAGTAGACGCCCTTGCACTCAAACTCGTCGAGGCCGGCGGCGTCGAGTCGCCGATAGCGCGCGCCACTCGCAACGATGACCGCTCGTCCGGCGACATCCGTGCCGTCGGCCAACCGGACGATGAGGTGACCGCCGTTTTCACGCAAACCGGTCGCCGCGCACGGGCTCGTGAGCGCGGCGCCGAACTTCTCGGCCTGCACGACCGCGCGCTGCGTCAGGTCACCGCCGGAGATGCCAGTGGGAAAGCCGAGGTAGTTCTCGATACGCGAGCTGCTTCCCGCCTGTCCGCCGACGGCCAGCGCCTCGACGCCAAGGGTCGTGAGTCCTTCAGAGGCGCCGTACACGGCGGCCGCCAATCCCGCCGGTCCGCCGCCGACGACGACCAGGTCGAAGCAACGGTCCGGGAGGTTGGCAACCGTGATGCCGAGATACTCCGCGAGCACGCCGACGGTGGGTCGGCGCAACACCGAACCCGTGGCGATGACGACCGGTAGCTCCGAAGGGTCGACTGCGAACTCGCGCAGCAGCGCTTCGACGTCGGCGTAGTGCTCGGGATCGAGCCAGACGTGCGGGATACGGCTGCGCAACAGGAACTCGCGGATCCGTCCCGTCTCGGGCGAGAACCGCGACCCGATGACGCGAATGGACGTGCTCGCACCCGACAACAACTCGGTCCGACGCGCGATGAACCCGGCAAGAATCACGTCGCTCAACGTCGGTTGTGTAGCGATGACATGACGCAACTGCGCCGCCGGCACGACGAGCACCTCCCCCGGCTGTGTCACGCGCGCCGTGACGAACACCCGCAGGCCGGTCAGCAGGTTGAGTTCACCGAGGAACCGGCCGGGCCCGTGATGCGCGATGACCTGTTCGTCGTTTCCGCTGCCGGTCACGATCTCGACCTCGCCGGCGAGCACCACATGGAAGTCGTAGGCGGCGTCGCCCTCGCGGTAGAGGACATCGCCAGGTTCGACTCGTCGGCGCGTGCCCAGTCCCTCGAGCAACGCGATCTGCCCCGCGTCGAGCGTCGAAAATGCAATCAGGGCGTCAGCCACCGCCGGAACGCTACGGGGGCCTTGCCGCGACGCGTCGATGGCTAGTCCTGACGAGCGCGCAGTGCCCCGTCCACAAGTTCTTTTGCTGCGGCCTTGGCTGCTTTGGCGGCCCCTGGGGTTGGGTCGAGCCGCGACTGCGCGAGGGCGCCGTCGTAGAGCAGGGTGAGCTGTCTCGCCAGTCCGGCGGGATCATCGACGCCGAGCGCGGTGGCCAGCTCGATCATCGTGTCGAGCAACCAGCGGCGAACGTTGCGGGTGACATCGGCGGCGGCGCTGTCGAGTTCGGACTCGGCGACGGCGTTGGCGAACGCGCAGCCACGGAAGGTCGGTTGAGCGATGGTCGTGGCGAGCACATCGAAGACAGCGAGCAGCCGCTCCCTCGGGTCGTCATGACGCTCGATCTCGGCTGTCAGGCGCGCTCGCCGTGCTTCGTGCCTGGCCTCGAGGTAGGCGCGGACAAGTCCGTCCTTGCTGCCGAAGCTGTTGTAGAGGCTGGCCTTCGCGACGCCGGCGCGCTCGATGATCGTGTCGATGCCGACGGTGTGGACGCCTCGCTCGTAGAACAGCTCGCTCGCCGCGGCCAGTAACCGGTCTCGAGGCGAGCCTTCGGCAGTTGCAACCATGCCTTGACTATACAGACAGGTCTGTTTATATTCAACCACCACCAGACAGACTTGTCTGTTCAAGGAGCGCTGAGATGACGACGACGACCAGCCCCGCGGCCCTCATCCCTCGGCCCGAGGCCGAACCCGGGGGCGGTCGGCGCACCTGGTCGCGGCGCACGAGCTTCCGGCTGGCGATCGCCACCCAGGTGCTCGTGCTCGCAGCGAGCAACTTCCCGACACCGCTGTTTCCGATCTACGCGCAGCGCTACCACTTCGGCGCGGCGACAGTGACCCTGCTGTTCAGCGTGTACGTGGCGGCGTTGATCCCCGCCATGCTGACCCTCGGCCGGATCACCGACCGCGTCGGCCGCCGTCCCGCCCTCGTCGCCGGCATGGCCATCACCGTCGTCAGCTCGGTCGCGTTCGCGGCGGCGCGCAACGTCGGATGGCTCTTTGCCGGCGAGATCATCTACGGCATCGCCGCCGGGCTCGTCATGTCCGCCACGACGGTGACGATCCGTGAGCTACACCCCAAGCAACGCGCCAGCAGCGGCGCGCTCGCCGCCATGGCCGCCGTGGCCGCCGGGCTGACCCTCGGACCCCTCGTCAGCGGAGCGCTCGCCACGGTCACCTCGTCACCGACCGTCGCGCCGTTCGTGCTCGACATCGTCCTCGCCGTCGCGCTGGCGGTCGCGCTCGTGCGCATCCCTGAGACGCGACCCGCGATCAACCGCGATCAGGTTCGCCCGCCGGTTCTCCACGTACCGTCATCGATCCGACGTACGTGGGGCGCCACCACGCTGGCATCGGCGTCCGGGTGGATGTTCATGGGTTGGATCCTCGGGCTGTCACCGTCGTTCCTGCACGAACAACTCGGGATCCAAATCTCCCAGCCGATCATCGCCGGCCTGTTCGCCGGCGCGGTCGTGTTCACCAACGGCCTCACGCAGATCCTCCTGCGGCGCCATCATGAGAAGGCCGGCGTGCTGCGAGTCGGCATCGCGCTCATCCCGGCCGGGCTCGCGGTCTTCGCCCTGTCACCCCACATCGGTGGGCTCGCAGCCGCGCTCGTCGGGGGCATGATCGGCGGCGTCGGCGGCGGGATCGTCCAGCCCAACACGATGGCCACCATCCAGGCCATCGCGCCGGACCATGCCCGGGGCGGGGTGACGTCCGCGTACCTGTCCGTCTCCTACTTGGCGATGAGCGTCCCCGTCGTCGTTGCGGGACTCGCCGCCAGCGTGATCGGCCTCGACCTCGCCACGGTCGCCACGGCGTACCTCGCCGCCACCGCCGTCATCGCGACCGCCGCGGTCGCCGCATCAGTGGCGACTGCTCGACAGCCCGAGCCCGTGAAGGACGTCTTCGAGATCCTCGAGTACGCGCCCGGGTCGACCGAGCTCGTCGTCTGAAACCGAACCCCCAGTAAAGCGTTGAAGGAGAAGCATCAAATGACAACAAGTGATGTCTCGCTGATGACGACGTACTTCCGAGTCAGTGACGGGGTGCGCGTGAGGTTCGCAGACAACAGGGCAGATGCGGACGTCAGCGTGCTGCTGCTGTCGCCGTGGCCCGAGAGCCTCTGGGCCTTCCGTCGCATCTGGGACCGCGTCGCAGCTCTAGGGCGGGTGGTCGCCATCGACCTGCCGGGCTTCGGTCACTCCGACGGTCGCCCCGAACTCATCGCCCCGGACAGCGCGGGAGCGTTCCTCGCCCGCCTGATCGACGAGTGGGACCTCGGCGCTCCGCATGTCGTCGGTCCCGACGTCGGAACCGCCGCAGCACTGTTCCTCGCCGCGAAGGCTCCCGAACGCGTCACCAGCCTGACCATCGGTGGAGGCGCGGTCCGCTTCCCGATCGAAGCGGGCGGCGCGCTCAAGGACATCATCGAAGCGCCGAGTCTGGACGTCGTGCGAGAGCTCGACGCCCGAACCAACATCGGCGCCGCCGTCGAGTCCGGAGCCGCGAGCGCCAGAGAACCCGAGGTGCACGAGGACTATGTCAGCGCCTACGACCTCGGACGCTTCGCCGAGTCCGCTCGCTTCGTGCGGCACTACCCCGAGCAGAACCCGGTGCTGCGTGATCTGCTCCCGTCGATCGCGACGCCAACCCAGATCCTGGCCGGCCGTGCCGATGACCTCGTGCCGTGGTCGAACAACGAGTACCTCCACGACCTTCTCCCTAACAGCGAGATCCATCCTCTCGATGCTGGACACTTCGCATGGGAACAAGCGGCCGACGACTACGGTCGACTCGTTACGGACTGGATCAGCGGCGGGTACCGCCGCGTCGTCGCGGGTTAGCGCCGGTGTCGCCGGGTTGGCGCAAGTTCGGAGCAAGCTCCTCGTTAGGACGAAACAGCAGCTCACGGGTTGGCGACCAAGGGACTCGTCGGGTCGCGAACCCGTTAACCCGATGGTCACTTGGGTTGCGAGATTCAGTGATCGCTCACACCACGAACATGACCACGGTCAATGCCGTGATGGCAATCAGCCCGAACAGCGTCTAGCCGGCCCAATCCATCCTCAACGCTCCTGTTCCACTCGGACTTTGATACCCGGATCGGAATAGCATCGTCAGAGCTGTTACGTGGCCGGTGCAGTGCGCCGGTGCGAGATCTCGTTGCCCCGGACCCTGGTGGCGTCTCGTGAGACGAACGGGGCATGACGATGGCAGACGAGTTCGACCGAGACAACAACGTGCAGCACGGCCGCGTGGGTTGAATGTCTGTCACAAGCTCTCGGGTTCCACGATCGCCGTTGCCTCGGGGAGACCGCGAGCCGTCAACCGGATCGACTTCTTATCCTCGGCGTCGCCGCAGCCTGCGAGAGGTGTTCCGCCGTGCGCACCGAAGCATCATCGCGGCTCGCGCCGATGATGTCTTTCTTTACTCGGCAGCACTGGCGTTCTACGGACTCATCTCTGTCGCGCCGCTGGTGATCGTCGCACTGTGGGTCACGAGCCTTGTAGTCGGGCCGACACAGGTGCATCACGTCGCGGATGAACTCGGTCGTTTGGCTCCTCCCGCGCTCGGTGCGGATCAGGCACTGGAGCGGGTCGCGCACCTTCGCACCGCTCTCGGCCTGATCGCCGTGGTCGCGGCCCTGTGGCCGGCAACTGCATACGGCGCTGCGTTGGTGCGGGTCCTCGACCGAGTCGCAGGCGACCGCGAAGCCACGGGGCTGCGGGGCCGAGGTGCGGCGCTGCTGCTTGTCGGCGCCGTACCCGTCCTCATGCTCGGCAGCTTGCTCGCGAGCTACGCCGGCGCAATCGCGCTCGGCGACGCCGGGTCGGAGATCGCGGCCGGCCTCGTGCTCGCCGTTACAGCCGGTTTCGTTGCCACGGTCGCGACCGTGGCCGTCATCTACAAGGTCTTTCCCCGCAGGCCGCCCGACTGGCGCTCGACACTCCCAGGCGCGCTCGTCGCCGCTGCCGGCATCTCGCTGTTGTCGACCGCGTACGTGACGTACCTTCGCTTCGGCGCCAACTTCGAGCGCCGTTACGCATCCGACGGGCTCGCCGCGGTCGTTCTGCTCGGCCTGTGGCTGTATGCCACCAACGCCGCGTTGCTGGTCGGATACCGAGCAGCGCGACAACGATCACCGGAGGGACGTCGTGCCGCCGCGAGACTCCCAGGACGAACCAGGTAGGCCGGACGACAGTGCCGTGGTCTGCCCAGGCGAGCGGGCGACGAGACGCCCGCGGTGCTTCGAGTTCGACGGCGTGGTGGCAACTCTTTTGCGCGACGGCACGTCCGCGGTCGCGGCGAGCGGTGGAGGACCGGTGCGGGTCGACGGGTTCACGATCGGCGTGGTCCAGCGCATGGACCGACCGCCGCCTCACCGAGGTGAGCTGCATCCTGACGGCGACGAGCCGGTTGTACCTCGTCTCCGGTCGACTCGACGTGGTGCTCGACGATGGTGACCTCGAACACGTTGGCGCTGCAAGGCGCCATGAGGTCGGGGCCGGGTGAACCATTTGTAGTGCCAAAGGGTGTGTGGCACCGGCTCGAGGTGCTCGAACCGGCCCACCTCGTCCACATCACACCTGGCCCAGAACTCGGGTCACCGCCCTCCTCAGGGCGACGGATGATCGGTCACGACCGGGATAGTTCGACGAGCAATCTCGCATGCGCCGGGTCGGCGTCGGAGCCGAACGCGGAGACGATCACTCCTTTGCGGTTCGAGTCGCGCACGCGCACGCCGAGCACGATCGCTTCGTCCGCTGGGTCGCTCGGGCCTTCGAATCGGAAGGTGTAATCCACGATTGCCGCCCCATCAGGATCGGTGGGCAGCGCCGCGGGGTCTCCCGTCGCCGCGCGGTTGAATTCGAAGTCCTCGATGTAGCCGCGCTCCGAAAGGAATCGAACCGCTTCGGTGACAGTGTCAGGTGCCGCTACTTGCGTCGGTGTCATCGCGGCGGCGCGTTCGTCGCTCGGCTGCCCGGTCTCACGGCCCGGAAGCAGTGTGACCTCGACGATCCCTTGGCGGAAGGAACGGTCGGAGACGAGGCCGGTCCGCGCGAAGACATCGAGCATCCTGTGGTTGTCGGCCAGCGTCTCGGCGACGACCTGTACTCCGGGCAGTGAGCTTCGCCACTACGGCTTCGAGTGGGGACCGCGACATCGGCGGTCCACCTCTCGAAGTCGACATTGAACGAGGCCTCGCCTAACTCATCGGCGGCTTCCCGCGCGTCACGATCTGCGATCCGGCGCTCGTACGCGTCGAGCAGCCGGCCGAGCGCATCCTCGCTCATTCATTGAGGCTACGTCCTTCCCGCTGATGCCTTGGTCGGCATTCGCGCACGAGTGTGATCGTCGATGTAAGAAGCGCTCGACCTGCCGATCGGACACGTCGACAAGCCACGGCTTGGCAGCTGCCTGTACCCTTGGACACGACACGGAGGCAGTACCCGCACCGTGTTGGACTCTGCCGCTAGCGACGGCACCCTCCCGGGGAGCGTTCCTCCAGACCCTGGTAGCGCAGCAGCTATCTGACGTCTACCCGGGGAGGTTGCCGAAATGGCCAACACCGTGCTCTCGCCGGCAGCGCATGCTGCCCGCAAACCTGCAGAGATGGCCAGCCGAGTGTCGGGTGACGTCGGGTTCTTCGATCGATTCGCAGGCCGCGCGGCTGGCCTCGCAAGTCGTGCGCCGTTCTTCGCGTTCTGCCTCCTGTTGGTGTTGATCTGGCTCATCCAGGGCGTCATCACCCTGGTGGCGACGAGATCGTTCGGTATGTTCCTCGATGCGACGTATCAGCTCGAGATCAACACCACCACCACGATCATCACGTTTTTGATGGTTGCCCTGCTACAGAACAGTCAGACCCGAGAGAACCAGGCGACGCAGCACAAGCTCAACGCCATCGCTGACGGGGTGGCCGACCTGATGGAACATGTCTCCGAACGCAATGACGACAGCGATCTCAAGCGCGACGTCGAAGAGTTGCGCTGCGCAGTCGGCTTGGAGTCGCGCGAGAGCACCAGACGCAACACGCGGGCTCAGGCTCCACTTGGGTGAGCACCCGCTCGCCGAACATCTGGGAGACGGCTGCTACACGCCAATCGCGTGGGCAGACTTGTCGGGCGGTTCGGGCCGAAGATCGGACTCGCTCGTGACGCTCGGCAGCACAGTGCCGTCTGAAGTCCGACAGAGTCGATAACCGGAGTCGACAACCGCGGCAACCTCGAACCCGGTCACCCAGGCGTTGTTGAATCGGGTGTGCACCTCAACGCGATCACCGATTTCCATGCTCGCCCCTTCCGACCAGAGCAACGCTACGAGCGTCGAAAAACAGCGCGGCTTGGGAGAACAGGGCGGCGTGACACACATCGCACACCCGCCACTGCACTCTCGCGGTCGAGTTGCCGCCCGGGTCGGAGGGTAAGAACCGGCGACAGCGGCGGCATTGTCTCACCGTCGCCGACTGTTCGGCGTCGCTGTTCGAATCGGTGTGCACGGCTCGCCTTCTCTCAACATGAGGAGGCGTCAAGAGCACCGCGAAGACGACCTACGCAGGGGCGACCCTCAGTAGACGCAGCCTACTCGGTCGTCCCGTGCACGATTCTCGACACCCCGGACCGGCTTCGGTCGACGAGGTCAACCCGCTGCAGCGCGTTCCGGGTCGTCTACGCCACGCCTCGAAGTCAGGGAACTGGAAGACTCTGCTCGCGGCGATCGCCTGACCCCGCAAGCTGCGCCAGCACGAGATCGTTTTGAAAGGACGACGATCATCTCATGACATCCCAGGCGGATCGTTGGCAGTCAGAACTGCGAGCGACGATCAGCAACCTCGGAGACAGCGAGCTACACACTTGGACGCTGGCCCTAGAAGCGATACAGCGGGTCGTGCAGGACATCAGCTCGGACGCGCCGATCTATCAGACTTTCTCCGAGCTCGTACGTGATGAGACTCACGCTCGCGAGACCAAGCTGCCCGGTGAACCTCCGTGGAACATCTACGCCCTGACGCAAGAGCAGCGGCTCGCGATCACTCGCGTGCAGAACGCTCAGTTCGACGCCGCACTTCGCGCCCTCAGTGAGTAGGTTCGCCCGCGCTCCCCAACGGAGCGCCGATCGATGCTTGAGGCGCATGACCAGCACCCAGTTCGAATGTCCGTGCGCTTCCAATACGGCGAACAGATCGTTGCATCGTTGGTCGGTCGGGAGACCGTCGCCTGGGACGAACCCCATACGGCGGCTCGCCGAGCTGGGCGAATCCAACCGCATCGTGCCTCGGTGGTACGCTCGGTGTCGACACGGGGGGGAGTACCCGTTCCGTGTTGGACTCTGCCGCCAACGACGGCACCCTCCGGGAGCGTTGCTCCGGACCCTGGTAGCGCCTTAGCGCCTGTGTGTACGCCGACCAGGGAGGTCGTCTATGACTGTGACCACACGTGCGCCGTCCACGCGCGCAGTTTCTGGTCTTGCCGTGTCCCTC
>DATAES010000090.1:0-22499 GCA_036257895.1 Acidimicrobiales bacterium
GGGAAGCACAAGCCGATCTTCGCTCCCCACATCGACACCGGCGATCACGTGATCGTGATCAACGCCGGCAAGATCGTGCTCACCGCCGGCAAGGCCGACAAGAAGATCGTGCACCGGCACTCCGGGTATCCCGGTGGGCTCAAGGAGCAGACCTACGCGGACTTGCTCGCAACCCGGCCCGCCGAGGCGATCCGCCGGACGGTGCGAGGGATGCTCCCGAAGAACCGGCTCGGTCGTCAGATGCTGTCGAAGTTGAAGGTGTACTCGGGCCCGACCCATCCGCATGCTGCGCAGCAGCCTCAGCCGCTCGTGCTCGAAGCGGCGCGACGCCGCTCGTAGGAGTCAGGAGTACACGTGCCGAAGCCTCCGACCACCGTGAAGAACGCGCCGCTCGTGCTGACCACGGGACGGCGCAAGGCGGCAATCGCACGCGTCTGGGTCCGTCCGGGCGGCGGCGAGATCAAGGTCAACGGACGCGACGTCGTCGACTACTTCCCGGCCGCGACCCACCGGCAGCTCCTGAGCGAACCACTGCGGGTCAGCGAGACCGCCGACGTCTACGACGTGTTCGCCACGATCACCGGCGGCGGCATCACCGGACAAGCTGGCGCGCTTCGCCTCGGCATCGCACGCGCGCTCGCCGAGCTCGACGAGGAGCTGCGCCCGTCGCTCAAGAAGGCCGGGTTCCTCACCCGCGACGCACGCGAGAAGGAATCGAAGAAGTACGGCCTCAAGAAGGCCAGGAAGGCTCCGCAGTACAGCAAGCGCTGATGCGCTTTCGCCCTCACTCGTTCGCTCGCTGCGCTCGCTCGTGTCGTGGGCTCGCGTGACGCTTCGATTCGGTACCGACGGGGTTCGGGGCGTTGCGAACCTCGACCTCACGCCGGAACTGGTGGTCGCGCTGGGTCGTGCCGCAGCGCGCGTGCTCGGCGTCGATCGCTTCGTCGTCGGTCGCGACACGCGCATCTCCGGGCCATCACTCGAGGCCGCGCTCACCGCGGGCCTCACCGCCGAAGGGATGACGGTCGGCACCCTCGGCGTGGTCCCCACACCGGTGGTTGCATGGACGGCAGCGGCTTCCGGCGCGGCAGGGGCAATGATCTCCGCGTCGCACAACCGGTACCCGGACAACGGCATCAAGCTGTTCGGTCCGACCGGTCGCAAGCTCGAAGATGACGCCGAGAGCGCGTTGGAGGCGACCCTCGATGCTCTCGTGCAAGGACATCCCGAACAGGACTCGTCGCCCACGGGCGACGCGATCGGCACGATCGAAGCCACCCCTGAGCACCTGCTCGCGTATGCCGAAGCCGTCGAGCACTCGATCGACGGGGATCTCTCCGGTTTGCGACTTGTGATCGACTGCGCCAACGGGTCGGCGACGACCGTCGCGCCCCATGTCCTGCGCCGGCTCGGAGCCCGCGTCGTCGTACTCCACGCAGAGCCCAACGGCACCAACATCAACGAAGGTTGCGGCTCGACCCACACGGGCGACCTGCAGCGCGCGGTGATCGACCACGGAGCGGATGCCGGGCTCGCGTTCGACGGCGACGCCGACCGCGTGCTGGCCGTCGACCGCAACGGCGCGCTGGTCGACGGCGACCAGATCATCGCCATCAGCGCGATCGATCTGCACCAACGCGGACTGCTTCGCAACGACACCGTGGTCGTGACGGTGATGAGCAACCTCGGGTTCCGCCTCGCCATGAACGAGCGCGGGATCACCGTCGTGGAGACTCCCGTCGGCGACCGGTTCGTGCTCGACGCACTCGGGACCGGCGGTCACTCCCTCGGCGGCGAGCAGTCCGGCCACATCTTGTTCCCCGACTTGGCGACGACGGGAGACGGGCTGTTGACCGCGGTGCAACTGCTCGACGTCACGAAGCGCGCGGGCAAGCCGCTGCACGAACTTGCTTCCGTGATGACGCGATTGCCCCAGGTGTTGCGCAACGTTCGAGTCGCGACCGCCGCCGCGGAGGACCTCGACGATCGAATCGCGGCCGACGTCGCGTCTGCCCGAGCGGAGCTCGGCGAGCACGGCCGAGTCCTCATTCGGCGAAGTGGGACCGAGCCCCTCGTGCGCGTGATGGTCGAAGCATCCACTGCGGAAGTCGCAGATGCCGTGGCCACACGCCTCGCCGAAGCCGTGTCGGCGGCCGCCACGTAGACTGGTCGTCTTATGTGCGGCATCATCGCGGTCGTCCGCCGGCGCTCGTCTCGGACGATCCCTGATCGTGCCAGCATCCTCGGACTGCTCGATCCTCTGGCGGATCTCCTCAGCGGTGACGATCTCTCGTCGCTCGATGTGCGGCTTGCGCAGGCCGCAGATGCGCTGGAGGAAGCGAACGCGTTGCTGCGCGGTGTTCCCGGTGTCGAGGCACTGCTGCAGTCTCCAGAGCTGCGCGCCGCGATCGCGCGCGACACCGAAGATGTCGCCTTCGCGATCGCAGCGATCGACGCGAAGCTCGATGCAGGTGCGGTTCCCGACCGACTCGAACGTATCAACGCGGTGCTTGCGCGGGTGCGAGACGCCCGCTGGGCGATCGCCAAGGATCGCGTGCGTACCGCGGAGGCCGTGGGCGATCTGCTCGACGGCTCGAGTGGGCGGGCTGCGATCGAAGCGTTCACCTCTGTCCAGGTCGCGCTCAGCGCGATCGACCGACTCGAGGTACGTGGCCGCGACTCTGCCGGTCTGCACCTCCTCGTGCGGGGACACCAGCTCGACTTGGAGTCCACCGGGATCAGCGCGCTCCTCGACCGGCGGGCCACAGATCCGTTGTTCCGGTCGGGGGCGGTCCGTGCGCCTGAAGGGATGCTCGCCTTCGTCTACAAGGCGGCGGCCGAGATCGGCGAGCTGGGAGACAACACGCGCGCCCTGCGCGAGGCGATCACGTCGGACGAGTTGTTGCATCTAGCGGTCGCCGCCGACACCGCCGAGGTCACGGTCCTGGGGCACACGCGATGGGCGAGCGTCGGGATCATCTCGCAGGCCAACGCCCATCCACTGGACTCCGCGGAGCAGGGAGGCCACTCCGAACCGTATGTCGTCGGCGCGCTCAACGGTGATGTCGACAACTTCGCCGATCTGAAGTCCGCCGGCGGCTTGCGCATCGCCGCCGAGATCACCACAGACGCGAAGGTGATCCCGACCACGGTCTCGCGCCGGCTGCGTGACGGAGTCGATCTCGAAGAGTCGTTCCGCAGGACGGTCGCGAGCTTCGAAGGGTCGGTCGCCATCGCCGCCAGCGCGGCAGTCGCGCCCGATCATCTCTTGCTCGCGCTGCGCGGAAGTGGCCAGGCGCTGTACGTCGGTCTCGTCGACGACGGTTACGTCGTCGCGAGCGAGCCGTATGGACTCGTCGAAGAGACGACGCGGTACATCCGCATGGACGGTGAGACGCCGGCCAATGCCGAGAACCCGACTGCCAGTCGCGGACAACTCCTCGCGCTCGACGGTTCGCGAGCGGGAACGCTCGAAGGCATTCAGCGACTCGGTTACGACGGCACCGTGTTGCCCGTCACCGAGGACGACGTCGTCGTCGCGCAGATCACGACCCGTGACATCGATCGAGGCAGCTACCGGCACTTCCTCCTGAAGGAGATCAGCGAGTCGCCGGCATCGTTCCGGAAAACCTTGCGAGGCAAGCTCGTCGAACGGGGCGGACGCCTCGAGCTAACGCTCGACGACGAAGCGCTTCCGGCGGCGATCCGGGAAGACCTCGCCACCGGCCGCATCACGCGGGTCATCGCGATCGGCCAAGGCACCGCGCACGTGGCCGGCCAGAGTTTCGTTGCCGCGTTGAAGTCGATGGCTCCGGACGACCTCCGCCTCGACGCTTCGCTGGCCACGGAGCTGTCCGGGTTCGGCCTCCGAGGGGACATGCGCGACACCCTCGTCGTCGCGATCAGCCAGTCGGGTACCACGACCGACACGAACCGGACGGTCGACCTCGTACGCAGTCGAGGCGCACGAGTCGTCGCCATCGTCAACCGCCGCAACAGCGATCTCACCGACAAGGCCGACGGCGTCCTGTACACGTCCGATGGGCGCGACGTCGAGATGTCGGTGGCGTCGACCAAGGCGCTGTACTCGCAGATAGCCGCCGGGTTCCTCCTCGCGGGCGCCATAACCGAAACCCTCGGCGGCACGGTCGACACCGCCGTGCTGTCGGCGTTGCGGTCCCTGCCCGACGCGATGGCTGCCGTGGTGAACCGCCGACCCGAGATCGGCGCCATCGCGCAACAGCTCGCGCCGTTCCGGCGCTACTGGGCGATCGTCGGCAACGGCACCAACCGAATTGCAGCCAACGAGCTGCGTATCAAGCTGTCCGAGTTGTGTTACAAGGCGATCGCCTGCGACTCGACCGAGGACAAGAAGCACATCGACCTGTCGTCCGAGCCGCTGATCCTCGTGTGCGCCGCCGGCCTCTCCGGTTCGAACGCCGACGACGTCGCAAAGGAAGTCGCGATCTTTCGCGCCCACAAGGCAACCCCGATCGTCATCGCCAGCGAGGGCGAGGATCGTTTCTCGGCTGCGGTGCAGGCCATCAAGGTCCCGGCCACTCACCCGGCGCTCGCGTTCGTGCTGTCGTGCATCGCCGGCCACATCTTCGGCTACGAAGCCGCGCTCGCGATCGACGCGCAGGCGCTGCCGCTGCGCGAGGCGCGCGCCGCGATCGAGTCAGCGGTGTCGTCGCTGGGCGGTGGGATACGAGCCGACGGCGATCAGTTGTTGCGTCGTGTCCGACCCACGCTCGAGTCCGCCGGCGCGCGCTTCTTCGACGGACTGCGCACGGGCGCATACGACGGCCATCTCGAAGCGTCCACCGCCGTGCGTTTGTCGTCGTTGTTCCGCTACGGACTCGGCGTCAGTCCACTCGACTCGTACCAGGTCGAGTACGGCAGGATCGGGACGCCTGCAGTGGTCGTCGACGATCTCATGATCTCGCTGACGCGCGGCATCGAGGAGCTGACTCGCCCGGTTGATGCGATCAAGCACCAGGCGAAGACCGTCACGGTCGGCATCTCGCGTTCGGACGAGACGCTGCTGCAGGTCCCGCTGGCGATGGCGGTCATGGCCGCGGGCGCGCCGCGCGACTCGCTCAGTTACCGCACGCTGCGCACGCTGGCCGATCTCGATCCCGCGGTCGAGGAGGTGACCGGCTGGATCCGCTATCGCATCGAGGGCGACCCCGCGACTGACGACGAGGTGTTCGCGTCGGTCATCGACCGAGGCGGCATCGCTGCCGAGATCCCGTCGAGGATCGAGCGCGACCCTGTGTTGCGGGGTACCAAGCACACCGTCGCGATCGAACGCGAGATGCTCGTCTTCCGGGGACGGAGCGACGGCCGCACGTTGATCGCCATCCCGGAGACGAAGGACAATCACTGCACGGGCATCACCCAGTTGCATGTCCGCTTCGAGGATCGACTGCCGGCCGCCACGTGCCGCGCCGTGTTGCAGGGCTACCGCAACCGCTACGCGGCGTTGAAGGACGCGGTGACCGAGACCGAGCCGAGCTTCCGGGAGGA
This sequence comes from Acidimicrobiales bacterium, assembly GCA_036257895.1. Lineage (GTDB taxonomy): Bacteria > Actinomycetota > Acidimicrobiia > Acidimicrobiales > JACDCH01 > DATAES01. Next base: position 5,530 of record DATAES010000090.1, read on the forward strand.
CCTCCTCGGTGAGATCTCGGTGCTCGACCTGCTCACGAAGCCAGTGCACGCCTTGGCCGACCGGTGGCGCACTGATCGTTGATTGGTCTCGGTGTCGACCTCGTCGACCTCGACCGATTTGCCGGCGTGCTCGAGCGACGCGAGCACTTCATCACCCGCGTGTACACGTCGAGTGAGCGTGCCTACTGCGAGCAGGCGAAGGGAACGACGAAGCGGGTCGAGCGCTACGCCGTTCGCTTTGCTGCGAAGGAAGCAGTGATGAAAGCGCTCGGTGTCGGGCTCGGGTCGTTCGGCTTCCACGATGTGGAAATCGAACGGGCAGAGTCCGGGGAGCCGAGGCTCACGCTTCGCGGCAAAGCGGCGGCCCTCGCCGCGGAACGCGGTGCTGAGATCTGGCACGTGGCTCTGAGCCACTCGGACAATGTCGCCGTCGCTGTCGTCGCCGTGGAGTAGCCGGTGCTGCCGATCGTCACCCCGGAGGAGATGGCGGCGATCGACCGTGACGCTCCCGAACCGGTCGAAGTGCTCATCGGTCGCGCCGGGGCCGCAGTCGCGCGGCACGCCATCCGGATGATGGGCGGTTCCTACGGACGGCGCGTCGTCGTCGTGGCAGGCAAGGGCAACAACGGCAACGACGGGCGCGACGCGGCCGCCCGCCTCCGAGCGCGCGGCGTTCGCGTCGAGATCGTCGATGCCGCCGACGCCGAAGGCATTCGGCTACCGAACGTCGACTTGGTCGTCGACGCCGCCTACGGCACAGGGTTCCGCGGTGAATACCACGCGCCCGACCCTCTCGGAGCGCCTGTGCTGGCGGTCGACATCCCGTCGGGTGTGAACGGCCAGACGGGCGAAGCCGGTGATGGAGCGGTGACGGCCGACGAGACGGTGTCGTTCGCCGCACTCAAGCCCGGGCTCGTCCTGGCGCCGGGGCGCGAGCGCGCCGGTCGCGTCCACGTTGTCGACATCGGACTCGACGCCACCCGAGCCCACGCGCACTTGGTCGAGGCGTCGGATGTCGCGCACTGGCTCCCGACGCGCCCGACCGAGACCCACAAGTGGCGGGCCGCCGTGTGGATCGTCGCGGGCTCACCAGGCATGACCGGCGCAGCGGCGCTCGCTGCGCATGGGGCGCAGCGCGCTGGTGCGGGCTACGTGCGCCTCGGCATTCCCGGCGCGCGCACATCTGACGCAACCGCGGTGCCGATCGAAGTCGTTCGCACCGAGCTTCCGGGCTCGGCGTGGGACAGCCCGGTCCTCGAAGGCCTCGGGCGGTTCAAGGCTCTCGTCGTCGGTCCCGGGCTCGGCACCGAACCAGCGACGATCGCCGCGGTTCGCCGCTTGGTGGAAGAGTCGACCATCCCTTCCGTGGTCGATGGTGACGGTCTCACTGCGTTGGGCGCCGACGTTGCCCGCTACGCGCATCCACTGTCGGTCCTGACCCCACACGACGGCGAGTACGAGCGACTGGCAGGTCGTCTGCCGGGACCAGATCGCATTGCTGCGGCGCGGGATCTCGCCGCCACGACCGGTGCGACGGTCCTGCTCAAGGGACCGACGACCGTCGTAGCCGACGGCGAAGGTCGAGTCCTCGTGTCGGTGACCGGCGACGCACGCCTCGCCACGGCGGGCACCGGTGACGTCCTTTCGGGCGTGATCGGCTCACTGCTGGCGCAAGGCTTGCATCCGCTTCGTGCCGCCGCGGCAGGCGCGTGGCTGCACGGAATGGCGAGTACCCTCGGCCCGCGCCGCGGTCTGGTAGCCGGCGATGTGGCAGAGCACCTGCCCGCGGTGCTCGACGGCTTGGAGGCCTGAAGTGCGAGCGCAGCGAGCAGTTCGGCACGACGGCGCGAGCGCTAGCTCGCCCGGCGTGGATGGGTGTGGGGCGCAGCCCCACGGGAGGCAATAGTGGATCGCAACTCACCCGTGCGGGACATCATGACGACCGACGTGCTGACGTTCGGGCCCGATGACGGTGTCGAGCAGGCCATGCGGACGCTGCTCGAACGCGAGGTCGACGCCGCGCCGGTCGTCGACGATGACGGCACGGTCGTCGGAGTGCTTTCCAATGGCGATCTGATCGTGCAGGAGAGCGAGTTGCACTTCCCGACGGTGATGACTTTTCTCGGCGGCACATTCGAGTTCGGGCACAAGCACTTCGAAGAGGAGCTTCGGCGCGCGCTCGGATCGAAGGTTTCCGAAGTGATGTCGACCGAACCGGTGGTCTGCAAGGACGACGACACGATCGAGCGAGCGGCCACGCTCATGCACGAACACGATGTCTCACGGTTGCCGGTCGTCCGTGGCGGCCGGCTCGTCGGGCTCATCTCCCGGAACGACGTGCTCCGCGCCATCGTCATCAGCGAGTAGCCCACGCGCGGGATGGACACGGCGCTCGAGGTCCACCCCGACGAACGACCGTACGCGTGGGCGGACGTCGATCTGGGCGCCGTCCGTCGCAACGCGTCCTTCCTGGCCTCGCGCGCGCGGCCGGCCGCCCTCTGCGCGGTGGTCAAGGGTTGGGGGTACGGCCACGGAATCACACGCGCCGCTTCTGCTGCCATCGACGGCGGCGCGAGCTGGCTCGGCGTCGCCTTGGTCAACGAGGCAGTCGACGTCCGCCGGCAACTGTCCGAGCCCGTGCTGATCCTCGCCGAGCCACCCGTCAACCAGCTCCAAGATGTCGCGCGCCTCGATGACGTGCGCCCGACGCTGTACCGCGCGGGAGCAATTCGGGCAGCCGCCAAGTCCGTGCGCGCCGTCGGGCGCAGCGCGCCGTTGCCGGTGCATCTGAAGATCGACACGGGAATGCACCGAGTCGGCGCTGCGCCAGAGGATGCCGTACGCCTCGCAGAGCTGATCGACGCGAGCGAAGAGCTCGAGCTCGAGGGTTTGTGGACACATCTCGCAGCGGCGGAGGATCCCGCCCACGACGACTACACAGCGCGGCAACTATCGGTCTTCGAAGACGTGCGAGGTGAGCTCGCTGCCCAGGGCATCAACCCGCCGATCGTGCACGCGGCCAACTCCGGAGCCCTGCTTGCCCATCCGGAGGCCCACTACGACATGGTGCGCTGCGGCATCGCGCTGTACGGCATTCCGCCACGGGCGCGCATGCCCGAAGGCGAGGAGCTGGAACCTGCGATGGCGCTGAAGGCGCGCGTGTCGTTCGTGAAGCGACTCCCCGCCGGCGAGCCGGTGTCGTACGGACTGCACTATGTGTGTGAGGTGCCATCAGTGATCGCCACGGTGCCGATCGGCTACTACGACGGCGTCTCCCGACGACTCGGCCTGGTCGGTGGCGAGGTTCTCGTCAGTGGCCGGCGGCGGCCCGTTGTCGGCGCGGTGACGATGGACCAACTGATGGTCGACTGCGGCGACGACGATTCGGTTCGCGTCGGTGACGAGGTGGTGTTGTTCGGCCGCCAGGGAGAGTGCGAGATCTCGGCCTGGGACTGGGCCGAGCGCCTCGACACGATCGCCTATGAAGTCGTGTGCGCGGTCGCGATCAACCGCGTCCCCCGGCGGTACATCGGATGACCCGATGCTGACCGAAGTGCCCGGGGTGCGGGTCGGGCACTGGTCCGACGAACCGTCTCGGACGGGATGCACGGTCGTGCTGTTCCCCGAGGGCACGGTCGCGTCGGGCGAAGTCCGCGGCGGCGCCCCCGCGACGCGGGAGTTCGACCTGCTCGACCCGCGCCGCACCGTCAACCGCATCGACGCCGTGCTGTTGACCGGAGGCTCGGCGTTCGGCCTCGGCGCGGCTGACGGCGTCATGCGGTTCTGCGAGGAGCGCGGGATGGGCTTTCCCACGGCGGGTGGACCCGTGCCCATCGTCGTGGCGCTCGCCCTCTATGACCTCGCCGAAGGCGACGGCTCGGTCAGGCCGGGCCCCGCCGAGGGTTACGCGGCCTGCGAGGCGGCGTCCGCCTTGACGGCCGAGGTCGGCCTCGGTTCGGTCGGTGCCGGCACCGGCGCGACGGTGGCGAAGTGGCAAGGCCGTGACCGCGCCCGGAGGGGAGGTGTCGGCGGCGCGGTCGTCGAGCACGAGGGCGTGGTGGTAGCCGCCCTCGTCGCCGTCAACGCCTACGGCGACGTGCTCGACGTGGGCGACACCGAACCCCGCGTGCCGCCGCCCGCGGTCGACACCGCTGAGGCGTCGTTCACCAACACCACCATCGGTGTGATCGCGACGAACGCCGTCCTCACCAAGCGCGACTGCCTGCTCGTCGCCGAGAGCGGGCACGACGGCGTGAGCCGCTCGCTCGCGCCGGTCCACTCCAGCGCCGACGGCGACGCGCTGATCGCCGCAGCCACGGGGCTCGTCGAGTCGCAGATGGAGGTGGTTCGGGCGCTCGCCGCTTCTGCGGTCGAGCGGGCGATCCGATCGGTCGCATCACCATCTGGGGGGCTGCGCCCCCCGGGACCCCATCGCCGCCCGGCTCCCTAGCGGTCGCTCGGTCGGCCTCTGCTCGCTCCTGCACCTTTCACACCGTCCCTGCTTCTGTGGACCGCGAGCAGATCTAGCCTGATCGTCCGTGCCCACGGCCCTGGATCTGGTCGCCGAGGAGGCGTCCACGTGTCAACGGTGCAAGCTGGCCGACGCCGGCCGCACCCAGGTCGTGTTCGGCATGGGCGACCCGCATGCCGACCTGATGTTCGTCGGGGAAGGCCCCGGCGCCGAGGAAGACCGGCAAGGTCTTCCGTTCGTGGGCCGCTCGGGCCAGCTGCTCGACAAGCTGATGCTGGAGGAGCTTGGCATCACCCGCGACCGCGTCTTCATCGCGAACACGGTCAAGTGCCGTCCTCCGGGCAACCGGGACCCGGAGCCGGACGAGATCGCCGCGTGCCGGCCCTGGCTCGAACAGCAGCTTTCACTGATCGAGCCGAAGGTGGTCGTCACGCTCGGCAACTTCGCGACCAAGCTGCTCCTCGAGACGAAGGAGGGCATCACGAAGCTGCGCGGGCGGTCGTATCCGTTCCGAAGCGGCGTACTGATCCCGACGTTCCATCCGGCCGCAGTGCTGCGCGGCGGCGGCGAACCGCTCGCGCAGATGCGAGCCGACCTCGTGCGGGCGAAGCAAGCCCTCGCAGCATGATCTCGGCGTTCCTCGGCCACGCAGGCGCTTGGGGCCGCTCCTTGGCTGGCGCTCCGTCGCTCCCATGCGCGAGTGGGTGCAACGATGAAGTATGAGCTCCGGACCAGTTCGGTCGACGCGACGCGCGCGGTAGGCGCGGCGATCTCTGCGCTCGTCCGTGGCGGTGACCTCGTGCTCCTCGCGGGCGAGCTCGGCGCGGGCAAGACAGCCTTCGCGCAAGGATTCGGCGTCGCGCTGGGTGTGGTCGAGCCGATCACCAGCCCGACCTTCGTGCTCGCCCGCGACTACGAGGACGGACGGCTGCCGTTCCACCATCTCGACGTGTACCGCCTCGACCAGATGAGCGAGGTGTACGACATCGGCCTCCCTGAGGTGCTCGATGACGGCGGGGTCACGTTGATCGAATGGGGCGACGCGATCATGCCGTCGCTGCCCGCGGACTTCCTCGAAGTGCGATTGACATTCGGCGCGGAGGACGACGAGCGCACGATCGTCGTGCGCTCGGTGGGACGAAGCTGGTCGGCTCGGACCAACGCGCTGGGTCGCGGGCTTGCAGAGTGGGTCGTGCCGATGCGTGGAGCAGCAGGTTGCTGATCCTCGGACTCGAGTCGAGCACGGTGCAGGTAGGGGCCGCCGTCGGCGGCCACGAAGGTGTGCTCGCGCAAGCTCATTCGGCACGCGGGAAGAGGCACGCGGAGAATCTGACGCCGACGATCGACTTCGTTCGACGGCAAGCCAGAGTCGACTTTCGAGAGATCGGTTGCGTCGCGGTCGATCTCGGCCCGGGATTGTTCACCGGTCTGCGCGTGGGCATCGCGTCTGCCAAGGCGCTTGCACACGCGCTGCGCGTACCCATGATCGGCGTGGCCAGTCTCGACTTGCTTGCGTTTCCCGTGCGGTTCTCGCAGCGCCTGATCGTGGCCGCCATCGACGCTCGCAGAGGGGAGCTGTTCTACGCGATGTACCGGCAAGTGCCCGGGGGATTGCAGCGCCTCACGTCGTACCAAGTCGGCACGCCGGAGGATCTGGCGTCGGAGCTCATGGCCTCGGGCGAGGACTGCCTGCTCGTGGGTGACGGCGCCGTCCGCTACCGCGATCGTTTCGAGGGATTGACGAAGGTCGAGGCCGCGGACAGCGGTCTCGCGTATCCGACCGCGTCATCGCTCGTGCAGCTCGCGCACGCGCGCGCGTTGCGGGAGGAATGGGTCCAGCCGTGGGAGCTCGAGCCGCTCTACCTGCGGGCTCCGGACGCGGAGATCAACTGGTCGATGCGCGAGAGCGCGGGGCGTTCGTAGTGAACGCTCGCGGCAGAGACGCCACGATGACATTCGCGAGGACCGGCTGATGGCGGCGCGCGTTCCGGACGTCGACCCGAATCTGCTCGAGGTCCGTATCACGACGATGCGTCGCCGGCATCTGCGAGGTGTGCTTCGCATCGAGAACCAGGTGTATCCGCGGCCGTGGTCCCTCGCGCTCTTCATGAGCGAGCTCGCGATGCGCACGGGGCGCATCTATCTGGTGGCCCGGGTCGGACCGACGGTCGTCGGCTACGCGGGGCTGTTGTTCAGCCTCGATGACGGGCACATCACGACCATCGCCGTCGACCCCCAGTGGCACCGCGCCAAGATCGGCACGCGTCTGCTCGTCCATCTCACCCGCCGTTCCATCGCGGCCGGGGCCAAGAACCTCACGCTGGAGGTGCGCGTGAGCAACGACGGGGCGCAAGCGATGTACCGACAGTTCGGCTTCGCCCCCGCCGGCGTGCGCAAGGGCTACTACGTCGAGACCGACGAGGACGCGATTGTGATGTGGGCGCACGACGTTCACACGGATGAGTACGCCGACCGGCTCGCCTCGATCGAGCGCAACATCCCGGGCACCACCATCGTGGAGATGGCGGAGTGAGTGCGGGGAGCGAGCAGCGCGATGTCATCCTCGGAATCGAGACGTCGTGCGACGAAACCGCGGCTGCGATCGTGGTGCAGGGCACCGACGTCCGCTCGTCGGTGGTGTCGAGTCAGGTCGACTTGCACGCGCGGTACGGCGGCGTCGTGCCCGAGATCGCCAGCCGAGCGCACGTGGAGTTGCTCACGCCGGTGGTCGCGCAGGCAGTGGTCGAGGCGGGTGTGGAGGAGTCCTCGATCGAAGCCGTCGCTGCCACCGTCGGTCCGGGTCTCGTCGGCTCGCTGCTCGTGGGGGTGAGCGCGGCCAAGTCGCTCGCACTCGTGTGGGACGTGCCGTTCGTGGCGGTGAATCATCTCGAGGCGCACTTGTATGCGGCCCTGGTCGAGGATCCGTCGCTCGAGTTGCCGGTCGTCGTCCTCATCGTGTCGGGTGGCCACACGATGCTCGTGGAGATGGAGGATCACGGCCGCTACCGGCTGCTGGGCTCCACGGTCGATGACGCTGCCGGCGAGGCATTCGACAAGGTCGCCCGCTACCTCGGCCTCGGCTATCCGGGCGGGCCGGCCATCGACCGGCTCGCGATGGACGGCGACCCGGCTGCGATCCGATTCCCGCGGGCGATGCTCGACGACGACTTCGACTTCTCCTTCAGCGGTCTCAAGACCGCCGTCGTCAACCACGTCCGCAAGCACCCCGAGGTGAGCACCCCGGACGTGTGCGCGTCCTTCCAGGAAGCAGTGGTGGACGTCCTCGTCACCAAGGCCCGCCGGGCCGCCGCCGCGGTCGGCGCCAAAGGGATGTGTCTCGGCGGCGGGGTGGCGGCCAACTCCCAACTGCGAGAACGGTTCCTCGACGCCTGCACCGCGGACGGCGTGCACGGGTTCCTGCCGAGCCGGGCCATGTGCACCGACAACGCGGCGATGGTCGCCGCCACCGCGTGGTGGCGGCTCCGCTCCGACGGCCCGAGCCCCCTCGACACCGGCGCCGACCCAAATATGCAACTCCCGCTTCTCTGACTTCGACCCGGTCATTTGAGTTCCTGAACCAGTCATCCAACTCGGCGGCAGGTCGGGCGAGCCGTCCGCCAGGCGGCCGCCGACAGATTGCGGAGACAGCGAGCACAGCGAGCGCTCGGAGCAATCGAACAGCACGGTTGAAAGTTGTGGCGACCGGGCCTAGGGTTAGCACTCGCCAATCGAGAGTGCTAGCGGCGTTCGGCCGCGCGAAGCAACGGAGGACGAGATGAACCTGCAGCCCCTCGACGACCGCATCGTCGTCAAGCCCGGAGAGTCGGAGGAGACCACGGCCAGCGGGCTGGTCATTCCCGACACGGCCAAAGAGAAGCCGCAGCAGGGTGAGGTGCTGGCCGTCGGACCGGGCCGGCGATCGGACCAGACCGGTGAGATCATCCCGGTCGACGTGAGCGTCGGCGACACCGTCGTCTACTCGAAGTACGGCGGCACCGAGATCACGGTCGAAGGGGACGATCTCCTGATCCTCAACGCCCGCGACGTGCTCGCGATCGTGAAGAAGTAGAGGTCATGCCCAAAATCCTCATATTCGACGAAGAAGCGCGGCGCGCGCTCGAGTCGGGCGTGAACAAGCTCGCCAACTCGGTCAAGGTGACGCTCGGACCTCGTGGACGAAACGTCGTCCTCGAGAAGAAGTTCGGCGCGCCGACGATCACCAACGACGGGGTGTCGATCGCCCGTGAGGTCGAGCTGGACGACCCCTTCGAGAACATGGGCGCGCAGCTCCTGAAGGAGGTCGCGACCAAGACCAACGACATCGCCGGTGACGGCACGACGACGGCCACCGTGCTCGCTCAGGCGCTTGTGCACGAGGGCATGCGCAACGTCGCCGCGGGCGCCGGTCCGATGTCCCTCAAGCGGGGTATCGACAAGGCAGTCGCGGCTGCGGTCGACGCGCTCGCCGATCAGGCCACGGACATCGACGACAAGGCCGAGATCGCTCAGGTGGCGTCGATCTCCGCCAACAACGACACCGACATCGGCAATGTCATCGCGGATGCGATCGACAGAGTCGGCAAAGACGGTGTGGTCACCGTCGAGGAGTCGAACACGTTCGGCATGGAGCTCGACTTCGTCGAAGGCATGCAGTTCGACAAGGGATTCGTGTCGCCGTACTTCGTGACCGACCCCGACCGTCAAGAAGCCGTGATCAACGAGCCGTACATCCTGATCTTCAACGGCAAGATCAGCGCAGTGCCGGACCTGTTGCCGGTCCTCGAGAAGATCATGCAGTCCGGCAAGCAGCTCGTGATCATCGCCGAAGACATCGAAGGCGAGGCACTCGCCACCCTCGTCGTCAACAAGATTCGCGGCACGTTCAACTCGGTCGCCGTGAAGGCCCCCGGTTTCGGTGATCGTCGCAAGGCCATGCTCCAGGACATCGCCGTGCTCACGGGCGGTCAGGTGATCTCCGAAGAGGTCGGCTTGAAGCTCGACACGGCGACGCTCGACCTGCTCGGCCGGGCCCGCAAGGTCGTCGTGACCAAGGACGACACGACCATCGTCGAGGGTGCGGGCTCCGACGAGGACGTCAAGGGTCGTATCGGGCAGATCAAGCGTGAGATCGACAACACCGACTCCGACTGGGATCGCGAGAAGCTCCAGGAGCGGCTGGCGAAGCTGTCGGGTGGCGTCGCCGTCGTGAAGGTCGGCGCGGCCACCGAGGTCGAGCTCAAGGAGAAGAAGCACCGCATCGAGGACGCGCTGTCGGCCACTCGGGCCGCAATCGAAGAAGGTGTCGTCGCCGGTGGTGGCGTGGCCCTGCTTCGGGCACGCCCGGCGATCGAGGATGCGATCAAGTCGTTGTCGGGAGACGAGGCCACCGGCGCCCGCAGCGTGTGGAAGGTCGTGGACACACCGGCCCGGCTGATTGCCGACAACGCGGGGCTCGAAGGCGCCGTTGTGGTCGAACACATCCTGAGGGAATCGGGCAACGTCGGTCTCAACGCCGCCAGCGGTGAGTTCGAGGACCTCCTCAAGGCGGGCGTCATCGATCCCGCCAAGGTCACGCGTGCCGCCCTGCAGAACGCCGCCTCGATCGCGAGCCTGTTGCTCACGACCGAAGCCCTCGTGGCCGACAAGCCTGAGCCTCCTGCGCCGATGCCCGCCATGCCGCCCGGTGGCGGCATGGGTGGCATGGGTGGCATGGGTGGCATGGGGATGATGTGATGTCGGCGGCAACCCCCTAGCGAATGTTGGTGCGCCGTGGCCCCCAGAGGGGCCACGGCGACCCGCAGTTCGACGGGGCTGACGATCGGTAACCTCCATCGCCGTGGACATCCCGCCTCCGGACCCGGCCAAGCTGCTCGCGTTCTGGATGGAGTGGGAGCGAGGTGAGACGCCCCCCGGCCGCGTGATCAGCAACCTCAAGACAGGCGGACTGCGTGAGTTGCTCGAACAACTCGCGCAGTCGACGTCGTCCATACCCTCGACGTGACCGAACGGGGCGGGCCGCAGCTCATCCCGCGACCTCCCGGAGCGACCCAAGGCGACCCGGCGCCGTGGTCGTTCCTGCCGGCGGAGCAACGGGTGATCACCGCCGACAGCCTGCGCGCGGTGTTCACCGGCCGGGTCGGCAAGTCGTCGATCGTCGAGGCGGAAGACACAGTGCGTCCATCAGCGGTGCTCGCGCCCTTCTACGACCTCGATGGCGAACTGAACGTCGTCCTCACCCGCCGGTCATGGGGGTTGCGCTCGCACACCGGCGAAGTCAGCTTTCCCGGCGGACGCGTCGACGAAGGCGAGTCAGTCCGTGAAGCGGCGTTGCGAGAGGCCTACGAGGAGATCCGGCTCGAGCCGGCGTCCGTCGAGATCCTGGGTGAGCTCGATCATCTGATGACGGTGACGAGCCGTTCGTTCATCGTTCCACACGTCGCACTCCTCGCCGATGTGCCGCAGCTGCACCCGAACCCAAGCGAGGTCGACGCGGTGTTGCACGTCCCGGTGCGCGAGTTGCTGCTCGACGACGTGTACCGCGAGGAGCATTGGATCTTCCAGACGCCGCCGCCGTGGGTACCACCCGACGCGGTGGTCCCGGACGGCCCGGTCGAGCGCGCCATCTTCTTCTTCGAGCTCGTGGGCGACACCGTGTGGGGCGCCACGGCCGCCATGCTGCGCCATCTGCTCGGCCTCGCCTTGGACCTGGGCGTCGGGATCGACCACGTCTGATCCATGAGACCTGAGGACTTCCGAGCCGCGGGACACATCCTCGTCGACTGGGTAGCCGACTACCTGGACCGGGTCGGGGAGCTGCCGGTTGTCCCCGCGATCGAGCCCGGATGGGTGCGGGCGCAACTCCCTGCGCATCCGCCGGAGCAGGGCGAGCCGTGGGACGACATCCTCGGCGACCTCGACCGGATCGTCGTGCCCGGGCTCACGCACTGGCAGTCGCCGAGCTTCTTCGGGTTCTTCCCGGCGAACGCCTCGGGGCCGGCGATCCTCGGCGACCTCGTCAGCTCCGGCCTCGGCGTGCAGGGGATGCTGTGGGCCACCAGCCCGGCCTGCACCGAGCTCGAGACCCACGTTCTCGACTGGCTGGTCGAGCTGCTCGGGCTGCCTACTCGCTTTCGAAGCAACGGTGCGGGTGGCGGCGTGATCCAGGACTCGGCGTCGAGCGCCAACCTGTGCGCCGTCCTCGCGGCCCGCGACCAGCGCGCCGAGACGACGCCTCTCGACCGGCTTCGCGCCTACGCGTCGACGCAGGCCCACTCCTCGGTCGAGAAGGCGATCCGGGTCGCGGGGCTCCGGCCGGACCAACTTCGGCTCATCGAAGTCGACCGAACCTACGCCATGCGACCCGACCTGCTGTCGTCGGCGATCGACGAGGACATCGCCCGCGGATTGACCCCGTTCATCGTGGTCGGCACCGTCGGCACCACGTCGTCGCTCGCGATCGACCCGATCGAAACGCTGGCCGACGTCTGCGACCACAACGACATATGGCTGCACGTCGACGCCGCGATGGCCGGCGCAGCTGCCGTCGTCCCCGAGTTGCGGCCGCTGGTGAACGGCGGCCTCGAGCGCGTCGACAGTTGGTGCTTCGACCCGCACAAGTGGCTGCTGACCAACTTCGACTGCGACGTGCTCTACCTCGCGGACCGCACACCGCTCATCCGGTCCCTGAGCGTCCTGCCCGAGTACCTGCGCAACGAAGCGAGCGAGTCAGGTGCCGTCATCGACTATCGCGACTGGCACATCCCCCTTGGTCGCCGGTTCCGTTCGTTGAAGCTCTGGTTCGTCATTCGTCACTACGGCGCCGAGGGACTGCGCATCCACATCGAGCAGGGCGTCGCGTCCGCGCGCTGGCTGGCGGACACCATCGACGCCGACGACCGGTTCGAACGGCTTGCTCCGACCGACCTCTCACTCGTCTGCTTCGCACATCGTGACGGCGAGGAAGCAACTGAGGCATTGCTCCAGCGCGTCAATGCAACCGGCCGCGCCTTCTTGACGCATGCACGGCTCGGCGGGCGTTATGCGATCCGTGTCGCGGTCGGAGGGACCTACACACGACGCGCCGACGTCGAACGCCTGTGGTTGTTGTTCGATCGACAGACCTAGCGTCACGGCATGGACGACCTCGATCCCGGCCGGTTCGACATCCATCGCGCGAGTCCTCGCGGCTTCGCCCAGGCGTACGTGCACGAGAACGCAGGTGGTGCCGGCCCGCTCGTGCTCGTGCACGGCTGGCCGGAGACGAAGCGCATCTGGTGGCGCGTCGTCGAGCCGCTGACGCAGGCGGGATTCGAGGTGATCGCGCCGGACCTGCGCGGGTTCGGCGACTCCGACGTCGGATCCGACGGCTTCCACGACGTGCCGTCGCACTCGCGTGACGTGCACGCGCTCGTCCACGATCACCTCGGCCACGAGCGGGCCGTGCTCGTCGGGGGCGATCTCGGTGGACCCGTGATCCAGGACATTGCCCTGCGCTACCCCGGCTTCGCCCGCCGCATGGTGCTGTTCAACTCTCCGCTGCCGTACGACAAGGAGCGCATGCAGGGAATGCACACACGACCGGCGCGCGAGGCGAGTGATTACTTCGTGCGCCAGGGGACCGACCCGGATGGACTCGCGGCCGATCTCGACACCGACGAGAAGCGTCGCCGCTACATCGCGACCTTCTACACGTCGCGGTTCTGGGCCCACCCTGGCGGCTTCTTGGGCGACGGCGATCTCGCGCCGGCAGGCCGGTTCGGTGGCAGCGCCACGATCGACTTTCATACCGAGCCGTTCGCGGACGGGGCGAAACTGCGCGCGAGCTTCGGTGGGTACCAGAGCGTCTTCAATGAGGCCGCCCGTAGCGAGCTGCCGATGATGGCGCGCAATGAGGACGTGGAGGTCCTCATCCTCTTCGGGTCGAGCGACCACGTGCTGTACCCGGACTTCGACCGGATGGCGGCGGCTGTCTTCCCGGATCACGTCGGCCCCTTCCTGCTCCGCGACTGCGGTCATTTCGTGCCGTGGGAGGCGCCGGAGCAGCTCGTCAGCGGTGTCCGGGCCTTCTGCCGAGACCTCATTTCGCCGTAAGGTTCAACCCGTGGCCTCGTTGACGTTCGAGGGAGAGACGCACGGCGAGATCGTCCTGAAGGTTCGCCGCTGGCTGGCGTCGATCGACGGCGAAGAACCCGGCGACATCAGCATCCACGACGCGATCCAGCAAGGCGCCGAGCTCACGAAGGATGCGCTGCGGATCATCGCGTCCTCGGCGCCAGGTCCGGTCGCTCAGAGCGACGTCGTGAAGGGCTTGACCTCGATGGGCTACAAGGCCACGGACGCCACGAAGCAAGCGCTCATCGACGGCCTCGACACGGTCGAAGAGATCACTGGTGGCAGTGTGGTCAAGGCCGCTCGAGATGCGAGCCGGTCGGCCGTGTACCAGATGAACGCCTCGGTGGCGCGTCAACTGCTGAAGGCACTCAAGCCTCGGTGACACCGGCTCCACCTTTCGACGGAGCGCGCCAGTAGACTCGACTCTTTCACCAGTCCGGCACGGCGTGCAGAAGTACGGAGGTCAGCCAGTGGCTGAGGTCGAGATCGGCATCGGCAAGTCGGGCCGACGAGCGTACGGATTCGACGACATCGCCATCGTCCCGAGCCGGCGTACGCGCGACCCCGAAGATGTCGACATCTCGTGGGAGATCGACGCCTTCCGCTTCGACCTCCCCTTGATGGCGTCGGCCATGGACGGCGTCGTGAGCCCGGCGACGGCCATCGAAGTCGGCAGGCTCGGCGGCGTCGGCGTGCTCAACCTCGAAGGCTTGTGGACGAGGTACGACGATCCCGATCCGTTGTTCGACGAGATCGCCGAGCTGCCGGCGGACAAGGCGACCGGCCGCATGCAGGAGATCTATTCGGAGCCGATCAAGCCCGAGCTCGTCACCGAGCGCATCCGTGAGATCCGCGCCGCAGGCGTGGTGTCCTGCGCTTCGATCACGCCGCAGCGCACGGAAGCGTTTGCGAAGTTCATCGTCGACGCGGAGCTCGACCTGCTCGTCATCCAGGGCACCGTCGTGTCCGCCGAGCACGTGTCCAAGACGGTCGAGCCGCTCAACCTCAAGCGCTTCGTGCGCGAGCTCGACATTCCCGTCATCGTCGGGGGTTGTGCCTCGTATCAGGCCGCGCTGCACCTCATGCGCACCGGTGCCGCCGGCATCCTCGTCGGCGTCGGCCCGGGCCACGCGTGCACCACGCGAGGGGTGCTCGGCATCGGCGTCCCCCAGGCGACCGCGATCGCGGATGCCCGCGCCGCCCGGATGCGTCATCTCGACGAGACCGGTGTGTACGTCCACGTCATCGCCGACGGTGGCATGGGCACGGGCGGCGACGTGGCCAAGGCCATCGTGTGCGGCGCTGACGCGGTGATGATCGGCTCGCCACTCGCTGCCGCCCTCGAAGCGCCGGGTCGCGGCTACCACTGGGGCATGGCCACCTTCCATCCGACGCTGCCACGCGGTGCCCGTGTGAAGACGCAGGCACGCGGCACGATCGAAGAGATCCTCGTGGGTCCGGCGCACGAGAACGACGGCCGTCTGAACCTGTTCGGCGCGTTGCGCACGTCGATGGCCACGTGCGGTTACGAGTCGGTCAAGGAATTCCAGAAGGCCGAGATCATGGTCGCTCCGGCGCTCCAGACCGAGGGCAAGGGCCTCCAGAAGTCCCAGGGAATCGGAATGGGGCACTGACCCAGGACGAGCGTCAGCAGGTTGTACTCGTCGTCGACTTCGGGGCGCAGTACGCACAACTGATCGCCCGGCGCGTGCGTGAGGCCCACGTCTATTCGGAGATCGTCCCGCACACGATCACCGCGGAGGAGCTACGGGCCCGCAGGCCGGCGGGTGTGATCTTCAGCGGCGGCCCGGCATCTGTCCACGCCGCGGGCGCGCCGTCGATCGACACAGAGATCTACGACACCGGGGTCCCCATCCTCGGCATCTGCTACGGCGCGCAACTCATCGCCCGCGATCTCGACGGCGAGGTGGCAAAGACCGGCCGCGGCGAGTACGGCCGCGCGGAGCTGCGCATCGTCGGCTCGGGAGTCCTGTTCGGCATCGACATGCCCGCGCGACAGCAGGTGTGGATGAGCCACTTCGACACCATCACGCAGGCACCTGACGGCTTCACCACCACCGCATCGACTCCGGACACGCCGTCAGCCGCGTTCGAGCACCGCGACCGCGACCTGTACGCGGTGCAGTTCCATCCCGAAGTCGTGCACACGCCGCACGGCATGGAGATGCTCAAGCACTTCCTGTACGACGCGTGCGGCTGCGCGCCGACGTGGACGATGAGCTCCGTCATCGAGTCCTCCGTCGAAGCGGTGCGCGCCCAGGTCGGAGGCGAACGGGTCATCTGCGGTCTGTCTGGTGGCGTCGACTCGGCCGTCGCAGCCGCGCTCGTGCACAAGGCGGTGGGCCATCAACTCACATGCGTGTTCGTCGACACCGGATTGATGCGCCAAGGCGAAGGCGACCAAGTCGTTGAAACGTTCCGCCGGCATCAAGGCATCGAGCTCATCCACGTGCGCGCCGCCGAGCGGTTCTTCGAGCGGCTCGCTGGCGTCGTCGATCCGGAGGAGAAGCGCAAAACGATCGGTGAGCTGTTCATCCGTGTGTTCGAGGGCGCGGCGCAAGGCATCGAAGACGCGCGCTTCCTCGTGCAGGGAACGCTGTACCCGGATGTCATCGAGTCGGGCGGTGGCCACGGTGGCAAGGCCGCGATGATCAAGTCGCATCACAACGTCGGTGGTCTCCCGGAGGACATCGACTTCGAGCTCGTCGAGCCGCTGCGGGCGCTGTTCAAGGACGAGGTGCGCCGCGTCGGTGAGGAGCTCGGCCTGCCCGAGGAGATCGTGTGGCGTCAGCCTTTCCCCGGCCCCGGCCTCGGTGTGCGGATCATCGGCGAAGTGACGCCCGACAAGGTCGCGATCCTGCAGCACGCGGATGCCATCGTCCGTGAGGAGGTCAAGAAGGCCGACCTCGAGCGCGAGATCTGGCAGGCGTTCGCGGTGCTGCCCGACATCCGGTCGGTGGGTGTCATGGGCGACGAGCGGACCTACGCCTACCCGATCATCATCCGCGCCGTCACCAGTGAGGACGCCATGACCGCGGACTGGGCCCGTCTCCCGTACGACGTCCTCGAGCGGATGTCGAGCCGGATCATCAACGAGGTCCGCGGCATCAACCGGGTGGCCTACGACGTCACGTCGAAGCCCCCGGGCACCATCGAGTGGGAGTGACCGCGTTCTCGCTCGGCTCCGGGCGTCGCTGCGCTCCTGCCTCCGCCGAGTGCGGCTCGTCCCTGGCGCTTCCCTCGCCGCGCTTCTCGCTCGGCTCCGGGCGTCGCTGCGCTCCTGCCTCCGCCGAGTGCGGCTCGTCCCTGGCGCTGCCCTCGCCGCGCTTCTCGCTCGGCTCCGGGCGTCGCTGCGCTCCTGCCTCCG
>DATAES010000091.1:0-6286 GCA_036257895.1 Acidimicrobiales bacterium
GTGTCGATCGCTTGTTGCACGATCTGTTGTGCGCCGTCCCACGTACTGATGTCGTCATTGTTGGCGACTGCCGCGCCGCCACCGGAGACGATCTCGTCGACGACCTCCTGCGCCGGACCGATGTCCGCGCCGGTGCCGTCGCGGGCTCCGCCGACGTCGTTGACGACCACCTTGGCGCCTTCGGCTGCGAGCATCAGGGCGTACTCCCGCCCGAGACCCCGGCCCGCACCGGTGACGATGCTCACGCGATCCTGACAGATCCCTCTTGCCATAGAGTTGAATCTATATCCTGATTAGCGACCTGGCAACGCAAGATCGTCGTAGAACGTCGGAAGTGACGACGACGGAGAAATAGGTTAATCTTCTACCTGATCCTTGGAACCCCGGGGGGGGCAGCGTGGCTGGCATCTGTGAGGGACTCAACGTCATCGAGTTGGGCGCCGGAAGCGTGGCGAGCTCCATCACGGGCATGGTTCTCGCCGACGCTGGTGCCCGTGTCCTGAAGATCGAACCGCCGGAGGGCGATCGGCTGCGGACGCAGGTCGAGTCGGCTTTCCTGGTCTGGAACCGTGGCAAGGAAAGCGTGATTGCTGACCTGCGGACAGCCGACGGTCAGGCGACGGTGAGAGAGCTGGCGAAGGACGCCGACGTCGTCATCGAGGCCTTCGCTCCCGGCCGGGCTGCGGGGTGGAACATCGGTGCTGACGATCTCCGTGCGTTGAACCCGCGGCTGGTGCACTGCTCGGTCACCGCCTTTGGCACGACCGGGCCGTACGCCGCGATCAAGGGCTACGACACCCTCGTGTGCGCCAAAGCTGGTCTCTTCGCCCGAGGCGGCTACGGCCATCGCGACGGGCCGATCCACTACCCGGTTCATTGGCCCAGCTTCGGCGCGGCGATGCAGTCCGTTTCGGGTGTGCTCGCCGCCCTGCTGACACGTGAGCAGACGGGTCGGGGTCAGCAGGTTCAGGCGACACTGTTGGGCGGACTCGATCCGATCGACTACTTCGTCGCGACGATCGCACAGCTCATGGTCAAGCGGGGTGAGGAGCCGTTGCTCGACGCTCGAACGGCGATCGGTGCAAGTCGGTACGGCGTGCTCGTCGCAACACGCGACGGCCGGTTCATCCAGACTTCGACCTTGTTGCCCCACCAGGGCCAAGCACTGTGCAAGGTCGCAGGCATCGGCGACGTCATCCAAGATCCGCGGTTCGCCAACCTGCCGATGTTCGACAATCCAGATGACGCGCAGGCGTGGGAAGACATGCTGTGGGAAGCATTTCGCAAGGAAGATCTCGCGCACTGGTTGCCCTTGTTGGAAGCAAGCCCGGACGTCGCGTTCGAAATCGCAGTAACCAGTGAAGAAGGTCTCGACCATCCGCAAATCGTCCACAACGGCGACGTGATCGTCGTCCCCGACCCGGTACACGGCGACATTCGCGAAGTCGGTCCGATCGGGCACTACGGCCGCACGCCGATCGTCGTCGACCGGTCGGCGCCCGCACTCGGCAAGAACAACGGTCCGCTGACCACGACATCTAGTTCCAGCGCGACCCGTTCGGTTCCGACTCATCCGCTGAGCGGGGTGACCATCGTCGAGTTCGGCTACTTCTACGCGATGCCCTACGGGGTCACAATGGCCGCAGACCTCGGCGCCCGAGTCATCAAGCTCGAAGATCCGGCGGGGGATCCGCATCGCCGCTCGTTCGGGCCAGACATCGGATCGACGCGGACCACTGCCGGCAAAGAGAGTGTGTCAATCGATCTCCGGACGGCCGAAGGGCGCGCGATCGCGCAGAAGATCGCGGCAAAAGCCGACGTGTTCGTGACTGGATTCCGTTCGGGCGTGGCCGACAAGCTGGGCCTCGGCTACGACGAATTGCGAGCGTTGAACCCACGTCTTCTCTACGTCCACGCCGCGGGGTACGGAAGTGATGGCCCCTACGCGCATCGGGCGCTCTACGCGCAGGCCGCGCAGGCCGTCGCCGGGAGTTTCGGGCGGCAGGTCGCGTACTGGATGGATCCCGCGCAGAGCGAGGGGATGAGCGTCAGTGAGCTCCAACTGATCGTGCAGCCACGCCTCAACCAGGTGGTCGACGGCGACTCGAACGCGGCCCTCGGGTTGTTCGCCGCGCTCGTGCTCGGGATCTACCACCAGAGCCGAACGGGTGAGGGCCAGCTGCTGCAGACGTCCATGATCGGTGGCAATGCGTGGTGCTACTCCGACGACTTCTGCTCGTACAAGGGCAAGCCCCCCGTCGCCATCGACGATGACGACTACAACGGCACCAGCGCGCTCGACCGCGTCTATCGCACGGCTGAAGGCTGGGTCTGTCTTGTTGTGCGCACCGAGGCGGAATGGCGCGCGCTCCTCGCCACGATCGGGCTCCCCGAGCTGACCACCGACCCGCGCTTTGCGACTCGGGATAACCGGCGCGAACACGACGCCGCACTCATCCCCCTGTTGGCGGCGCGCTTCAAGGACAAGCCTGCCGCCGAGTGGGAAGCCGCGCTCACGTCGGCCGGTGTGGGATGCGTCGAAGCGAACATGAACGGGCTGCCGTCGTTCACGAGCTTCGATCCCGTGTTGCGCGAGACGGGACTCACCGTCGAGTTCGAGCATCCGCTCTACGGGTCGATGGTGCGGTGCGCGCCTGCTCTGCAGTTTTCCGAGACGCCGAGCCGGCTCGCGTCGCCCTGCCTCCGAGGCGAGCACAACCGTGACGTGCTTCGGGAGCTCGGCTACACGGACGATGACATCACACGGCTCGAAAAGGACCGCGTCGTCGCGCCGCCCGATGCCAAGGTCAGCTGACCGCGACTGCCTTGCTCGCGACGTGCAGATGTTTCGACATGGCTCGTTCAGCCGCGTCAGCATCCCCGCCGACGATCGCGGCAACGATTCGTTCGTGCGCCCTTTGGGCCGCCGTCGATCGCGATGAACGCTGCAACGCCGAGAGTTCGCCGACTTCCGCGCTCGTCAGCTCCGCGATGACGTCGACGAACAATTCGAACAGCCGGTTGCCTGTCGTTTCGGCAACGCCGCGGTGGAGCGCCATGAAAGGCGCAACCGAATCCGGATGCCGCCCAGGAATCACGAGAAGGTTGCGCAAGCCGTCCGTTGCCGCCGGCGTGCATCGTTCGGCCGCCAAGCGAGCCGATGCCTGCTCGAGCACCTGCCGCGCCTCGAGCACTTGGCGCGCGTCGACTCTCTCGTACTCCAGGAAGATCTGTGCCGATCGTACGATCGCGTCACCGGAGGGAGCGGTGACGATCAGCCCTCCCCGCGGACCGCGCTTGGTTCGGACCGCGCCGTGATGTTCGAGGATGCGTACTGCCTCGCGGAGGATCGCGCGACTTACGTCGTAGCGCTCGGTGAGCTCGGTCTCAGAACCCAGCACCTCTCCGACGGGCCAGCCGGCTCGTTCGATGTCGACGCGCAGCTCGTCGGCCAGTCCCTCGGCGAGCTTGACCCTCGGCGGAGGCTGGGGCGGACGGCGGGTTCGTCGTGCGTCGTGCAGTCGGCTCGCGAGCGCGGCGGTGATCCGGCGACTCCGCCGCTCGGCAGCGTCGGGGTCGTGAGCGGCCAGCGCGTCCGCCAACCGGCGATAGGTGGACAGGTAGGCGGCGTTCTCCTCGTCCGTCACGGGAGGGTGCAGTCGCGCTCGACCGGTGAGGAGCCGGTTCGCGGAGATGTCGGCGACCGAGTCGATGAACAGAGCAAGCACCGGGTTGCCAGAAAGATCGGCGATCGCACTTTCGATCGCTTGCACGTTCTCGGACGTCGCGCCCTCGCCGCCGGCGGCATCGTCGATCTGATCGACGAGTCGGTCGACGCCTTCCGAGCGCGCTCGGACGGCCGCGAGACGGCAGGCGCCGGCCATGAGCGGTCCGCGGGCCTCGAGCATCTCGGAGATCGAGATGTTGAGGTAGGAGAACCAGATCGCCATGGCGGTGACCACGGACGACCGGTCGGGAGTGCTCACGACGAGTCCACCGCCGGGTCCCCGGCGCATGTGCGCCGCTCCGGTGTGCTCGACGATGCGGATCGCTTCCCGCAGGACGGCCCGGCTGACGCCGAACGTCTCGAGAAGGTCTGTTTCCGACCCGAGTACTTCCCCGGCGGGCCAGCCCCTGGCCACGATCTCGTCTTCGATCCGCAGCGCGATCACGCTCGCGAGAGTGGGGGCCTTGATCGCGCTGGCGGGGTCGGCGTTCACCGCTGGGTGCGATCGAGCTCGAGAGGAAAAGGCATGATCAGTGAACTCTACGGCATGGCACGGTCAGGATCCGACCAGTGAGGAGCCAACGATGGACCTGACGGACCGAGCGGCGATCGTCACGGGAGGCGGCCACGGGATCGGCCGGGCGATGGCTGAGGCCCTCGCGAGTCGAGGCTGCAAGGTGGTGGTGGCGGACCTGCATGTTCCCCGGGCAGAGAAGGTGGCAAAGCGCATCGGCGGTCGGGCAATCGAATGCGACGTCGGCGACCCTGCTGCGATCGTGCACGCGGTGGGCGTTGCCGAAGACACGTTCGGGCCGGTCGACGTGTTCGTTTCGAACGCCGGGTTCTCGGACGACCCGGCTGCTGGTGTTGCGCTGAGCAGTGACGAGGTCCGCAGGATCGTCGATGTCAACCTCCTCGCACACGTGTGGGCGGCCAGCGCGGTTCTCCCCGGAATGATCGACCGGGGAGAGGGATGGCTGGTACAGACCATCTCCTCGGCCGCGCTGATCACCGGACCCTCAGGAATGGGCTACACGTTGTCGAAGCACGGCGCGCTCGGGTTCGCAGAGTGGGTCGCGCTGAACCATCGGCACCAAGGCATTCGAGTCACCTGCCTGTGCCCGAACGCGGTGAACACGGGAATGCTCGGTCGCAACGAAGACGATGAGGCGTCGGGTGACGTGGATCCGGGCCTGCTCGAGATGCTCGGCGACGTCGTCGAGCCCGAACTGTGCGCGGAGATGACGCTCGACGCGATGGAGGCCGGGCGGTTCCTGGTGTTGCCTCACCCGCGGGTCGGGGAGTCGTTCCTGCGCAAGGCAACCGACTACGACGCGTGGCTCGAACGCACCAACTTTCGCCTGCGAAGAATGCGCGGTGAGGTGGTCGAGTCGCAGACGAGCTGAGTCGCCGACGCACGTCAGACTGAAGTCGCACCCATGTCGACCGGGAGTTGGATCCCGGTCACACAGCGGGACACATCCGACGCGAGCCACAACACCGCGTTCGCAATGTCTTCGGGGTCAGCAAGGCGAGGCTCGGGGAGGATGGACCCGAACGACACGGCATAGCTGGGATTGTCAGCGACGATGGCCTCGAACGCTGAGTGATCCTGCGCCAACTGTGTGTCGATTCCCCATGGATGGATGGAGTTGACTCGGATCGAGTACGGCCCGAGTTCTACGGCGGCAGTCCGCACGAGTCCAACCACCCCATGCTTCGCCGCTACGTAGTGCCCCTGCCCGGGTAGCGCCTTGAGTCCTGCGACGGAGCTGATGGCGATCATCGATCCGCCCTGTCCCTGACTGACCATGGCTGGTGCGGCCGCCTTGAAGGTTCGCCAAACGCCGCTGAGGTTGATGTCGAGCATGGTGGACCACTCGTCCTCGGTCATCTCCCAGAAGCGTGACCATCCGGAGATGCCGGCGTTGGCCACGACGATGTCGAGTCGTCCGAACTCCTCGAGGCCGGCTTCGACGACGGCATCAACGGATGACTGACTGCGCACATCGGCGTCACGTGCAATGACGGCCGTGCCGATCGCCTCGATGTCGGACACCGTCTCGTCGAGGCCGGAAAGGTCGGTCGCCACGATGGAGGCGCCCGCGTCAGCGAGCGCGGAGCAGATGGCACGGCCGAGACCGCGCGCCGCGCCCGTGATCAGTGCGACGCGACCCTTCATCTGATCGCCCATATGGACCCTCCCTAGCGACAATCAGTACTATTATCTAACTTATCACAGCCGAGACGATGCGTTACCTTCCCCTAGCCGGCACCCGGGTCTTGGACCTCGGAATCCTGATTCCGCCGGCACTGACAGGCGCCAAGCTCGTCGCGCTCGGTGCCGATGTGGTGAAAGTCGAACAGCGCGTGGTCGGCGATCGCATCCGACACATCCCGCCATTCGGTGCCGACGGGCAGAGCCCGCAGCACATGGCGCAGAACTGGGGAAAGCGTTCCATCGAGCTCGACCTTCGTGATGAAGGCGACCGAGATGTCCTCGTCCGTCTCGCCGAGCGCGCCGACGTCATCTTGGAGAACCAACTGGTCGGCTCCTGG
>DATAES010000092.1:0-6320 GCA_036257895.1 Acidimicrobiales bacterium
CAAGGATCTCCCACCGGCGACCGCCGCGACTGCCGACCCGTCACCGGACTACCCCGAAGGCATACCACCGGGCTATGGCTGGGGTGGGCGGCCGCGCACACGGGAGGGATACGCAGAGTTCATGCGCAGCGCCAGCTTCTGGGGTAACAACTGGGAGGACGTCGAGCTCGATGTGGCCTTTCCTGCGAGCCTGCAGTGGCGGTCGACGACGCCGCCCGTCGCGACAACGATGTTGACACCGGGAATCGTGAGTCGGTACGCGGCGAGCATCACCTCTCCAGTGCTCGCTGCAATGGGCTCACGTGACGTCATCGCGGACGCTCATGCCGAACCCGGCGCCTACCGAGCATCGAGTGACGTATCGATCTATGTCGTGCCGCGCATGGGGCACAACCACAACCTCGCGACGACTCGACATCAGCTCTGGGACCGCGTCGCCGACTGGGGTCTCCTCGTCGCTCGCTAAGTCGATGTCCATGGATGACAGCCTGCGCGCGTGGGTCGAAGCAACGACCGGCGGTCGGATCGTCAGCGCGGCGCGCGCGACCCGTGGTGGGTCGCGCGAGCTGCAATTCGTCGACGTTCTACATGCCGACAGTCACACCGACTCCCTCGTGCTCCGCAGCGAGGCCGGCGGATCGTTCACCGGCACCGAGATCTCGCCCGCGAAGGAAGCAGTCGTCTATCGAGCGCTCGAACCAACCGACGTACCGGTTCCTCACGTGGTCGCGCTCGCACCCGACCACTCGGCATTGCTCATGGAACGCGTTCCGGGCACTTCCGACATGTCGACGCTCGACTCGGATGAGCGGGACGAGGTGATGCGTTCGTTCGTCGACGCGCTCGCGGCGCTGCACAATCTCGACGTAGACACACTTGCGCTTTCCGGATTCGCCCGTCCTCGCACACCTGAGGACCATGCGCGCCTCGACTTGGCCGTATGGGCGCGACTGGCAGACACCAAGGTGCGCGACCTCGACCCCCTCGTCCGCTATTCGGGCGCGTGGCTTCGTGCGAACGCGCCGGCCAGCGTGAGCCGGACGGTCCTCGTGCAAGGGGACACCGGGCCCGGCAATTTCCTGTTCGACGACACGCGCGTGACGGGTGTCGTGGACTGGGAGTTCGCACACATCGGCGACCCGATGGACGACTGGGCGTGGCTCGACATGCGCACCGGTGGATCGGACCTCACGGATCTACATGAGCGTTACCGCGCGGCAACGGGCATCGCCATCAATGGGGACCGGATCCGTTACTACCGCGCCGCTGTTGACTACCGCTGCGCGGTCACCACATCGCTTGCTGTGAGTCGCGGTGGCGGCGCTCGCGGCTTCGCGCCCTACCTCCTGGTCACGCAGCGGTACATCATTGACCTCGCGGCGCGGATGTCCGAGTTGATCGGCGTGACCGACTCACCCGAGGTCCCGGATCTCGAAGCCACGCCGCGCACTCCATACTTCGACACTCTTCTGGACGGCATCCGGACCGCCGTGCGCGAACTCGACGAGCCGGAGCTGCGTGAAACGACGCGGAATCTCCAGATCCTCCTTCACTTCCTGCGCGCGTACGACATGGTCGGTCACGAGATTGCGGTACGCGATCACGCTGACCGCATCGAGACCTTCGGGTCGGAAGCGCTCGACGAGGAGCGCTTCCGCGTGATCACCGAAGATGCCGGGACGACCGGCGACGAGACGACATGGCGCTACCTGCTCCGCCGTGCGGCGCGCAACCAAGCGCTGTGGGCGTCGCTGCTCGAACGTCCCCGTCGCTGAGCTCAGAGCCTCGCATTACGGTGCGCGCATGACGGAACCAGGCGGGTTTCCATTCATCGAGGGTGATGACGACGACCAATTGACCGACGACAACTTCCACACACCGGAAACCGACGAGTGGTGGGAGCACGAGACGATCTGGTTCTGGTGGTTCAACGCCGAGCGCAAGTTGGGTGCGTGGAACTACCACTATCTACGCCCGAACATCGGCGTCGCGGGCGGCGGCCTCTTCGTCTTCGACGACACGACGTGGCTCCACTTGGAAGCGCCGTATTACTTCAATTATTCGAACACGCCGATGCCTGAGCAGCCGGACTTCCGGGACTTCACGTTCCCAAGTGGGGAGCGAATCCAGATGCTCGATCCCCTCCATCACTACCGCATCACGTTCGCCGACCGCGACAGCATCGATCTGGAACTTGACTGGCGGGCGGTCGGCAAGCCGTGGGTGCGCGTCGGCGGCCAGCCGCACACAAAGCAAGGCGACCAATCCTCCAAGCCGCGTCACTTCGACCAGTTCGGTCACGTCACCGGCGCCTTGCGGCTCCACGGCGAGTCGATCCCGATCGACTGTTACGCGATGCGCGACCGCTCGTGGTGGCATTTGCGGCCGGAGTTCTGGAAGCGTGGCGGCGGCACGAGCACGTACATCACGTGCATGGCGGACCCCGATACCGCGTTCTTCGGCGCCGGTCCCGGCGGATTCCTTCTGCTCGACGGCGTCCGGCGGCCACTGCTCTCCGGATCTGTGCGACGCGAACGCGATGCCGACTGGGGGTTCATGCGACGCATCGTCGTGACCGGAACCGAC
This sequence comes from Acidimicrobiales bacterium, assembly GCA_036257895.1. Classification (GTDB taxonomy): domain Bacteria; phylum Actinomycetota; class Acidimicrobiia; order Acidimicrobiales; family JACDCH01; genus DATAES01. The sequence goes on from DATAES010000092.1 coordinate 2,587, forward strand.
ACCGACAGTCGTGAGTTCGAGGCGGTGGGTGACAGCGTGAGTCGCATGGCGACCCCGATCTCTGGTGTCGCGGGCGTGTGCTGGCAGAGCCTCGTGCGTTACGAGTTCAACGGCGTGGTCGCGTACGGCGACGACCAGGACGCCTGGCCGCTCAGCACATGGGCGGCGTTCCGCCGTACCGAGAAGGGCTTGCCCGACGGCCGTAGCGGACGCTTTGGACCCGTCGACTGACGCGCTGGAGCTGGCGCGCCACGAGTTTGCTTTACTTCGTACGGTGGCGTGTGCAACGCTGACCCGTGGTGTTGACCCTCGAGATCAACGGTCAGAGCTCTGCCACCATCCGTCAGGGCGATATGGCCAACTTCGAAGTCCTGGTCGGCGGCGACCCCGTCGATGTGCTTCTTGTCGACTTCGAGGGATCAGGAAGGTGGGAGCAAGCGGTGGGGCCCGTATTTCGCCGGACGTACCGCGAGCCGGGGCGCTTCGTCGCGACCGTCCGGTGCGGCGGCGAGACTGCGAGCGCACGGGTGCGCGTGACGCGCGTCAGCGTCACCGGTGGCGCCGGGATTTTTTGACGAGTCGAGCACGAGAGGAGTTGTTCTGTGGCCATCAGCGACGACTACTTCGGCGACCCATACGTCGACACCGACGAGTGGCGGGACGACGGCGACGGCATTCGGTTCCGGTACGTGCACGGCGGCTTCGATGGCACCGACACCCGTTTCTCGTTCTACTTCCCGCCGGAGGACGTCTACCAGAACCGCTTCATCAGCTGGATCGAGGGCGGTCAGGGCGGCAGCGAGGTCAACGCTCTCACGGGCGGCCCGATAGCGACGGTGAGTACGACGTTCGGGGCGGAAGTCGGCGCCGTGATCGTCGAGTCGAATCAGGGTCACATCGGCGCGGACTTGGCTGGGTGTGGAGGCGACTCGAGCATTCTGTGCTGGCGCGCAAGTGCTGAGTCAGCGCGGTACATGAAGCAACTGGCGACGGAGATGTACGGTGCCGCGCCGAGATACGGATACGTGACCGGTGGCAGCGGTGGCGGTGTGCGATCGATCAACTGCTTCGAGCGCACAGATGTCTGGGAGGGCGCCGTACCGTTCGTGATGCCGCACCCCGGGCAGGGTGTGTTCTTCTCGTTCCTCGCGAACGTCATCCGGCTGCTCACTCGTGAGGAACGAGCGGCCCTCGCCGCTCGCACGGGCCTCGGTGGGAGCGGGGATCCGTTCGAGAGCTTGAACGGCGAACAGCGCGAGGCGCTCGCCGCGCTGTACCGCGCCGGGTTTCCGCGCGGGGCCGAGTTCGTGCTCTCGAACCCGTTCGAGGCCGTGCTGGTGTGGAGCTGGCATTCGTCGGAGCTGATGGAGCACGACCGCTCGTACTGGCACGACTTCTGGGCGGTTCCGGGCTACGCGGGCGCGGATCGCCCTTCGACCTTCGAGCCGTTCTTGCTCGAGGAGAAGTCGCGCGTCGCCAAGGTCGTCACTGCCGGCGACCTCCTCGCATCAGCGACCGAAGAGGAGTGGGCCGCCGGCGGAGCCGCTGGACTCATTGGCCGCGCGATGGCCATGGTCATGCCGGAGTCACCCTTCGCGGTTGTCGTCGAGGGCCTCGACCGGGCCGCGCTCGACCAGGCAACCGGTGCCAAGGTGCACATCGGTTCTGGGATCGGCGCCGGCCGGATCGTGGTCTGCCTCGGTGTCGTCGGCGACGCGCTCGTCTGCTCGGCATCGGGCGAGGCAGGCAATCTGCTCTTCGATGAGGTCCAAGCCGGCGACGAGGTCACCGTCAGCAACCGCGACTTCCTCGCCTACTGCCACTACCACCGCACGCAGACCGACCTCGATCTCGACCAGTTCGGTGAGCACTACCCGGAGTTCGAGCAGCAGGTCGTCGATGGGCACGCCGTTTTTCCGACTCGCGCCACGTTCGGTTTCGAGACGGTGATGGTGTCGAGCCGGTATCAATACGACTGGGCCGGCAAGATGATCATCTGCCAGAACGTCCACGACATCGGCACGTGGCCGGTCGGTGCCGTCAACTATCACCAACGCCTGCTCAAGCTCCGCGGCGAACAGGCGACCGACCGCGACTTCCGCGTCTGGTGGTTCGACCACGCCGCGCACACACCGGGCTCGATGTTCCCGTCAGTGGGACGACCCCACGCCACGACTCGACTCATCGAGTACGGCGGCGCAATCCAACAGGCCCTGCGCGACGTCATCGCCTGGGTGGAGGACGACGTTGAACCGCCTGCGCGCTCACAGTACGAGCACACGGTTTCAGGCGCGGTACACCTCCCGCACCAGGCCGCTGACCGGCGCGGGATCCAGCCTGTCCCCGCTCTCACCATCAACGGCACCGTCGTCGCCTCCGCCAAAACCGGTCAGCCCGTGCGGCTCGATCTCCGGGTCGACGTCCCGCACGGGGCCGGCTCGATCATCGCGATCGAGTGGGATGTCACCGGCGACGGAATGTGGGAGCCCGAGCCCGAAATCGACGGCACCAAGGCGTCCCTGACGGCGAGCAAGCAGCACACGTACACCGAACCTGGCACGTACTGGCCATCGGTACGAGTCACTTCGCACCGCGATGGTTTGGTGGACGCCACGACCCGACGAGTGCCGAACCTGGCCCAGTCCCGGCTCGACGTGACCTGACGCGACGCGCGCTCCGTCGATCAGAACACGCTGTAACCGCCGTCGATACGGATCACGTCGCCGGTGTGAAAGGTCGAGGCGTCGCTCGCGAGATAGATCGCGATACCTGCCCACTCGTCAGGACGACCCCAGCGTCGCAACGGAATGCGCGGCAGGATCCGTTCGGCGACCGCAGGGTTCTCGAACCACTCGTCGAGCGCGGGGGAAGCGGTCCAGGCGGGCATGAGTGCGTTCACGCGGATCCCGTGACGACCGAGTTCGACCGCGAGCGAATTGACGAGCGCCAAGATGCCGGCCTTCGTAGCGGCGTACGCGTGCTCGCGCGGCGAACCGAACCTCGCCGCGATGCTCGACGTGGCGACAAGACTGCCGCCCTCACCTTGTTCGACGAGCACACGAGCTGCCTCGCGCAAGGTGAGATACGTGCCGTCCAGATTGACACGGACCATCTCGCGCCATTGGTCGAGCGTCGAGTCGACGAACCGCGGCTGATCTTGACCGGAGGAGATCGCCGCGTTCGCGAAACATGCGTCGAGACGGCCGAGCTCCTCAACCAGTGCGCGCATCCCTGCAACCACCTGCTGCTCGTCGCTCACGTCGACTTCACGGCTCACGACACGCGCGCCCGACGACCGGAGCTCGTCGGTCGCGCGGGCGTTCTTCTCCCGGTTCCTACCCCAGATGCACACTGCCGCGCCGGCCTCAGCCAGGCCGCGGGCCATGCCGAGTCCGATGCCGGAGTTGCCGCCGGTGACGAGCACCACGCGACCATCGAGCGGACCAGCACTCATGTTGCTCCTCAGTACGGCACGTCGGCCGGTCGCACGGTGCGGGTGTCCCTCCCCGAGCGCAGAACTCGTCCGGGGAGGGCGCCCGTCAACGCGGTCCCGTCACGGACGACCTCCGCGCCGTTGACGAACACGTGTGCAACACCGGTGGGCTCGCTGTAGAGGCGTCCTGCGCCGCCCGGCATGTCGTGTCGCATCTCGACGTGCCCGGGTCCAATCGTCGCCGCGTCGAACACGAAGAGATCGGCCCACGCGCCTTGCGCGACGATCCCGCGATCGACAA
>DATAES010000093.1:0-3662 GCA_036257895.1 Acidimicrobiales bacterium
GTTCAATGTCAGCGACGCGGGCGCCGCGCCGGCGGGCTCGGCGGCGAAGACGACGCCGAGCAGCGCAATCAGTGTGGAGACGATCGCAGCGAGCGCCACCGCCGTGAAGCTCTGCGTCCGCCGCGCTGTAGGGAAGCTCGCGATGAACACTGTGCTACCACTCCGCGACCACGGGCAGTGCGCACCCGTGCAAGTGTCTGTCAGGCCTGGCGTGATCCGAGGCGGCGAGAGCGCCACATCGCCGGCACGAGTCGAAGGAACTCGCCGAACGCGCGTAGGCGGTTGACGACGATCGAGGCGTCCGGGCGTCGTCCTTGGAGGAGCGGCGCCAACACGTCGCGTCGGGCATAGGACGCGGTCGACAGCAGGAAGCGAAGCGACGCCGCGGTTGCGGTCCTCGGCGGAAAATGGCGAACGAGAACCAGCAACCGGTTTCGTTCCTTGTACCGCTCTGTTGTCGGCGAACCGTGCACGGACGTCGCGCCCACGCGGTGCCGAACGACCGACTGTGGCTCGTACCGGTGGCGCCACCCGCGTTTCGCGCCGCGCAACGACAGTTCGAGATCCTCGTAGTACAGGAACAGCCGCTCGTCGAAGAGACCGACATCGCGCAGATATTCGGTGCGGAGCAGCACTGCCCCGCCACACCATGCCGTCACGTCCTCGGCACGGTCGTACTGTCCGCGGTCGCGCTCGAGGAATCCCCGATCGGCGCCGTACCCGTCCTCGAGCATCACCGTTCCGGTGTTGTTGATGACGTCGAACGGCTCACCGCCGAGGTCGACGCCGTACCAACCAACACCCCGATCGACGACGAGTTCTTCGTGGTACTCGCCCGATCGCACGGTCACGGTCGTCGGTCGACCGGCGCCGAGGCGCAACCAGCACCTGTCTCCGTCGACGTCGTGCAATGCGAAACGCGCGACGGCCTTCGGCGCGGTCCATTCGAACCACTCGGCCGTGTTCGTGCGTTGTCGTCCGAGGAATCCCTCGACGAGCTGTCCGCTCCGAGTCTCGCCGTCATCGCCCGCGACACCGAACCAGCGCACCCCGACGACCCGATGATCACCCCGGCCCGCGACGGTCCCGTCAGCTGTCAGCTCGAGCTCCCGGTAGCGGTCCGCGAACACCAGCTTCGGACCCGCCGCAGCGATAGATTCGTCGTCAACCAGCGCCGCGAGCAACGGCTCGAGCCAGCCATCGCTGACCATCACGTCGTTGTTCACGAGAGCGACGAAGTCGATGCGATCGAGGTCGCGCAGTGCCAGATTGTTGCCCCCCGCAAACCCCTTGTTGGTCGGGGACCGGCGCACGTCGACTTCGGGCCAGCGTTCAGCCACCAGCGAGGCGACGGAGCGGGTCGACCCGTTGTCCACGAGCACCACCTCGAGCTCGGTTCCCGCTGGCGTGCCCGAATCGATGATGCGGTCGAGACAGTCGAGCGTCATGTCGCCACCGTCGTGATCGACCACGACGACTCGTATGCGGAGCCCCGTGGTCACGAAGGTTCTGGCAGACGACACCGTCGACCTCTGTTGATGGGCGAACACACTCTTAGTGTGCGGATGCAACGACCGCGAGCCCTTCGCCGATCCGGACTTGCCGACCGAACGCGAAGCACACGAGGGAGCACCCGACATGATCGCCCGCAGACGCATCTCGTCCAAGCTGGTCGCCTCGACGCTGACGTTCCTGCTCGTCTTCGCATCAATCGGCGTCCTCGAAGTCGCGCAGAGCGCGGCCGCATTCTCCGCCGATGAGGCCTCGTTCTTCAACGCCACCAACGCCTACCGGCAGGCGAACGGTCTGCCCCCTCTCCAGTACGACGCGGCTGCTTCCGCCGTCGCGCTCGGGTGGTCGCAATCGATGGCCGCGTCCGGCACCCTGTCGCACAACCCCAACCTCGTCAATGCGATCAACGCGTACGTCACCCCGAGCTGGACGCGGCTCGGCGAGAACGTCGGAGTCGGTCCGAGCGTCAGCAGCATCCAGTCCGCGTTCGTCAACTCGCCAACACACCGCGCGAACATTCTCGGCGACTTCAACCGCGTCGGTGTCGGCACGGTTCATGCCGGTAGCACCATCTGGGTCACGCTCGACTTCGTGAAGGGCCCGGACATCGGTGGGCCCGTGGTGCTGGGGTCCGATGGTCCGCCGAGCGATCCGATGAAATCTCCCGCTGTCACCAGCTGGCCCTCGACAGGGCGCGTCGACGTGTTCCAGCGCGGGCAAGACGGAGCGTTGTGGGCCAGGGCGCTCGTCGCCGGTGCATGGGGGCCGTGGTACACGCTCGGGGGCGCACTCACATCGCAGCCGACCGCGTCGTCGTGGGGCGCCGGTCGCATCGATGTCTTCGCCACCGGTCTCGACGGATCGATCTGGCATCGCGCACTCGCGGCGGGGACGTGGAGGCCGTGGGAGGACCTCGGCGGCGCGTTGACGTCCGGTCCCGGGGCGGTGTCGTCCTCCACGAACCGCATCGATGTGTTCGCTCGCGGCCGTGACGGCGGTCTGTGGGGCCGCGCCATGAACAGCACGACGTGGAGCTCGTGGTATCCGCTCGGTGGCTCGCTGGTTTCGGCCCCGGACGTGGCGTCATGGGGTGCGGGCCGGCTCGACGTGTTCGTCATCGGGGTCGATGCCGGCGTCTGGCACCGGGCCTTCAGCAACGGTGCGTGGCGTCAGTGGGACAGCCTCGGTGGCCGCCTCACCTCGGGTGTCGGCTCGGTGTCACGGGCGGCGAACCTCATCGATGTGATGTCACGCGGCACGGACGGCGCCATGTGGGCCAACGCGTGGACGGGCTCGGGTTGGAGTGGCTGGTACACGCTCGGGGGGTTGCTGGCATCGGCGCCGGACGTGGGCACCCTCGGAACCAGCCAGCTGACGACCGCCGCTCGGGGCAGCGATGGCCTCATCTGGCTGAACAGCTTGGCGAGCTCTCGCTGGAGCGGCTGGTACCTGCTCGGCTGACGGCGTCCATTCCAGGGTCAGATGCGCCGCCAGGGTTGCCACGCGTTCCGGTCGAAGACTCGTTGCCAGTATGCGTCGTCGACGCCTCGCACGGTGACCACGAGCGTGTTCAGACCCGGCGACGACACGTCGGGATCGGAGGCGAGCAGGCCGCCGAGCGTGTACCAGTTCGACCATCCGGAGCCCGTCCAGGCCGCACTCCACATCGCGCCGTCACCACCCCGTACGAACAGATCGATGCGGTTCGGGCCCCACGAAGCCGCTCCTCCGCCCGACGTCGCCGCTCCCGCTGCTGAGCCCCAGGACGACCATGCGCCGTTCCGGAACGACCTCACGTAGACGGCACCGTTGACCCCTCGCGCCATCACGTCGAGATGGCCCGCGCCGTCCGACGCCGCTTCGGGTGCCGACTGCACGATGCCGCCGAGTGACGACCACGGAGACCAGCCCGACCCGGTCCAGCTGCGTGCCCATACCGCGCCGTCCATCCCGCAGCCGAACACGTCGATGCGGTTCGGGCCCCACGACACCGCGCTCGGACCGGACGCGAACTGCCCGCCGAGTGACTCCCATGGCCCCCAGCCACCCGCGTACCATCGATGCCAGAGCGCGCCGTCGCCGCCGCGAGCAAAGATGTCGATCCGACCTTGTCCCCAACTCGCGACATCGGGATCCGATGTCAGGTAGCC
>DATAES010000094.1:0-1908 GCA_036257895.1 Acidimicrobiales bacterium
CCCCTGACGGGTTCCATTGGATCGAAGCCAACGACACCGACCAGAGCGTGTACTCGTTCCTACGATTCGACCCGAAGGGCACCGGCCGGCCCGTCGCCTGCGTCGCGAACCTCACGCCGGTGCCGCGCCATGGCTACCGACTTGGCCTCCCGACCGCGGGGAAGTGGTCCGTTCTGCTCAACACCGATGCACGCGAGTTCGGCGGAAGCGGTATCGGCAACACGGAGTTGTGGACCGACGACGTCGCATGGCACGGCCACCCCCAATCCGTCGCCATGACCCTGCCACCGCTCGGCATCGTTTACGTCGCCCCCAGCTAGACGAATGTTGGTGCGCCGTGGCCCCTATAGGGGCCACGGCGACCCTGAGTTCAGGTGGGAGTGGAGCCGAAAAGGGGCTGCCGTAACCTCGTGCGGAATGGGTGACGTGCGGCTCGTGGTCCACGGGCACTTCTACCAACCGCCTCGGGAGAACCCGTGGACGGAGGAAGTCGCCGTGGAGCCGGGCGCAGCGCCCTACCACGACTGGAACGAGCGCATCACAGCCGAGTGCTACCGGCCGAACGGCTGGGCGCGCGTGCTCGACGAGCATGGCCGCGTGACCGAGATCGTCGACAACTACGAGCACCTGTCGTTCAACGTCGGACCGACATTGCTGTCATGGCTCGAGATCCATCGAGCGGAGGTGTACGAGCGGATGCTCGATGCGGATCGCACGGGCGGAGGCGCGATCGCGCAGGCCTACAACCACATGATCCTGCCGCTCGCCAACGAACGCGACCTCCGTACGCAGATCCGGTGGGGCCTGGCGGACTTCGAGCACCGGTTCGGTCGCGCGACGCGTGGCATGTGGCTCCCCGAGACCGCGGTGAACGACAACGTGTTGTGCGCGCTCGTCGACGAAGGCGTTGGATTCACCATCCTGGCGCCATCGCAGGCTGACGGTCCGGTCAGCGGTGGCGAGCCGTATCGGTGGATGCATCCAGATGGCAGTGGACGGTCGATCACGCTCGTCTTCTACGACGGCGACATCTCTCACGACCTCGCGTTCGGGCTCACCGGCCTGTCGAGTCAGGAGCTGATCCGGCGCGTCGTCGTCGCTGCCGGTGACGGAACACCGGTATGCGTCGCCACCGATGGCGAGACGTTCGGTCATCACCACAAGTTCGCCGACCGGGCGCTCGCCTACGCATTCAGCCACGAGGCCGGCGCCGCCGGAGTGCGCGTCCTCAACGCTGCGCAGCTCGTCGACGAAGAGCCGCCCGTTCGAGAAGTGCGCGTGCACGAGAGCGCCTGGTCCTGCGCGCATGGTGTACGGCGCTGGAAGGACGATTGCGGTTGCCACACGGGGGGCGAGCCGGGCTGGAACCAGGCCTGGCGCGCGCCGCTGCGCGAGGCGCTCGACCTCGTGCGCGATCACGGCGCCGAGGTCTTCGAACGCCGCGGCCGCGAGGTGCTGCACGATCCGTGGGCGGCGCGTGATGCGTACATCGATGTCCTTCTCGGTGAGCTCACCATCGACGACTTCCTCGCACAGCACAGCCCACCTGGGGCTGATCACGTCCTCGTGTTGACGTTGCTCGAAGAGCAACGACACGCGCTGCTCATGTACACGTCATGCGGATGGTTCTTCAACGACCTCGCGGGCACAGAGACGGTGCAGATCCTCCGTTACGCGGCGCGCGCCATCGATCTTCTCGACGAGATGGGCGAGCCTGTGGACGTCGATCGATTCTTCGACGTGCTGGGCCGGGCGCGCAGCAACGTCGAGGCCGAAGGTGACGGCCGCGCCATCTGGCAGCGCCACGTCGAGCCGAGTCGTGTCGATGCCGACCGGGTCGTCGCCCATCTCGCGCTGATCTCCTTGCTCGAAGATCGCGATCCGCCCAGCACGCTCACGTCGTTCGTG
>DATAES010000095.1:0-24695 GCA_036257895.1 Acidimicrobiales bacterium
AACAGGTTGGCCGAGAACGTCTTTCCGAGATTGTCGGACCGCAGGCTGCGCGGCGCTCCGCCCCCGAGCGCCTCGTGCAGGACGAACTTCAACGCCAGTACGTTCCGGGCTTCGTACCGCTCGACCGGACCGCGCACGAGCGATCCGAAGTGCTCCTTCACCCGCTCCGGCGTGACCGCGGCGACGATCGCCTCGTACGCGGCCTCGTCGTCGGCGAACAGGGAGATGTCGCTGATGTCGCCCTTGTCGCCGCACCTGGCCCCGCAGAGGCCGCGAAGTCGGATGCGACGCACGGATGAACGTTACGCTCGCCGACCGCGATGACCGTCTACCTCGTGCGCCACGCCGTCGCCCTGAGCCGGAGGGCTTGGGAGGGCGACGACGACGATCTGCGTCCGCTCACACCCAAGGGCGAGCGCCAGTCGGGGGGACTCGCCGAATTGCTCCGCGACGCCAACGTCCGCCGGCTGCTGTCGAGTCCGGCCGTGCGGTGCGTCGAGACACTTCGGCCCCTCGGCAAGAAGTTGGGGCGCTCGGTCGAGACGACCGACGCATTGCAAGAGGGAGCGCCGGTCGAGAAGGCCTACGAGCTGCTCACGAAAGTGGCCGTCAAGAAGGGGGACTCGGTGCTCTGCGCGCACGGTGATCTCGTCCCTGCGCTCGTCGAGGCCATCGGCCGGAATGGCACGAAGACCGGCCGCGTGCGGTGGGCCAAGGGCTCGATCTGGAAGCTCGAGTGGAGCGGCGGCCGCTTCACATCGGCGCGGTATCTGCCTCCGCAGTCGGGGTGACATCGGTTGGGCTGACGTCGGGGTCGAGCACGACGATCGTGCCGGCGATCATGTCCCACAACGCCCGTCGCTGAGGATCGAGCAGCGCAGCGACGACCGACATCGCGTACCACGCAACTGATGCCGCGACGAGGAAGCGGGCAGCACTCGAGCCGTCGCCTAGCGTCAACAACCCGAGCAGACCCGCGCCGGCGGGAACGGCCTTGCCCACCGCCTCGCGCAGAGCCATGCGGCCGAACCCGGGCAGCTCACGCGTTGCGGCGCGGACCACCCGCGTGTGCAGGATCGACTTGGCCGGCGATCGTCCGCTGTCCCAGTCGATGATCCACCACGCCAGCCAACCCACGACCAACGTGCAACCGACGAGGATCGCATCGAGCACGAGTCCGCCGAGTCGCCACGAGGCCGGAGCCAGGGGCGCATCGAGCCACGGCGACGGCGGCGCTGGCGGTGGCGTCGGCGACGGGGGCGGCGGCTGTGAGGCCGGGGCCAGCGGCGGAGACGTCGGCATCACGGCTCGGACAGTACCGGCCGCTCCCCCCGTTCCGAACTCCGGGTCGCCGTGGCCCCCATAGGGGCCACGGCGCACCAACATTCGCTCAGACCGTGGTGAGGTCGATGCGGACCTGGGCGTCGACGAGGGCTCGGTCGACGGCAAAGGAAGTGACGGCGAGCAGTTGTGTCGGGCCGCCGTCGCGGGTCCGTCCCGTGCCGGAGATCGTCGGTGGGCCGGACAGCCCGAGCACTCCGGCGCCGCGACCGACGGCTGCTGCGGCGTCGCGATCGGCGGTGCGCCACGCGAGCCGTCCGATCACTTCCGACGGCTCGCAGTCGTCGTGCAAGTCGACGGTCGGTCCACCGAAGGCGTTGACGCCGAAGTACTCCTCGAGCCATTCGTCGACCGGCACTCCCGCTTGTTCCGCGCGCCCGCGGATGAACGACAGCGCGGCGCGCGCTTTGGCCTCGGCGTCGGGCCACGGATACGCGAACCGGGCCTCGCCGGCCCAGCCCGCCGGCGTGCACACGAGACCCTTGTACGTCGCGGGCGGCGGCCCACCGCGGGTCTCGGAGACCTGCACACGGTCGTCGCCGAGATCGGTCAAGGTCAGCGACGTGAAGTCCGCCGTGACATCCGGGTTCAGGTACCGCGCCGGGTCGTGGACCTCGTACAGCAGTTGCTCGCGCACGGTGTCGAACGTGACCATGCCGCCGGTACCGGGTGGTTTCGTGATGACCGCGACACCCGTGTCGTCGACTTCGGCGATCGGGAACGCGATGCGCAACGGGTCCGGGTTCTCCCACCACGCACCGGAGTAATTGCCGCCCGTGACCTGGCCGCTGCACTCGAGCAGGTGACCGACGACGACACCTGCGGCAAGCCGGTCCCAGTCGTCCCAGGGCCAACCGAACTCGTGCACGAGCGGCGCGAGGAACAACGACGCGTCGGCCACTCGTCCGGTGACGACGATCTGCGCGCCGTCGGCGAGCGCGGCCACGATTGGCCGCGCGCCCAGGTATGCGTTCGCAAAGAGCGCGTCATCCGGGAGTGCGAGGTCCGCGTCCCGCGGCCGGACGTCGTCGCCGACGATGGTCGCGACGGTGACACCGGAGCCCCCGAGCGCCTTCACGGTCTCGACGACCGCGCGGCCGGCAGCTATCGGGTTGATGCCGCCGGCGTTCGTGATGAGCTTCGTGCGCCCGTCGAGCACGTGAGGCAATGCCGCGCTCACGTAGGCGGGCAGGTCCCGCGTGTAGCCCAGCGCCTCGTCGCGCTGCCGATCCTTCTGGAGGATGGCCAGCGTGAGTTCGGCCAGCGCCTCGCAGACGAGGTAGTCGACGTCGGCGGCGAGAACGTCGGCGACGGGATCGTGACCGTCGCCATAGAAGCCCTGACCGCCGCCGAGCCGGATCATCCGCCGCTCGAGGGTGCGCACGGCGCCGCGGACGCCGGATCGGCGAGCGCCTGCTGCACCTGCGCGCGCAAACCAACCACCTGGTCGGCGATGAGTGGTGACGGGTTCAACGCGTCGAGGCGTTGCAGTTCCGTCTGCGCGTCCGTCACGCAGCCGGCGCGGAACAAGACGATGGCGAGGAACGCGTGCACGTCGGGATAGTTGACGTCGAGCTGGACCGCCTGGTGGAGGTCCGCGATCCCCTGTGCGTCGCCACTCACGAAACGGACCCAGCCGCGGTACGTCAGCGCCTCGACGTTCTGAGGCGCGTCCGCAAGAACCGACGTGTAACACGCCACCGCCTTCGAGGAGTCGTCGCGCGCTTCGTTGAGGCATTCCGTGTTGCGTTGGCGCGCAGTCTGACTGATGTCGCCGGTGATGGTGTTGCCCGCATCGCGGCGACCTGCAGCACGCGCGACGAAGAACCCGCAGACCAACGCGAAGACGACCACACCTGCCACGACCGCCGCGGTCCGGGCGGGGTTCGACGGTCGTCGGTTCGCCGCGAGCTCCGCTTGTCCCTCATCGATGGCGCGGCTGACCACGGCAAGCCGGGCCTCATAATCCTGCTTGAGCGTGGCGTAGTCCTCGTCGTCGAGGTCGCCGGCATCATGCTCACGTTCGAGATCGGACAGCGACCGTTGCAAGAACCGCCGTTGCTCCTCGAGCGTGGCGAGCGCGTCAGGATCGAGCGGTACGGAGCCGCGCGTGACCGTCATTGCCGCACCCGTGCTCCAATGCGAGCGACGGAGCGCCAGCGGAGACCCAGGTGCACGCGACCGTCGTTGCTGCACCGGTGCGGCGATGCGAGCGACGGAGCGCAAGCGGAGGAGCGACCAAACGCGGCCTGCGTGGCCGGGGAACGCAGAAGACACGGCCACACGCGGCCTGCGTGGCCGGGGAACGCCGGATTCACGTGCTCCACCTGCGCCAGCGCCAGAACGCGTAGCCGATCCCCGCGCTCGCGACGACGAGGGCCGCAATCGGCAATACCCACACCAGACCGCCCCAGCCACTCGCCGGAGGGCGCAGCAGGATGTCGTCACCCAGTGTCTGCGCGAAGTAGGCACGGATCTCGCTGTCCGGCTGTCCTGCTCCGATGCGACGCTCGATCTCGGTGCGGATCGCCTTCGACGCCTCACTGTCGGACTCGGCAACGGACTGCCCGCGGCACACCGGGCACTTGATCGACTGCTCGAGTGACAGCGCGCGTTGCGCCGCCGTCGGCGTGGCCTCGCTGCGGGTGCCGGCGAACAGCGCGGTGGCGAGCGCGATCGCCATCAGCGCGTAGCTGAGCTTGAGCCTCACGGACCTGAGCTGTCGGAGCTGTCGGTGCCGTACAGCTGTTGCGAGAGTTGACCGATGATGACGTCGAGCTCGTCGGTGTTCTGCACCGGGCGTTGCAGCCGGTCGCGCACGATCCCGATCGGATCGATGATGTATGTGTCCGGTACCCGCACGACGGAGTAGTCGAGGGCCATGCGTCCGGAGTCGCCGGTCACCACAGGCCAGTCTCCGCCCTCGCGAGCGAAGTAATCCTTCACCTTGTCGAGGTCGTCGTTGAAGACGACGCTCACGAGCTGCACGTCGTCGGCAGATTCGTGGCGTTGCGAGAACGACACGAGATCGGCGTGTTCCTGCTGACAAGGCACGCACCACTGCGCGAAGAAGTTCACGACGACCCACTTGCCCTTGTAGCTGTCGAGGTCGAACGGCTTGCCGTCGAGCGTCGTGCCGACGATCTCCGGTGCGGGCTGATCGTGCAACCGGTCGAAGTCGGCGCGGTCGGCTGCGCTCTTGCGGGTGATGAGCACGGCCACGAGCAACACGATCACGAGCGCGACCGGGACGGCCACGAACAGCGCGGCCCGTCCGCGACGGGGCGGCTGGACGAGCGCGGTGTCTTCCGTCAATTGCACCATCAGTCCACCGCCGTCAGCGCGGGTTCGGCCTCGTCGGGCTCCGGAAGAAGCGTGTGGTCGTCGCGATGGGTCGGGACCGGCGCCGAGACGGGGTCGAGCGGGTTGCGACGACGTCGTGGCCACGCGGCCAGCGCTGCGCCGAAGGCCATGATGGCCCCGCCGACCCACATCCACATCGCCAGCGGCTCGACGATGACCCGGACGTTGACGACGTCACCGTCGGCGGGTGCGGTGAGCAGCGACAGATACACGTCGTCCACCAGGCTCGTACGGACGGAGGGCGTGCCGATCGCTTGAGCGTTGTTCGGGAACTGTCGGAGCGACGGCGCGTACTCCTTCCCGCCGTCGACGCGAATGTGTGCGGCCACGCTCGTGAACCGGTCGTTCACGGTGGCCGAACTCCTCAGGTATTCGAGCGTGTGTCCCTCGATCGCTATCTTCTGTCCGGGCGTGAGCCGCACCTCGCGTGACGACTGGAACGTGCTGCTCGCGATGTAGCCGACGACCAGGACCACGACGCCGAGGTGGACGATCATGCCGCCGTTGGCGCGGCCGACGAAGCCGCGCCAACCCTGCCTTCGGGTCGCGAGCACGACTTGGCGAAATGCCGATCCGGCGGCGAAGCCGCCGAGGCCGAACGCCGCCAGCGGCGCCAGCCCGCGTGCGCCGAGCAGTACCGCCAACACCACGGCGCCCACACCCGTCCACGCCGGCCACTGCAACCGCTGCGCCAGCGTGTCGGCTGTCGTCTTCCGCCAAGGGAGCACCGGCGCGATTGCCATGAGTCCCAGCAGACCGAGCCCGAGCACCATGCCGAAGAAGTCGAACCACGGACGCCCGACCGACAACTGCTCGCCGTTGACCGCTTCGACGATCAGAGGCCACACCGTTCCCAGCAGCACGGCGAACGCGAACACCGAGAAGAACACGTTGTTGAACAGGAACGCGCCTTCGCGCGACAACGGTGAATCGATGCGACCCGGCGCGCGAAGCCGATCGCCGCGCCAACCGATGAGGCCGATCGTCACGAGGACGATGGCCGTGAAGAACGTCAGGATCCAGATGCCGATCCCGGACTCGGTGAACGCGTGCACGGAATCGAGCACGCCCGACCGGGTGAGGAAGGTGCCGAGAATCGTCAGGGCGAACGTGGCACAGAGCAGCGCGAGGTTCCACACGCGCAACATGCCCCGTCGTTCTTGCACCATCACCGAGTGGAGATAGGCGGTGCCGGTCAACCACGGCAGGAACGACGCGTTCTCGACCGGGTCCCATGCCCACGCGCCACCCCAGCCGAGCACCTCGTAGCTCCACCACGCGCCGAGGACGATGCCGATCGTCAGGAATCCCCAGGCGAACAGCGTCCATCGCCGGGTCTCGAGCAGCCAGCCCTCGCCGAGGCGACCGGTCACCAAGGCGGCGATGGCGAACGCGAACGGCACGGTGAAACCGACGTAGCCGAGGTACAGCATCGGCGGGTGGATCGCCATGAGGATGTGGTTCTGCAGGAGCGCGTTCGGGCCGGGACCGTCGAATCCCGGCGGGATCACGAACGACGTGCCCTTGAACGGATCGGCGGGACCGATGTTCGGCAGCATCAGCCCGAAGAAGAACAGCGTGACGACGAACATCGTGAGCGTCGCCCAACCGACGAGCGGGTCCGCGGCGCGGTGGCGGAACTTGAGCGAGATGGCCACGAGGTAGCCCGCCAGCACGGTGACCCAGAGAATGATCGACCCTTCGAGCGCGGACCACAACGTTGCAACGTTGAACGGGAACCGCGTGTGTTCGCTCGCGTTGTTCGCAACGAACGCGATCGACCAGTCGTGCGTGAGGAGGGCGCGTTCCATGAACACGAACGCGAACAATGCGCCGACGGCCACCATCCACACGTACGTGCGGCCGGTGACGAGCAGCTTCGGGCGGCGACGCCACAGGCCGACACCCAGCGTCGCGATGCCCCCGAGCGACGCGACGAAACCGAGGATGATCCCCGCGGAACCGAGCGCTGCGTTCATCTTTCCTAGGGCGCGTTGTTCGGCACGCGGTCGGGATTCTGTTCCTTGTACTCGGCCGAGTGCTTGATGAGGATGCTGTCGCTGTCGAAGAACACGCCGCTCTGGTCCCAGTGTCCTTCGAGTACGACGGGGATGCCGGACTTGAACAACTCGGGAGGTTCGCCGCCGTCGTGGTGGACGGGAACGGTCGCTCCGTTGAACGCGATCGTGAAGTCGACCTCGTTGCCGACCTTGGTCACGTCGTCCTGAACGGTTCCCTGCACGCGGAAGCGGTGGGTGCCGAGACTCGCCTTCTGCGCGACGGCCTCGTCCGCGTTGCGGTAGTAGAGCGCGGCGTTGTTGAGTCCCTGGAAGATGACGTAGCCGATCGCGGCGACGATGAGGACGAGGAGGACATAGACGCCCGGCTTGCGCCGGCGCGTCCGGCGTCGCCCGTCTGTTTCGCGCAGCGTGCGAGGGGTGAGATCAGGCTCCGGCCCAGCGTCAGGCGTGGAGTCGGAGTCTGCAGGCGGAACCGTCACATCCATCGGCGGTTCTCCGGTGGCACCTGCTTCGACAGTGTGCGTCCTTTGACCAGGAGGAACACGGTGTACGCGAACACCACCACGAACACGAGCACGTATCCAACGGTGACGTAGCCCCAGGTGTTCACGCGGGGACCTCGACGCTCGCAGCCTCCGCTCGCCGCTCGGTGATCGCGAGATCGAGACCGGCGATCTCGACTTCGTCCTCGAGCCAGGCAACTCGGAAACGATGCACCAGCAGCCACAGGAATCCCATCGACGCGACCGCTATGCCGAGCACGAGGGTGAACAGCATCAATCCGGAGATCGTGGTGCTGAGGCTGAGCGTCGCCTCCTGGTGCAGGCCCCGCCACCAGCTCACAGACAGGTACACGATCGGAACATCGACGAACGCGAGCAGGGCGACGTACGCGGAACGGCGATTGCGCACCTCGACATCAGCTGGCAGGCGGCGCACGACGAGGTAGCCGAGGTAGAGCAGGAACAGCAGCGAGAATGTGGTGAGGCGGGCGTCCCACGTCCAGTACACGCCCCACGTCGGCCGGCCCCAGACCATGCCGGTCACCAACGTCAGGCCGGTGAAGACGAGACCGACTTCCGCGGCCGACACCGCGACGGTGTCCCACCAGCGCGACCTCTTCCACAGCCACATCACGCTGCCGAGCGTGCACAGCCCGAACCCGACGTTCATCGAGATCGCGACGGGGACGTGCAGGTAGATGAGACGGGCGGCGTCGCCTTGCACCTTGTCGGGCCCCGTAACGGCGAGCGCGAGCACGAGCACGACGGCGATGCCCGCGAGCGTGGCGAGCCCGAGCAACCGCGTCGACCGCGATCCCGTGTGCGCGGGAACGGCGGCTACGGACTCGGTCAAGATTCCTCCAACAGCGAGCCGAAGGCGAGGACGCCGAAGGCCACATAGATCACGGCGAACGTGGTCAGCAGCGTCACCCAAGACCATCCGTCGGCCGGGCTCTGATCGAGCGCAGCCTCGAAGGCCCGGGTGGCGCCGAGCAGGACCGGCGCGACGACCGGGAGGAACAGGAGCGGGAGCAGCGTCTCTCGCACCCGCAGCCCGGCCGCGAGCACGCCGTAGAGACTACCGGCGGCGGCCAGCCCGATGGTCGCGACCACGCTGGTGGTGATGAGCAGGAGCCAACCCGACCACGTCGTGTTGTACAGGACGGCGACACCGATGCCGAGCAGGACCTCGAGTGCCGCGAGTTCGAGCGCGATGGCGCCGGCCTTGCCGAGGAAGATGCCTGCGGGACTCAGGCCCGACAGACGCAGCGCGTCCCGGTTGCCGTCCGCGGCCTCGAGGGCGAAAGCCCGCTGCACGGCGAGAACGGCAGAGAACAGGATCGCGATCCAGAACAGACCCGCGGTGGCTCTTTGCAGGACGTCCCGGTCCGGGTCGAGCGCGAACGCAAACAGGATCAGGACGAGGACGGCGAACGGCGCCACCTGGTTGGTGGTGACGTGGCTGCGCCACTCGATGCGCAGGTCCTTGCCGGCGACGAGCGCCGCGTCACGGAACACGCAGCACCTCCGTCTCCCCGTCCCCCTCGTTCTGGCGTCGATCGGTGCGCATATGCGGACTGGTTGACGCCAGAACGGATGATGTGGGCTGCACGACGACGGTGCCGCCGGCGAGGGTGACCGTGCGGTCGGCGATGGCGCCGGCGCGATCGAGCTCGTGCGACGCGACGATCACGGTGGCGCCGGCGGCCGCGGCCGAGCGGATGAGGCGATCGACCACGTCTCGACCGGCCTGGTCAAGACCGGCGTGTGGTTCGTCGAGCAGCCAGAGCTCGCTGCGGCGCGCGACGAGCGCCGCGATCGACGTCCGGCGGCGCTGGCCGGCGGACAACTTGGCCACGACGACGCCGGCGAGGCGGCCGTCGAGCCCGAGCGCGGCTAGGGCGGCGTCGGATTCGGCCCTGGTTGCACCGCACGCGCGAGCCCAGAACCGGACGTTGTCGGTCACCGTCAAGTCCTCGTACAGACCTGTTGTGTGGCCCAGGAGCCCGACCCGCCGGCGCACCGCAGTTCGGTCCGCGGCCTGCGTCAGGTCGCACCCGAGAACCGTCGCTTCGCCCGAAACGACCGGAACCAGACCCGCGCACGCCCGCAACAACGTGGTCTTGCCCGCTCCGTTCGGGCCTCGAACGAGCACGACCTCGCCTCGCTCGACGTCGAGATCGACTCCGGCGAGAGCGGGGAAGCGGCCGAGCAGCGAGACCGCGGCACGGAGACGGACGACCTGGTCCTTTGCAACGGGGTCCATGAGACGACGCGAGGCTACTGGCGCCCCGAAACCCCAACCAAGGCAGGCCGTGACCGAGTGGGCCGCGTGGTGGCCCGTACCATCAGCGCCGTGAGGTTGGCGAGGGTTCTCGGTGCGATCGGGCGCACGATGATCACGTTCGGGGTGCTCATCCTGCTCTTCGTGGTCTACCAACTGTGGGGAACCGGGATCCGCGAGGCGCAAGCCCAGAACCGTCTGCAGCACCAGTTCGAAGACAAGCTCGCCGACGCGGGCAGCGGCGAGGACAGTGGCGTCGTCGGCAACTCGGATCCGTCGGCGTCGTCTTCGACACCGTCCGATTCCGCTCCAGCCGCTTCGGCTCCGGCAACAGTTCCTGCGACCGTGACGTCGGTGGCGCCGCCCATGACGGCGCCGCCCGAGGGCGACGTGCTTGGCAAGATCGAGATCCCGAAGATCGGCCTCAGCGCATACATGATCGAAGGCGTCGACGTCGACGACCTCAAGAACGGCCCGGGCCACTATCCCGACACGCCGCTGCCTGGGCAGAAGGGCAACTCGGCCATCGCGGGCCACCGCAGCACGTATGGAGCGCCGTTCGCCAACGTCGACGACCTCGCCCAGGGCGACCCGATCACCGTGACGACCCTGCAAGGGGTGTTCCACTACTCGGTGACGGGACAGGAGATCGTCTCGCCGGAAGCCGTCCAGGTCCTCGACGACAGGGGCGCCAATGAGCTGACGCTCACGGCGTGCCATCCGAAGTACAGCGCCAGCAAGCGCATCGTGATCCACGCCCAGCTCGAGGGCACGCCTGTCGCGGCGGCGCCGAAGGCGGACGAGCCCGCCACAGAAGCGCCGAAACAGCTGAACGCGAGCGTCAGCGGCGAGGCCGCGCCAAAGCTGCCCGCCATCTTGTACGGCCTGCTGTGCGCCGGTATCTGGGCGCTCGCATGGCTGGTCGGAAAGCGCTGGCGGAAAGGGCCGGCGTACTTGATCGGCCTTCCGATCTTCCTGATCGCGCTCTTCTACTTCTTCGAGAGCTTCTCCCGACTCCTGCCCGCCAACTACTGACCTGTCGCTGACCGGTTGGCGATGCGACCGCGGCTCATCCTCCTGGGACTGGTGCTCGCGGCCTGCTCCGGCTCGCATGATCAGACGGCGACGACACAACCGCTCGATCCGTTCGCGACGAAGGCGCCGTCCTCGGCGCTATCCGAGGCGGCCGACCCGGCCGCGGCGACCGCACCCTCCACGCGACCCACACCACCGCCGATCGACGTCGGACAGTGCTTCGACACCGACCAGTTTGCGGCGGGAGCCGCGATCGATCTCTCGTCGGCGCGCGTCGTCGACTGCGCGAGCCCACACCAACAGGAGGTGTACGCGGTCGTGGCGCAAACGACCGACCCGGCTGCGGCGTATCCAGGCGACGACATGCTCGCTGCGTTCGCCGAAGACAACTGCCTCGCCGCGTTCTCCGGCTACACCGGCCTGGACTACCGCACGTCGCACTACGACATCGCGAACGCGCGGCCCGACGAGGCAGCGTGGGAACGAGGTGAGCGCCGCGTGGTCTGCGCGCTGCACGACGTCGACTTCGCAGAGCTCACCGGCTCCGCGAAAGCTGCGCCCTGATCATTCGCCGCTGAACTCGGGTGGACGGCGTTCGTGGAACGCAGTGATTCCCTCGCGGAGGTCGTTGCTGTCCCACGCACGCGCGAACGCGGCAGCAACCTCCGGATCGCGACCGACGTCGGGTTCGAGGCGGTTGAGCATGAGCTTGTGGCCTTGGATCGTCAGCGGCGCGAGATTCGCAATATCGTCCGCCCAGGCGAGCGCGTCACCCAAGTCGCCCGCACGTTGCGCGAGACCCAACCGGACGGCACTGTCGCCGTCGACGATTTCGGCTGCGAGCAACATGGCGCGTGCAGGACCGTGGCCTGCGAGCAGCGCGAGCCGTTGAACGGTCCAGTGGTCGACCATCAAGCCGAGCTTCGCGGCGGGGATCCCGAACCGAGCGCTCGGCGTTGCGACGCGGAGATCGCACGCGATCGCGAGTTGCGAGCCGGCGCCGAGCGCCGCGCCTTCGACCGCGGCGATCGTCGGCATCGGTGCGTCGCGCAACCGGTCGAGCACGCCGCGCAACACCGAAGCGAAACCGGCGTCCTCCACGCCGGTCAGGTCGGCGCCGGCACAGAAGTGTCCTCCTGAACCCGTGAGGACCACGACTCGCGTCCCGGGTACATCTGCAACCGCACTGTCGAGAATCACGGTGAGTTGCTCGAGGGCTTCGTGATCGACCGCGTTGCGCCGCTCAGGACGGTCGATCGTGACCAACGCAATGCGGCCGCGTTGGTCGAGGTGGATCACTTGTTCACCTGATCACCCGTCGATGACTGCGACGAGATCGCCTTCTTGGATCTGCGTCGCCTCTTCGACCGCGACCTCGGTGACCTTGCCCGCAATCGGTGCGACGACCGGAATCTCCATCTTCATGGACTCGAGAATGACGAGCTCGTCGCCGACCTCGACTTGCTGGCCGACCTCGACCCGTACTTGCCACACGTTCGCAGTGATCTCCGCGCGCACCTCAGCCACGGGGCCGGACCCTACCGGTAGTGTCGGCCCGGACCGACACGAGGGGCGTGACATGGAACTGCGCGGTAGGCGGGTGATGATCACCGGTGCGTCACGGGGGATCGGAGAGGTCCTCGCTCACAAGTTCGCGGCGAGAGGGTCGAACGTCGCGCTGGTCGCCCGATCGGCGGACGTGATCGAGAAGTTGGCCGTGGATCTCGGCGGTACCGCGCATCCGGCCGACCTCGGCGATCCGAAGCAGGTTGCAACGCTCATCAACCACATCGAAGACGAAGCCGGGCCCATCGATGTCCTGGTGAACAACGCGGGCATCGACATGGCGGCCGCGTTCTGGGATCACTCAGCCGAGGAGGTCGCGTCGATCGTCCAGATCAACCTGCTCGCGCCGATGGAGCTGTGCCGTCAGGTCGTCCCCCGCATGTTGCATCGAGGACGCGGTCACATCGTGAACATCTCGTCGCTCGCGTCATGTGGGTTGTACCCGGGTCTCGCGGCGTACTCCACCACGAAGGCAGGGCTGTCGCACTTCACCGCTGGGTTGCGAACGGATCTGCACAAGCTGCCGGTGAAGACGACGTTGGTCGAGATGGCCGGGGTTCCGACGGAGATGCTGTCGCGTGTGGCGGACTACAAGCCGACCAAGGACAGCTTTCAGCGGGGCTACCGGCTGCACCTCGCGACCGACACGCCGATCGAGACGCTCGGCGACGCCACCGTCGAGGCCGTCGAGAAGGATCAGCGCCACGTTCGCTATCCGAAGCGTGCCGTGCTCTTCCCCTTGCTGATGGAGGCGCCGCGGCGCATGACCGAGATGATGCTCGTCGGCGTCAAGCACCAAGCCTGAGCCCGCATCCCCGAACTCCGGGTCGCCGTGGCCCCTATCGGGGCCACGGCGCACCAACATTCACATGTCACGGGTTCAGACGGGGGGGACGCCGTGTTTGCGCCAGGGCCGCTGAATGGTCTTGGACGCCGACACCTGGAGGCCGCGCCAGATCGCGAGGCGGGTGTCGGCCGGATCGATGACATCGTCCACTTGGGCATGGCCGGCGGCAATGTAGGGATCGATGTTCTTGCGGAACTCCTCGGCCATCGCGATGCGCGCCTCGTCGCGTTCTGGTCCCTCCGGGATCTGCTCGAGTTGGCGTCGCATCGTGATGTTGACCATCCCGTCCGGTCCCATCACCGCGATCTCGGCGGTCGGCCAGATGGCGAGATAGTCCGCCTCGTAGGCCAGTCCGTTCATGACGAAGTACCCGGCGCCGTAACTCTTGCGGAGCACCACCGAGATCTTCGGAACCGTCGCCTCGGACACGGCGAACAACATCTTGGCGCCGTGACGGATGATGCCTTGCTTCTCGACTGCCGAGCCGACGATGAACCCGGGCACGTCGTGCAGGAACACGAGCGGGATGTTGAACGCGTCGCACAACCAGACGAACCTCGCCGCCTTGTCGGCCGCGTTCACGTCGAGCGCACCGCCGAGAACCATCGGCTGGTTGGCGAGGATGCCGATCGGACGTCCACCGACGCGTGCCAGTGCCGTGACGACGTTGCGCGCCCATTGCGGCTTCATCTCGAGGAAGTCACCGTTGTCGACGACCGCCTCGACGACCTTGCGCGTGTCATACGCGCGCCGCGGCGCGGTGGGAACGATGTCGTACAGCGCGTTGCAACGACGGTCGACCGGATCACTGCACTCGATGACCGGCGGCGCGGCTTCGTTGTTGCTCGGGAAGAACGACAGGTAGTGCCGCACCATCG
Organism: Acidimicrobiales bacterium; assembly: GCA_036257895.1. GTDB lineage: Bacteria > Actinomycetota > Acidimicrobiia > Acidimicrobiales > JACDCH01 > DATAES01. The sequence continues at coordinate 13,839 of DATAES010000095.1, forward strand.
CGAGACACTCCTCGTCGCTCGCCACTTCTTGATCCGCGACCCCCGACACCTTGTTGTGCACCTCGGAGCCGCCCATCTCCTCCTCGGTCACGTCCTCCCCTGTCGCTGCCTTCACGAGATGGCGGCCGCCGAGCGCCATGGACGACGTGCCTTTCACCATCGGCACGAAGTCCGTCAGCGCGGGGATGTACGCCGTGCCCGCCGCGCAATGGCCGAGCATGGCGCCCACTTGCGGCACGACACCGGAGAGCGTGACCTGTTCTCTGAAGAGAGCTCCGGCTCCGGCGAACGTCGAGCCGGAGGTCGACTGGATGCGTGCGCCACCCGAGTCGAGCAGCCACACGATCGGGATGCGCTGGCGCAACACGAGCTCGCGCATTCTCGCGGTCTTCTGCTCGCCGACTTGCCCCATCGAGCCGGCCATCACGCTGAAGTCGTACGCGATGAGTGCGACGCGCCGCCCGTCGATGGCGCCGATCCCCGTGACGACGCCGTCAGCGGCGAGCGACCCGCGATCGGCCAGGGACGGATCCATGTGGTCGGCGAGCAGGCCGTACTCGATGAACGAACCTTCGTCGACCAGGAGGTCGATGCGCTCGCGGACGGGCAGCTTGCCGAGCTGACGTTGGCGCGCCACACGCTCGTCGCCGCCCATCGCGAGCGCGGTCTGCTTGCGGGCCCGCACGTCGTCGACCAACGGACCCCAGTCGTGCAGATTCGGTTTGTCCATCAGCGACCTTTCCAATGGGGTTCGCGCTTTTCCGCGAACGCGGCGATCCCTTCGGCGGCGTCCTCGGTGGCAGTTGTGATCGTCAGCATCGGATGCAGCAACCGCAGCGCCTCCTCCGATGACTGGTCCCACACCGCGTAGAACGAATCTCGGCCGAGCTTCATGACCGACGTCGACTTCGACGCGAGAGTCGATGCGAGCTCGTCCACCGAGTCGTCGAGCTGATCGACAGGCACGATCCTCGTGACGAACCCGATGCGCTCCGCCTCCTCCGCGCCGACGCGGCGGCCGGTCATCATCAGCTCCAACGCCTTCTTCGGCGGCATCGACCGCACGAGCGGCACGGTGATCATGAACGGCCACAGACCGACATCGATCTCCGGTGTGCCGAACTGCGCGTCGTCCGCCGCGATGACGAGATCGCATGCGAGACACAGCCCGAATCCACCCGCGAGCGCATAGCCCCGGACTCTCGCAATGATCGGCTTGCCGAGCTCCCACATCGCTCGGAACAAGCGCGCCAGCTCGCCGCGCGCGTCGTGCAACTCCGCCCAACCTGCGTCGGCTGCCATGCCGGTGAGATCCGCGCCCGCGCAGAACGCCTTGTCGCCAGCGCCGGTGAGAACGACCACATGCACGTCGTCGTCGTCCTTCGCGACCTCGAGTGCGTCGCGCAGCTCGGTCATCACCTGCCACGACAGCGCGTTGCGCCGCTCCGGCCGATTGATCGTGATCGTGGCGATGCCTCCGCTCACGTCGTACAGCACCGCTTCGTAGGGCATCCCCGGGAACGTAGTGCTCGGTTGTTAGGTTCGTCGGGTGGTCCTGATGTTGGCGGCTGTCGCCCTCGGACTCACGATCGGGCTCGCCTTGCCTGCTCGTCACACCCGGTTCGCTCGCCCTCGCGTGCACAGGTGGGGGCTGCTCGCAGGCGGCCTCGTCGCTCAGGTTGTCGCTTCACGGCTCGACGGTGACGGAGCGGCCGCATTGATGCTGCTCGCGCTCGTGCTGCTCACGTGGTTCGCGATCGTCAACTTGCATCTCACCGGTATGGGCGTCGTGGCCATCGGCCTGTTCTGCAACATCGTCCCGATCGTGCTGAACCAGGGCATGCCCGTGCGACCCGAGGCGCTCGTGGACGCCGGCGTCGTCGAACGTGGCGCCGAACACAGCGTCGAGTTCGCCGGCGGACGCCACCTCGAAGAACCCGACGACGTTCTCGTCGTGCTCGCCGACATCATCCCCTTGCCCGTCGCGGAGCAGGTCGTCTCGTTCGGCGACCTCATCATCTTCGTGGCGGCCATCGACGTGATCGTCCACCTCGCACGGCGCCAGCACCGCCTCGGCCTGCATTCTCAGGGTCGCCGTGGCCGCTCTGGGGGCCACGGCGCACCAACATTCGAAGTGTTGGAGCCGGAGGAGCCGGCGCCGGTGGAGCCCGCGGAGCCGCGGGTGTCGGCGGCGTTGTGGGACATCACGACCGCGAGGCAGGTCCACGACTGCGGTGAGGCGCCCAGCCCCGTGCCGTCGTCGGGGTCCCAGAACTCGGACAGTCCCGAGGTCTCCGCGCCGCGCACCGTGGTCTCGGCAACGGGCGCGCCCGACAGCCACAGCAGATAAGCGAGCTGGGGCCAGACCGGCCCCCGCCAATAACGGCGACGATCGAACGCGGGCTCGGCGCGGTGCACACCGGCGGGTCCGAACGCGCCCCCGAACGCGGCCGAGTCGGTGATCGCTGCGAGCGCGTCAGGTTGCTCGACCACGAGCAGAGGCAACAGCGCTTCGAGCGTTCGGACGCGGCCGGACGTGTTCTCGCTCTCCCCGCCGTCGATCCACGTGCACTGTTCGCGGTCCCACCGCGCCGCGATGGCGTCGACGAGGTCGGCCGTGTCGAGGTCGAGCTCACGTCCGTTCCACGCCACCAGTGCGCTGAGCGACACCGGCGCACAGTCGAAGCCGTTGTCGGGCAGGGCGGCCACGAGCGCGCCCTTGACGTCGTACCAGCGCTTCGGGTCGCCTGCGCCCCAGTGGTCGAAGCGGGGACTGTCGTCGCATCCCGTCTCCCACGGATGCATCACAGCGACCAGGCCCGACGGATGACGGCGCTCGCGCAGGAAGAACTGGATGCCGGCGCGCGCTCGCTCGACCAGGTCGTCGCCGACATCGATTCCTCGTCGCCGGAGCGCGGCGACCGCGTGCCCGTACATCGGCGGCTGCGTGATCGTCGAGCTCCCGGACCGTCCCCAGAACCACTCGTGATGGCTGGGCTCGCGCCCGTAGTCGATGTGGGGCACGAAGCCGCGGTCGTCCTGGGCTTGGAGAACATGGGCGAGCTCGGATACCGCGCGCTCCGGCTCGCCGAGCTCGGCCCAGACCAACGCGTGGAAGCACGAGTCCCAAAGCCACCGGAACGGATACGTGACCGCGTTCGGGACCGTGTAGCCCTCGGGCTGCCAGTGCGACTCCATGACAGCGCGGACGCGATCGCTCAGTACCGTCATTGACCGATGCCCGTCTGCGCCGTCGTCTCGTTTCGTCTCGGCCTCGCGGACGGAGTCTCCGTTGTGGCGCGGGGCTGGGAGCGGGCGCTGCGCGACCTCGGCTTCGACGTGGTCACCGTCGCGGGCGAAGGTCCGGTCGACGTCGTGCTGCCCGGCTTGGCCATCAGCGCGGTCGGCCCGCCGAGCAACGAGGAGCTGAAAGCAGCGCTGGCCAGTGCCGACGTCGTCGTCGTGGAGAACCTCTGCACGATTCCGCTGAACCTACCGGCGGCTCGCGCCACGGGCCGTGTGCTCGCCGGGCGTCCGGCCGTCATGCACCACCACGACCCGTCCTGGCAATTGCCACAGCACGCGCACGTGACCGAGCTCCCGCTGGACGATCGTGCCTGGCGACACGTCGTCATCAATCGTCACACGACCCTGGAGCTCGCGTGTCGGGGTATCGAATCGACGCTGATCTACAACGGCTTCGACACCGACCCCGCGCCAGGGAATCGCGATGCGACGCGGCACGCGCTCGGGGTCAGCGCTGAACAGCGTCTGCTGCTGCATCCCGTTCGTGCCATCCAGCGCAAGAACGTTCCTCGCGCGCTGCAGCTCGCTACAGAGCTCTCGGCGACGTACTGGTTGACCGGTCCGGCGGAAGACGGGTACGGCGAAACGCTCGCTGCGTTGTTGGACAACGCCGACTGCCCGGTGATCCATCAGCCGAGTCCGGGGACGGTGCATGACGCATACGCGGCCGCAGACGCGATCGTCTTCCCGTCGATCCGTGAGGGGTTCGGCAATCCACCGGTCGAGGCTGCGCTCGACCTGCGGCCCGCGGCGGTCGGTCATTACGCCGTCGCCGACGAGCTGCGCGAACTCGGCTTCCAGTGGTTCGAGCCGGACGAGCCTGCAACGCTCGACGCGTTCCTGCGAGAACCGGACCAGTCGCTGCTCGATCACAATCGCCAGGTGGCGATGGAGCACTTCTCGTACGAGCGGATGGCGAAAGGCATCGAGCGCCTGTTCGACGGAGCAGGTTGGCTGCCATGAACGACGACCCGGTGCGCGCTCGGCGAGCCCGCATCGCCCGGTTGACCGAACTCGGCCAGCGCATCGGCTACGGCTTGTTCGGCATCGCCGTCGTGTTCTTCGTCATCGGGTTCGTGGTCGGGTACTCGGGCACGTTGGTCGCGATCATCGTGTCGAGCCTGCTGGTCGGGTCGGCGGTACTCGCGCCGTCGATCGTCTTCTCGTACGCAGTCCGCGCCGCGGAACGCGAAGACCGCGAACTTGGACGCTGACGCGCCCCGGTGCAAAGGTCTCAGTCTCTACCGGTTTCCGTGCTCGTGATGAGCGCGCCTGCTGTCCACGTGAGGAATCGAGTCATGCCGAAGGCTGCTGTCTGCGTCGGACTCAACGAGCCGCTCGAGATCCAGGAGTTGGAGCTCGAGTCACCGCGCCGCGGTGAGGTGATGGTTCGCATGGGTGCATCCGGCGTGTGCCACTCCGATCTCTCGATCCAGAACGGCACGCTCATGGGCGCTTTCCCGATGGTGCTCGGCCATGAAGGTGCGGGCGAGATCGTGGAGCTCGGCGAGGGTGTCGAGGGACTCGAGGTCGGCGACCACGTCGTCGTTTCGTGGGTCCCCCAGTGCGGCGAGTGTTACTTCTGCCAGCACGGACAGGCCTACCTGTGCGAGGCGGGCGCGATGGCGATGGCCACTGGCGGGCTCGTCGACGGGTCGACCCGGTTCTCGCGCGATGGCGAACCGGTCAAGCAGATGGCGTGCTCGGGCACGTTCTCGGAGCTCGCCGTCATCCCCGCCATGGGCGCAGTCAAGATCCCCAAGGACATTCCGTTCGACATCGCCGCGCTCATCGGTTGCGGTGTTCTCACCGGCGTCGGCGCCGCCGTGAACACCGCCGACATCCGCGAAGGCGACACGGTTGCCGTCATCGGCTGCGGGGGTGTCGGGCTCAACGTGATCCAGGGCGCCAGGATCGCGGGCGCGGGCGAGATCATCGCGGTCGACATGCTCCAGAACAAGCTCGACATGGCCGAGGGTTTCGGAGCGACCAAGCTCATCAACGCGAGCGACGGTGATCCGACTTCCAAGGTCATGGACCTCACGGCGCGGCGCGGCGTCGATGTGGCCTTCGAAGTCATCGGCCTCAAAGAGACCATCGAACAGACGCTGATGATGACCCGTCGCGGTGGCCAGGCGATCCTCGTCGGCGTCCCCCGGATGGACGTGATGCTCGAGCTACCGGCGTTCTTCGGCGTGGTGCTCATGTCGAAGACGATCAAAGGCTGCTGGTACGGCTCGTCCAACGTGCAGGACGACGTGCCGCGGCTGCTCGAGTATTACAAGAGCGGACAACTCAAGCTCGACGAGTTGATCTCACGCCGCATCTCCGTCAACGACGTCAACGACGCGTTCACCGCGATGGAGGCGGGCGAGGTCGCTCGTTCCGTCATCATCAACTACTGATCGTCCAGAACTCCTCGATCGTCCGCGCTCACCGACGGCTGAGCCGCACATGGCGGCAGGGTGCCGCGATTGGCGGGCTGGCCTCGCGGTCGCCGCGTTCGCCATGATCGACACGAGTCCTTTCCGAATCTGAGGTCCATGGTCACCCGTCCGCCTGCGTCTCGCCTGCCTGCCGCTCGCCGGCGCCGCCAGTTGCTCGATGTCGCGCTCGAGCTCTTCGCCGCTCGCGGCTATCACACGACGTCGATGAACGACATCGCAGAGGCGGCGGGCGTGACGAAGCCCGTGCTGTACCAGCATTTCCGGTCCAAGCGCGAGCTGTACCTCGAGCTCCTCGAAGACGTGGGCGGACGCCTCCGCGACGAGATCGGCAAGGCCACATCGGAAGCGCCGAACCCCCGCGAGCAGGTTCGGGCCGGCTTCGTCGCCTACTTCACGTTCGTAGCCAAACACCGCACGGCCTTCCAACTGCTGTTCGGTGGCGGCTCGCGGCGTGACGTCGAGTTCGCCGATGCGGTCCGCTCTGTCGAGCAGTCGATCGCCGAGAGCATCGCCGCGCTGATCGACGTCGACGGCCTCGAGCCCGGCCAGCGCCAACTGCTCGCCCATGGCATCGTCGGATTGGCCGAAGGAACGAGCCGACACTGGGTGGCCAACGGCATGGCCGGCTCCCCCGTCGACCTCGCGGAGCACGTCGCCTCCCTCGCCTGGGCCGGTCTCCGCGGAATCCGCGGCTGAACGATGCGACGCTGGACGGTTACTGGAGGATGGCTTCGGCTTCGATCTCGAGCGTCACGTCCTTGCCGACGAGGAAGCCCCCGGTCTCGAGAGACTGGTTCCAGCTGACGCCGAACTCCTCGCGATCGAGCTTGCCGGTCGCACTGAAGCCGATGCTGCTGGCGCCCCAGGGCGAGGTGGCCGAGCCCTCGTAGCTGACTTCGAGGTCGATCGGACGCGTGACGTCGTTGAGCGTGAGGTCGCCAGTGAGGATCCAACGCTCACCCTTGCCGCGACGGACGCCGGTCGACCGGAACGTCATCGTCGGGTGCGTGTCGGTGTCGAAGAAGTCGGCAGACCGGAGGTGGCCATCCCGCTTCTCGTCGTTCGTGTCGATGCTGGCGAGGTCCACTTCGACCTCGACCGACGACGCAGCCGGGTCCTCGGCGATCGTGACCGTGCCCGAGAACTTCGTGAACTGGCCACGGACCTTCGAGACCATCAAGTGGCGGACGGCGAAGCCGACATGGCTGTGCGACGCGTCAAGGGCGTACACGCCGGTGACGGGCAGCTCAACGCCATCGACGGTACGGGTGGAGGACGGAGAGACAATGGTTTCGGTCATCTGAACTCCCTTGTAGCAACAATAGTTGTGAGGACATTTGTTGTGTACGCAAGAAGATACGACAGGATCGTTGTTCGCGCAACCTTTTTCTTCCTATCCTGCTGTCGATGGACTCGCTGACCGACGACCGCCTCACGCTGGCCGGGCTCTTCATCGAGACCCACGCCGGGCTCGTATCGGAGCTGGGGCGTCATCTGGAAGCTGAGAGCGGGCTGACGAACCAGTGGTTCGAGATCCTGCTCCGCCTCGCCCGAAGTCCCGGGGGCCGGTTGCGGATGACTGATCTGGCTCGGCAGGTCGTGATCACGCCGAGTGGTTTGACGCGATCGATCGACCGGATGGAGGAAGCCGGAATGGTCCGGCGCGAGGCCTGCTCGAGCGATCGACGGGTTTTCTACGCGGTCCTCACACCGAAGGGGCGCCGGCGCATCGAAGGTGCGCTGCCTCGCCACATCGAGCACATCGACGAATGCTTCACCGCGCACCTCGACCCGAAGGAGCGAACCGCGCTGGAATCCGCACTCCGGAAGCTCAGAGCGGCCCTTCGACCGGACAGCGAGGCCGGAGTCGCGACGTGACGGGACTGCGGCAGGTTCTGGTCCCGTCGCTACCGCTCGCACGATTTCGCGACCTCATCAGCGACGAGCGGTACGAGACGCTCGACGCGGCCGCAACCCGAGCCCGTTCCCGTCTCGACGGCCACACCCTGTGGAACGTCAACTCCACGGCGTCCGGCGGCGGAGTGGCCGAGATGCTCGCCGTCCTCGTCGGTTACACGCGTGGTGCCGGACTCGATGTGCGGTGGCTGGTCACGCACGGGGATGACGAATTCTTCGCCATCACCAAGCGGATCCACAACCGGATCCATGGCGCGAGGGGTGATGACGGCGACCTCGGACCGGCGGAGGCCGCGCACTATGCGCGCATCTCGGCGGAGAACGCGGCGCTGCTCCGCGAGCAACTCCGTCCCGGCGACGTGGCCCTCCTGCACGACCCCCAGACGGCGGGTCTGTGCGGAGCGATGCGCGAACACGATGTCCACGTCGTGTGGCGATGCCACATCGGTGCCGACATCGTCAACGAATGGACCGAACAGGCGTGGTCCTTCGTCATTCCGCACGTGCTGGAAGCGGAAGCGTTCGTCTTCTCGCTGGCGCACTACGTGCCGGATGCCCTCCGCTCTGGGCACGTCCACATCATCCCGCCTTCCATCGATCCGTTCTCACCGAAGAACCGAGCACTCGATCCGGCCGACGTCGGCCGAATCGTGCGCCGCGTGGGTCTGTACGCAGGCGACGTCGAGGGACCTGCAGCGAGGTTCGTGCGCGGCGACGGGTCTGACGGCGTGGTCGAGCGTCGCGCCTCGATCGTCGGAGAAGGTCCGCTCGATCCTCGGCTGCCACTGGTCGTGCAGGTGTCGAGATGGGACCACCTGAAGGACATGCAGGGCGTGATGATGGGATTCGCCAACGGCGTGGTCGGCCGGGTCGACGCCAACCTCGCACTCGTCGGCCCAAGTGTGGCGGGCGTGACCGACGACCCCGAAGGCGCAATTGTGCTCGACGAATGCGTCGATGCGTGGCACCGACTGCCACCCGACGCACAGGCGCGCATCCGGCTGGTCTCGTTGCCGATGGACGACATCGAAGAGAACGCTCTCATGGTCAACGCCGTGCAGCGGACCAGCACGATCGCAGTCCAGAAGAGCCTCGCCGAGGGATTCGGCCTCACGGTTGCCGAAGCGATGTGGAAGGCGAAGCCAGTCGTCGCCTCACCGGTCGGCGGGATCGTCGACCAGATCGCACCCGGTACGGGCGTGCTGCTCGACGATCCATGCGACCTCGACGGGTTCGGCGACACAGTTGCAGGATTGCTCGAACAGCCAAGCGAGATCGAACGATTCGCCGGCAATGCAGTCATCCACGTCGTCGACCACTTCGTCGGCGATCGCCATCTGTTGAGGTACGCCTCGCTCCTCGACGAGTTGCTCGGCGTCAACCGGGCCGAGGATCGATCGGAGTGATGATGCCGAGTGCGTCTTCGATGATCTGACCGACGTCGAGACACAGATCGTCACGCCAGAGGTCGGCGTAGACCTGCACGCCGACGGGCAGACCGTCTTGCACGCCAGTCGGAACCGCGCACGAAGGGATACCGAGCAGGTTGCCCGGCGTGATGAACCGGAGCCGGTCGACCGTTACGCGCATGCCGACGTCGGGATCGAAGTCCGCGTCGTGCTCGAACTGCACGTCGGTCCAGGTCGGGCCGATCACCACCGGGTGGTCGACGAAGAACGCGCTCCACTCGCGGATCAGGCGATGGCGTTCGACCAGCAACGCTTCCGGGGCTTGCATCGGTTGATCGAGCAACTGCTGGATCAGGTTCATCGCCCCCTCGCTCATCACCGGCGCCAGCATCGGCTGCATGCTCGCGATCCCGAATGCGAGGACACCCATCCACACCTCGGTCACGAGCTCGAGATCGGGTGGTGAAGTCTCGATGACCTTCCAACCCGCGTCTTCGAGTGCGCGGCCGGCGCGCCGGACAGCATCCGCGAGCGACGACGGCAGCGTCACACCGGGAACCGACGTCACGAGAGCGGCAACCTGCACGTCGTTGCTCGGACCGTCGAACGGCACGTCGACCGAGCGCGGATCGCGGACGTCGCGACCGCCCATCACTCGCATGCCGGTGCGCAGATCCTCGACGCGACGCGCCATCGGCCCGTCGGTGGACATGAGCTGCGACGCGATCATCGGGTCGAGCGGCGGGATCGAGCTCGCCATCGGCAGCCGGCCAGGCGTCGGCTTGAGCGAGCTGATGCCGCAGCAGAACGCCGGGTTGCGCACCGATCCGCCGATGTCGTTGCCGAGTCCGAAGGGACTCATCCCAGTCGCCAGCGCGGCGCCTTCGCCGCCGCTCGATCCGCCCGCGGTCCGATCAGGGTGCCACGGATTGTTCGTGCGCCCGCGGAGCGGGTTGTCCGTCGAGATGCGCAGGCCGAATTCGGGGAGGTTCGTCCGCGCCAATGGGATGGCGCCGGCTGCCTTCATGCGCGCGACGATCGGCGCGTCCAATGGCGGCAGTGCGTTCGCCAGCGCGGGCACCCCTTGTGTCGTCGGCGAGCCGACGCAGTCGATGTTCTCCTTGATCGTGAACGGCACGCCGTGGAAGAGACCGGGACCTGGTCCGCGATCTGCCTCGTCCGCGGCCGCGAGCGCATCGTCCGACAGCGTCACCGTCACGGCATTGACGACGGCATTCACGTCCTCGATGCGGTCGAGGTGGGCTTGCACGACCTCACGGCTCGAGACCTTTCGGGATCTGATCAGAGAGGCGAGCTCACCGGCCGACCGCTGCCACAGTGCATCATCCATCCCAAGATCGTTGCACCTGCTGTCGCCCGGGGCGGAGGCGTGCCCGCGCAGGGGTGCCGGCGTAGGCGCGCTGGTGGAATGCTCTTCCGGTGAGCGACGTCACCACCGTCCTCGTGCTGACTCGGTCGGGCGAGAGATCGATGCAGCGGTTCATGGACCCGGCCGTCCAGATCCCGTGGATGCGCTCGACCCGTTTCGTGTCGCTCACCGGTGAGGGCGTCGCGCCGCATTGGATCGGGTCGAAGGCACCAACCGCTGTCATCTATGCCGCCGCATTCGCAGACTTCGACCGCAAGCCGATGGTCGAGGCGCTCGAGGCGCTTCCGTGGCAGGACCAGCTCTCGGTCCAGGTGTTGATCCGGACGGACGAGGACGACACGTGGGGCTTGTGGATGTTCATCGACGGCAGGCTGCAGGAGTTGCAGCT
>DATAES010000096.1:0-1961 GCA_036257895.1 Acidimicrobiales bacterium
GCAACTGCTCACCCCCTGCATCCCGCTGCTCGGCCGGTATATGTACCCCGGCATCTACAAGTTCGAGGCCCACGACCTGTCGTGCACAGGAGTGTTCACGAACAAGACGCCGACCGACGCCTATCGAGGCGCTGGCCGTCCCGAGGCGACCTATGTGATCGAGCGGATCATGGACGAGCTCGCCAACGAACTGGGCATGGAACCGCTCGATCTGCGTCGCAAGAACTGGATCGAGCGGGACGAGTTTCCCTACACGACCGTGGCTGGGCTCGAGTACGACTCCGGCGACTACGAGAAGGCCACGGCACGGGCCACCGACCTTCTCGGGTACGACGACCTGCGGCGCGAGCAGCAGGCCCGCCGTGACCGCAACGACCCGGTGCAGATCGGGATCGGCGTGTCCACCTACACCGAGATGTGCGGGCTGGCGCCGTCGCGATGGCTCGGCCGGGAGGGATACATCGCCGGCGGCTGGGAAGCTGCCACCGTGCGGGTGCTGCCGCTGGGCAAAGTCGAGGTGGTGACCGGCACGTCGCCGCACGGCCAGGGCCACGAGACCACGTTCGCCCAGGTCGCAGCCGATGCGCTCGGCGTTCCGTACGACGACGTCGTCGTCGTACACGGCGACACCCGCACCGCACCTCTCGGGCTGGACACCTACGGTTCCCGCTCGCTGGTCGTCGGCGGGATGGCCATCGTCAAGGCGTGCGAGAAGATCGTCGAAAAGGCGCAGGCTCTCGCAGCTCATCAATTGGAGGTCGACGTACGCGACGTCGAGTTCGCGGCCGGCCGGTTCTCGGTGCTCGGCTCCGCGGAGCAGGGCAAGTCCATTCAGGAATTGGCCTTCGCATCGTTCGTCGCACACGATCTGCCAGCCGGCGCCGATCCCATTCTCACCGCCGACGCAGTCATGGATCCGGACACGTTCTCGGTCCCGCATGGCACCCACCTGGCGCACGTCGAGGTCGACACGGAGACCGGCAAGGTGGACCTCAAGCAGTACGTGGCAGTCGACGACGTTGGGAAGGTCGTCAATCCGCTCGTCGTCGACGGCCAGATCCATGGTGGTGTCGTACAGGGGATCTCGCAGGCGCTGTTCGAGGAGGCGGTCTACGACGACGACGGCAACCTGACCTCCGGCACGTTCGTCGACTACCTGCTACCGACCTCGGCTGACCTGCCTTTCATTACCACCGATCGCACCGAGACCCCGTCGACCACCAACCCGCTAGGAGTGAAGGGCGTCGGGGAGACCGGGACCATCGCATCGACTCCGGCGATCGTCAACGCGGTGGTCGACGCGCTGCGACCGCTCGGCGTCAACGACGTACCGATGCCGTGTTCCCCCATGCACGTCTGGCAAGCCATCCGCGCGGCGAAGGGAGAGCCGCGATGATCCCCGTGGAATTCGACTACGTGCGCGCGGGCTCGGTTGACGATGCGGTGTCGACGCTTCGTGAGCGCGGCGAGGACGCCAAGGTCCTCGCTGGTGGGCAGAGCCTCATCTCGATCCTGCGGCTTCGACTGGCATATCCCGACGTCCTCGTCGACGTCAGCCGGATCGACGAGATGCGCGGTGTGCGGGAGGACGGCGACCGCCTGGTGATCGGCGCGGCGACAACTCACGACGAGGTTCTGCGCGATCCGCTCGTGCGCACGCACTGTCCGGTGATCGCCGACGTGACCCAGACAGTCGCTGACCCGGCCGTACGGCACCGTGGGACGTTCGGCGGGTCGATCGCTCATGCCGATCCGGCCGGCGATCTGCCAGCGTTGGCCCTCGCGCTGGATGCATCGATGGAGGTCGCCGGATCGGGCGGACGGCGGACCGTCTCAGCGAGCGAGTTCTTCGTCGACTACCTGCAGACGGCGATTCAACCCGCCGAGGTCTTGGTGTCGGTGTCCGTACCGAAGCTGGGTGCCGGCTGGGGACATCGATACGAGAAGTTCCATCGAGTCGC
>DATAES010000097.1:0-29004 GCA_036257895.1 Acidimicrobiales bacterium
AGCAGCGTGGTCATGATGCGGGAGCCGGTCATCCCGAAGGGGTGGCCGAGGGCGATCGAGCCGCCGTGGACGTTCAACTTCTCCCACGGGATCCCGAGGTGCTTGGCCGACGGGATCACTTGCGCGGCGAACGCCTCGTTGATCTCGACGAGATCGATGTCGTCGATGGTGAGCCCCGCCCGCGCGAGAGCCTGACGGCAGGCCTCGATCGGTCCGAGCCCCATGATCTCCGGGTTCAGCCCCGACACGCCCGACGACAGGATCCGGGCGAGCGGCTCGATGCCGAGCTCGTTCGCGCGCGTGTCCGACATCACGATGACCGCGGCCGCACCGTCGTTCAGCGGGCACGCGTTGCCGGCCGTCACCTCGCCATCGGGACGGAACACCGGCTTCAGCTCTGCGAGCTTCTCGACGGTCGTTCCTTCCCGAGGACCGTCGTCCTTGGCGATCACCGTCCCGTCCGGCAACGTCACGGGAACGATCTCGCGCTCGAAGAAGCCGTTGTGCTGCGACTCGACCGCGAGCTGCTGCGAACGGGCCGCGAACTCGTCCATCTCCTGGCGGCCCACGTTCTCCGCCAGGCGCACGTTCTCTGCCGTTTGCCCCATGGCGATGTAGATGTCGGGCAGCCCCGACGGCGGCTCCCACGACGATGCGCCGTTCGTGCGTTCACGAGAACGCTCCTCCGCTGACGCGAACTCCGGGTTGTGCGGACCGGTGTCGGCCGCTCCGAACTGGAACCGTGACACGGTCTCGACGCCAGCGCAGATGAACGCGTCGCCTTCGCCCGCCTTCACCGCGTGCGCCGCCATGCGGATGCCCTGCAGCGACGACGAGCAGTAACGGTTGACGGTCACCCCCGGAACATCGGGCATGCCCGCGAGAATGGCTGCCACTCTGGCGACGTTGTAACCCGCCTCGCCACCCGGCTGACCGCATCCGGTGATCAGGTCGTCGACGGATTGCGGATCGAGTTGCGGCACCTTCTCGAGTGCCGCCTTGACGATCGTGGCGGTCAAATCGTCGGGCCGGCAGTCGACGAGTGAGCCCTTGTTGGCACGACCGATCGGCGTGCGTGCTGCGGAGACGATCACGGCTTCAGGCATGGCGCCGTTCTACTGCGCTGGCGGCGGACGGGCCAACAGGGGCACCATCCCTGCCGTGAAGTTCGGACTTCTGCCTCCGTACCGCGCCGGCGTGACCGCCGATCCGCAGTGGATCACGACGTTCGCGCTCGCGGCCGAGGCATGCGGCTTCGAGTCGATGTACGTCGCCGAACACGTCGTGGTGCCTGCGGGCTACACGAGCCGGTACCCCTACAGCGACACGGGGCGCATGACGCTGCCCGACGATGTGGACCTCCCGGACCCGCTCGATCTTCTCGCCTTCGTGGCCGGCGCGACGACGACGCTGGGCCTCGGGACGGGACTGCTCGTGCTCCCCGAACACCATCCGGTGCAACTCGCCAAACGTCTCGCGACGCTCGATCGCTTGTCGAACGGACGTCTCGTCGTCGGCGTCGGGGTCGGCTGGCTCCGCGAGGAGCTCGAAGCGATGGACGTCGATCCATCGACGCGCGGGGCACGCTCGGACGAAGCCATCGACGCCATGCGAGTGCTGTGGCGCGACGACGAAGCGACCTTTCACGGACAGTTCTTCGACTTCGAGCGCGTCTGCAGCTTTCCGAAGCCGCGCCACCGAACGATCCCGATCCACGTAGGCGGCCACAGCGAGGCCGCGGCACGACGCGCCGGGCGGGTCGGTGATGGCTTCCATCCGCTCGGCCTCGCTGGTGACCGACTCGAGGAGCGACTCGGTCAGATGCGCGCTGCGGCCGCAGCGGCCGGACGCGAAGCTGCCGACATCGAGCTCACGCTCGGTGGCCTGCTCGACCAACTCGACGACCAACGCCTCGCAACGGTCGAAGAGCACGGTGCGATCCGACTGGTGCTGTCCACCCGCGAACCCGACATCACGAAGGCCACCGAGCAGTTGCGCAGGTTCGCCGAGAGGTTCATCCAATGAGCGAGCGCACCGAATGAGATACGGCATGCAGCTCCCGGTGCAAGCCCAGAGCACCTACTTCGTGGAGCAGTGGGAGCAAGAGGCCGGAGCGCGAGAGCTGGCCGCCGTCGCGCGCGCGTGCGACGAGAACGGCTTCGACTACGTCGCGGTGTGCGACCACGTGGCCATCCCGCGCGCCAACGCGCCGACGATGAACACGACGTGGTACGACACCGTCGCCACACTGAGCTGGCTCGCGGCGCTCACGACCAAGGTGCGCTTGCTGAGCCACGTCTACGTCCCCGCCTACCGACATCCGTTGCAGACGGCGAAGGCGTTCTCGACCCTCGACGCGCTCAGCGACGGGCGTGCAATCCTCGGCGTCGGTTCGGGACACGTCGAGGCAGAGTTCGATTTGCTCGGCATCTCGTTTGCCGACCGCGGCAAGATCACGGACACTGCCGTGGACACGATCCGCGCCGCGTTCGCCGATGAGTGGAGCGCCGGCGACTTCGGGCAACGGCCTCGCCCGATCCGACCGGGTGGTCCACCCATTTGGATCGGTGGCTCGTCGAACGCCGCGATCCGTCGCGCCGCCGAACGGGGTGACGGCTGGCTGCCGCAGGGCACGTTGAAGAAGGACATGCCCGCCGCCATCGAGCGGCTCCACGAGCTGCGCCATGCTGCCAGCCGCCACGGCGAGTTCACGGTCGGCGCCATCGCTCCCTTCCTGTACGTCGGCGACCCAGGATGGGACACCGGCAAGGGCTGTCTGGCCGGCGACCGCGAGAAGCTCGCGGGGTACCTGCGCGGCTACGCCACGATGGGCGTCGACCAAGTGCAGGTGCGCTTCCGCTCGCGCACGTGCGACGAGCTGTGTGATCAGATCCGAGCGTTCGGGGCCGATGTCGCGCCGCTGCTCGACGACCACGACGACAACGAGGAGTGAGGATGGGATTGCTGGACGGCAAGGTCGCGCTGGTGTCGGGTGTCGGGCCCGGCATGGGACGTGACATCTCGCTGCAGCTCGCGGAGCACGGCGCGGACGTCGTGCTCGGCGCCCGCACCGAAGCGAATGTCGACGTCGTCGCCGAGGAGGCAGAAGCGCTCGGCCGCAAGGCGGTGCGCGTACAGCTGGACATCACTGACGCCGCGTCCTGCCAGCGCGCCGTCGATGCCGCGACATCAGCGCTCGGTCGCATCGACATCCTCGTCAACAACGCGTTCCAGGACGGCGACCACAGGCTGTTCGAGAAAGCGAGTCTCGACTCGTGGCGCTCGACGATGGACGTGAATCTCTGGGGAACGCTGCAGTTGACGCAGACGGTCGTCCCGGTGATGAAGAAGCAGCGCGAGGGTCGCATCGTGATGGTCAACTCGATGTCTGCCGTGCGCACCGAACCGCGTTACGGCGCGTACGCGGCGTCGAAGTCGGCGCTCGCAACCGCGACGAAGACGCTCGCGCAGGAGCTCGGTCAGTACGGCATCCGGGTGAACGGCATCCACCCGGGCTACATCTGGAGCGACAAGGTCGAGTGGTACATCAACTTCATGGCGGAGAAGGAAGGAATCACGTACCAGGAGAAGAAGGCGCACCTCGAGGCCGAGACCGCGCTCGGCTACTTGCCGCACTCGTCCGAGATCGCAGGTTCGGTCGTGTTCTTCGCATCCGATCTGTCCAAGTGCGTGACCGGGCAGGCGCTCGGCGTCAACGGCGGCCATTGGTTCCAGGGCTTCTGAATGATCAAGCTCACCGTGCTGGTGAAGCGCAACCCTGCCCTCGGCATCGAGGACTTCCACGAGCAGTGGCGCGCCCACGGGCGCATGATCGCCGACGAGCCGGCCTTCCGGCCCTACATCCGTCGCTACGAGCAGAACCATCGTGTGCCCGCCGACTATCGCAACGGTGACACGTACGACGGTATGGCGATCCAGTGGTTCGACTCGTACCACGACTTCATCGCCATGCTGCAGGATCCCGCCTATGCCGAGAAGATGCAGCCGGACGAGAGCCGCATCCTCGACATGGACAAGATCGTCGTGATCTTCACCGAAGAGTCCGAGGTCTTCATTGACTGAGAACCTGCGCGGCAAGATCGCACTGGTCACCGGGGGTGCTTCTGGCATCGGTGCAGCAACCGTCAAGCGACTTCAGGACTGTGGCGCGGTCGTCATCGTGGCGGATCTCGGTGGCGACACGCCGATCGACGTCACCGACGAGCGCGCAGTCGACGCGTTCGTCGCGCAGGTCGTCGACGAACATGGCCGGCTCGACATCGCCGCCAACGTCGCGGGCACGTCGGGCGTGTACGCCAACGTGGCTGACGCAACGACAAGGTCCTGGCGGCAGACACTCGAGGTCAATCTCGACGCGGTCTTCTACTGTTTGCGCGCAGAGCTACGAGCGATGCGAGCCGCGGGCAACGGTGGAAGCATCGTCAACGTGGCGTCGTCGGCGGGCAAGATGGGCGTGCCCGGACTGTCCGCCTACTCCGCCAGCAAGCACGGCGTCATCGGGCTCACGAAGTCGGCTGCGCTCGAGGTCGCGCGCGAGGGAATCCGGGTCAACGCCGTGTGCCCGGGGACGATACGGACGCCGATGCTGCGCGGTTTCGTCGGCGGTGACGAGGAGACTCTCGAGAAGATGGGACGTCGAGCACCGATCGGCCGTATCGGTGAGCCCGATGAGATCGCGGAGGCGATCGTGTGGCTCTGCAGCGATGCGGCCTCGTTCGTGACCGGCCACGCGCTCGAGGCGGATGGCGGAGTCGCCGCCATCTGATCCGTCACCGGAACGCGGTGATCACGTCGGCGAAGCGCTCGATCGGCTCGATGTCGCCTACGTCGGACAAGGACACGATCGCGTTCTCCACGCCGGCATCTGCGAGTTCTCGGTAGCGACCGATGAGTTCATCGGTCGAGCCGTAGCTCACCGAGGACAGTTGGGTGACCGTGATCTCGGACGGTTCGCGATCGAAGTCTGAGCAATGACGTCGAAGCACTTCGACCTTGTGGCGGATCGTGTCCGGCTCACCGAACAGGTTGCACGCATCTGCGTAGCGTGCGACCAACCGCAGCGTTCGCTGCTCACCGGAGCCACCGACAAGGATCGGGATCCGCTCCTGCAACGGACGCGGGTAGCAGATCGCCTCGGGAATGTCGATTGTTCGCCCGTGAAACGCAGGCGAGCCCGGACCCCACAGCAGTGGCAGCAACTCGAGTGCGTCCTCCAACAGCTCATAGCGGCGACGCCTGGCCGGGAAATCCCAGCCGTACAGCTTGTGTTCGTGCGCGAACCATGCGGCACCGAGCCCGCACATCGCCCGTCCACCCGACAGCACATCGAGCGTGGCCACGATCTTCCCGAGGTGAGCAAGGTTGCGGTACGTGATGCCGGTGACGAGGACGCCCAACCGCGCACGTGACGTGACCGCGGCGAGGTAGCCGAGCGTCGTGTAGCTGTCGAGCATCTCTTCCCATTCGCGACCGACACCGGGGATCTGGAGGAAGTGATCCATCACCCAGATGCTCGTGAAGCCGGCCTGCTCGGCGGCAGGCGCGATCGACGCCAGTCGTGCACCGATCTCCTCGGGCCCGCCCGACCACGTGAAGCGGGGTATCTGCAGGCCGAAGTCCAGTGGCACGGGTTGCTCCTTCTGCCGGCGGGCGGACTGGGGCGCGGTGACGAAGGGCGGTGGGACGAGCATCACGTCGTCCGGCGCGAACACCGCGGCGAACCCTTCGTCGGCAATGCCCGGCTGCAGCGCGGCGGTGGCGCGCAACTGCGACGTCAAGACCTTCGGTGGGACGGGAACGCGCCGGGCGCGGTTGCGAGCGCGACACAGGTCCTCGTCCGGCGCGAACAGCACCGCGTACACCGGGACGCGGTGTCTGTCGCCCGCTGCGATGTACGCGCGCCGACGCTCCGCCTCGAGCGCGGTCGAGTCGACGACGGTCGTGAGCTTGCGATGCAGTCGTTTGTCGACGACGAGGTCGAGTACCTCGAATGCGTCCTTGCTGGCGCGCTGGTCGTGTTCACCGCGTCCGACGACCGCTCGCAAGCGGTCGGACGACACGATCGCGTCCGGTGGGAACTGCTCTGCGGCCCAGTGCGACTTGCCGGCCGATGATGCGCCCACGAGGACGACGAGACACGGGTCCGGCAGCCGGATCAAGGCTCGGGTCTACCAGAGCTGATCGGTGTAGGTGTCGGTGCCCGGGATGGTCGGGATGAACGGCGCCGTCCACAACATGCGCCCGATGCCGTCGCGCTCCAGTTGCGCCGCCGCCTCGTGCTGCTCGTCCCACCAGTTCTCGGGTGAGTCCGTGGTGAAGGAGAGGTTCAGCATCCGACGGTCGAGGCGTTCGAGGCCCGCCTGCGTGACCGGTGCGCTCTCCGGCAGCGGAATCGGCGTGAAGCCGATCTCGAGCTCCGGGAGGTACGACTGCTGCACCCAGTCACCGAGCTCGCCGGGATCGACACCATCCGCCAGCTCGACGAACGTGGCGGTCAGTCCGCCGAAGGAATGGTCGAGCCCGAGTTCGGCGGGCACGCCGTCACCGGCCTGCGCAGTCCACGCGTGGCGATATAGCAGCGTGTGGACGTGATCGCGCTCGGCGAACATGCGGCCGTGCTCGTGCAGCCAGTTGACCTGACGCAGCGCCCAGTCGACGTGGTCGTCATGACGTCCGTCCAGAATCCAGTACACCGCAAGGTACGAGCCGAGATCGCGCCCACCGAACACGTCCGGTTCCGCGCCGAAGCGCAGATCCTTGAGCGCGCGGGTTGCGACCCATCGCCGCCCCGCGAACAGCCATGGCCCGACCATGCAACCCGCGTAGAAGTGGTCGCGCTCGTACCACTGGTTGTAGGCGACCTCGTGGCCTCGATGCGGCTCGACCATCGTGAACAGCATGGAACCGAGGCGGACCTCGCCGCCGAGGTCATCGGCGTCACTCACTTCTCGATGCCGTAACGCTCCAGACCGAACGCGCTGATCGCGTTGCCACGGATGAACTTGTAGATCTCGTCGTCGTCCAGACCGGCCTTGCCGCAGATCTCCTCGGCGACTTCCTTGCTGCGCGGGAACGTCGAGTCGGCGTGCGGGTAGTCGGTCTCGAAGCAGATCTGGTCGATGCCGACGACATCTCGGTTCCGGAGTCCGATCTCGTCGTCGAAGATGCAGCCGTACACGCGACCGGGCAGATACTCGGAGGGACGCTTTGGTAGCGAGGTGCCGAAGCTGTTGTCGCTGCGCTCGGCCCAGAGCTTGTCGGCGCGCTCGAGCACGTACGGCATCCAGCCGACCTGTCCTTCCGAGTACGCGAGCTTCAGGGTCGGGAAGCGTTCGAGCGTGCCGGAGAAGATGTAGTCGAGCATCGACCCCATCGCATTCGAGAACGTCAGTGTCGAGCTGACGATGAACGGCGCGTCGGGCGACGTCGCCGGCATGCGCGACGACGAGCCGATGTGCATGCACACGATCGTGCTCGTGTCCTCGCACGCGTGGAACAGCGGATCCCAGAACTTGTTCTTGTCGTGCACCGATGGCAGTCCGAGTGGATACGGGTTCTCGGAGAACGCGATCGCGAAGCTGCCCTTGTCGGCGCAGCGTCGCACCTCGTCTGCGCACAGTTGCGCGTCCCACAGCGGCACGATGGTCAACGGGATGAGTCGGCCCTTCGCATCGCCGGCGCACCACTCGTCGATCATCCAGTCGTTGTAGGCCTGCACACACAGCAGCGCGAGGTCGGCGTCGCCGCCCTTCTTCACCTGCTCGTAGAAGGTCTGGCCGCAGAAGCGGGGGAGGGTGTTGGGGAAGCAGATCGACGCGTCGACGTGGTTGGCGTCCATGTCGGCGAGCCGGTCCTTCTGCTTCCAGCAACCAGGACGGATCTCGTCGAACGTCACCGGCGTCACATCGAGCTCGTCGAAGCCGACCGCAGCCGACAGCTTCGGGAACGGATAGACGAGGTCGTCGTACAACCACCAGTCGCACCACTCACCGTCTTCGACGCCCTTCTCGTACGAGAACACGCCGCCGGTGAACGAGAACTTCGCCCTGTCGCGCTCGACGCGTGGTGCCCGGTCGGCGAACCTCCCGGTGATCCGCGACGTCCACAGGTCAGGCGGCTCGACCACGTGATCGTCGACCGAGATGATCCGAGGTATCTCCGGCATGAGGTTCAGACTAGAACGCGTTCTAGTCTGTCGCCATGCCCTACGCCATCGTGAATCCCGCGACCGAGCAGGTGGTCGGCGAGGCTCCCGAGGATTCTGTCGAGCAGGTCGAGGCCGCGGCTGCGGCCGCCGCCGAAGCCTTTCCGGCGTGGAGCCGGACCTCGCCACAGGAACGCGCCGCGTTGCTCGATCGCGCGGGCGACATCATCCGCGACCACATGGACGAGCTCATCCCACTGGTCCAAGCGGAGACGGGCGCGACGTTGCGCGTGACCAAGACGATGCAAGTCCCCACGTGCGTGGAGCGGTTCCGCCGTTACGCGCGCGGCGCTGCGGAGCCGAACGTCATCCCGTTGCCGCCGAGCGAAATGCCGTCGACCGCGCTGGCGTCCGGCGGGCTCATGGGCGCGATCGCAGTGCGGCAGCCCGTGGGCGTCGTCGCGTGCATCACTCCGTACAACTTCCCGATCGTCAACATGGCAGGCAAGATCGGTCCCGCGCTCGCGATGGGCAACACGGTCGTGGTGAAGCCGGCGCCGCAGGACCCGCTCGCAGTCATCCGCGTGTGCGAGCTCGTGCGGCAGGCGGGCTTTCCAGACGGGGTCGTCAACGTCGTCACCGGCTCGGGCGCCGAAATCGGCGAGGCTCTGGTCGGATCGAAGCACGTCGACATGGTGAGCTTCACCGGCTCGACCGGGGTCGGTCAGCGCATCGGTGCGGTCGCGGGACACGACATGAAGCGGTTGTTGCTCGAACTCGGCGGGAAGGGCGCGGCGGTCGTGTTCGACGACGCTGATCTGCGCACGGCGATTTCGACGATCGTGAGCGTGTGGGCGTTCCACTCGGGACAGATCTGCACCGCGCCGACGCGCGTGCTCGCGCAGCGTGGCGTGTACGACAAGGTGGTTTCCGGGCTGCAGGCGGCGGCCGGATCGCTCAAGGTCGGTGACCCGCTGGAGGCCGACACCGTGCTCGGCCCGCTGATCTCCGCTGCGCACCGCGACCGTGTCGAGTCGTACGTGCGCGCCGGAGCCGACGAAGGCGGCACCGTCGTCGTAGGCGGCGAGCGTCCGGAGCTACCGGCCGGTTACTACGTCGCCCCGACCCTGATCGCCGACTGCAAGGCCGGGATGAAGGTGGTCCAGGAGGAGATCTTCGGACCAGTCGTCGTGGTCGTGCCGTTCGACGACGAGGACGAGGGTGTCGCGCTCGCCAACGGCACCGACTTCGGGCTGTACGACTATGTGTTCTCGGGCGACACGGCGCGCGCCATGCGCGTCGCGAAGCAACTGCGCTCCGGGAACGTCGGCATCAACACCGCCCAACGCAACCACGAGGCTCCGTTCGGTGGCTTCAAGCTGTCCGGCGTCGGCCGCGACGGCGGCTCCTTCGGCCTCCACGCCTACTCCGAACTCCAATCCATCGTCTGGCCCGGGTAGCTCTCACCATTCTGGCGTCAACCAGTTCGAATATCCGAAGTATTTGACGCCAGAACGAGGGGGGGAAGGGGGGCGTCAGTTGCGGAACGTGAAATCGGTTCCCGCGACGACCGCTTTGCTCAGCGGACGGACGAGGGCGCGGAGCTCGTCGCATCCTGTGTCGCCGAGGTGGAGCCACGGAGCCATCGCCAGCAGATCGGTGCGGTCCTCGATCGCCTGACGGAACCCGTCACCGTCTTCGGTGAACGCGCCGTCCTCGCCTACCAGACCCCGGTCTCGCAGACGCGAGACGGCTGCATCCCAGTCCTCGTCGCTCCAGGCGCGTGATGTCTGCAACGGTCCCCGTCCCACTTCAGCCATCGCAGCGTGGAGCACGAGAGCCTCCACCGGGTCGATGCCGGCACCGACGAGACAGGCGATGTGGCCGTCGCCGCGGAACTCCCGCAGCACGGAGATCGCATGCCACAGCGCGACGTGTGGCTGTTCCGGCCAGGCAAGGGAGGCGTGCGCGGCGGCGAGAGGTCGGCCGGCGGTGGTGCATCCCTCCGCGGCCGTCCGCGCCAACTCGGCCGAGCGGGTCACCGACGAGGCGTCGACCTCGGCCCCGAGCACTCGGCGAAGCGCCTTGTCGACAGCGTCGAAGCGCGCCTTGACGACCGCGGCCGGCGACGCCTTCGACCACGCCGCAGGCAACGCATGCGTGATCAACGACGGGTTGAAGTTGTAGAACGTGGCGATCACGACGCTCGGCTCGACCGCGCCCATGGGCGCCGACCGGGATGCGAAGTAGCCGTCACGGCCGTCGATGCCGAACGTCGCGTAGGCATCGACCGCCTCGGGAGCGAAGTAGACGAGACCGTGGTACGGCTCGAGGGTCCGCCACATCTTGCGAGCCATGATCGAGTTCATCGGGTGAAGGTACCCACGGCTCCACCATGCTTGCTCAAAACTAGAACGTGTTCTAGTCTGAGCAGCCGTGGCCGCCCATGACCTGGTGATCCGCAACGGCGTCGTCGTCGACGGCACGGGGCTCCCACGGCGGAGGGCCGACGTGGCCGTCACCGACGGGCGCATCGCAGAGATCGGCTTCGTCGACGGCTCGGGCGCCCGTGAGCTCGATGCCGAGGGACGGGTCGTCGCGCCCGGCATCGTCGATCCGCACACCCACTACGACCCCCAGCTCACGTTCGAGCCCTACGCCACGTCGAGTTGCTTCCACGGCGTCACCACCGTGGTCGCCGGCAATTGCGGCTTCTCGGTCGCGCCCCTGCGACCGGGCGATTCCGACTGGCTCATCCAGCTCTTCGCCCGCGTCGAGGGCATGGACGCCTCGGCGTTGAGCGGCATCCCGTTCGACGGGTTCGAGACCTTTCCCGAGTACCTGCGCACGCTCGACGGCCGCATCGGCGTCAACGCCGCGTTCTACGTCGGTCACTGCGCGGTGCGCCGCTACGTGATGGGTGAAGCGTGCCAAGAACGCGAGGCGACGGACGACGAGATCGACGAGATGGCCGCGATCGTCGCCGAGTCGATGGAAGCCGGTGCCGCGGGCTTCTCCTCGACGCATTCGCCGACGCACTTCGATTCGGCCGGCCGTCCGGTGCCGAGCCGCCTCGCCTCGACGGGCGAGCTCGAGCGTCTCGTCACCGCGGCCGGACAGGCAGGACGTGGTGGCTCGATCGCCTACCTGCCGCTGTCCGCGGTGGGCGGCATCACGTCCGAGGACGAAGCGTTGCTCGTACGACTCTCGCTCTCGTCGCGCATGCCCGTCGTGATCCAAGGTCTCGGCGCGCGATCGAAGGTCGACGCGCCGACCGCCGGCTGGGACAACGCGAAGCGCTTCGTGGACGAAGCGACGGATCAAGGTGCGGCGGTGTTCTCGCTGGCGATGTCCAAGCCGTTCAACCGCACGTTCACGTTGGCCGCCGGTACGACCATGTACGAGGGGGCGCTCGACTTTCATCGCATGTTCACCGATGCGACGGACGTCCCGCCACGCATCGCATTGTTGCGCGATCCGTCGTTCCGTGATTCCATCCGCCACTCGGTCGAGAACCCGAACCGCGATCCCGCCAAGGGCGCCACGCTGCCTCCGCCGCACTGGGACGTCCTGCACGTCAACAAGGTGGCTCGACCCGAGAACGAGAAGTACGTGGGGCGCGCGCTCCCAGACATCGCGGCGGAGCTCGGCGTCCACCCGACCGACGCGATGATCGACATCGCTCTCTCCGAGGACCTGACGACGGAGTTCCTGTGGCGCACCGAGACGCAGGAATGGATCGACGGGACGCGAGTGGCGCAGGCCGACCCCCACATGGTCGTCGGCACGAGCGACGGCGGCGCCCACCTCGATCGCGACGACGGCGCAGAAGCGCACAGCTACTTCCTGAAGCACTGGGTGCGCGAGTGGGAAGGCTTCACGCTCGAAGAAGGCGTGCGCCAGATCACCGCGATCCCCGCTGCCCTGTGCGGCATCATCGAGCGCGGTGTGCTGTTGCCTGGCTACGCAGCGGACATCTACATCTTCGATCCGGACACCATCGGTCCCGCCCACAAGGAGTTCGTGCACGACTTCCCCAACGGGGCGGGCCGGTGGGCATCGAAGCCCGAGGGGGCATACGCGACGATCGTGAACGGCGAGCCGATCGTGCTCGACGGCGAGCTCCAAGAAGCTGCCGCCCTGCCAGGACACGTGTTGCGCCCGAACTCGCGTGCAACCGCGGCGGGCAACACGCGATGAACGAGCGCAGCGAGATCATGACGGCCGAGCGACCGCTAGGGAGCCGGACGTCGGTGGGGTTCGGGGGCGCAGCCCCCGAGGGAACATGAACGAGCGCAGCGAGATCATGACGGCCGAGCGACCGCCAGGGATCGGTGCAGATCGGCGACCACCGCCGATCACGTGGAGTCCGTCGACGATCTGCATCGACAGGACGTCGGTGGGGTTCGGGGGCGCAGCCCCCGCAAAGACATGAGAGCGATCGTGTGGACAGGCGAGCTCGAGGTGCGCGACGACGTCGAGGTGCGCGCGCCGGGCCCGCACGAGGTGAAGGTCCGCATCCACAACGCCGGTCTCTGTCACAGCGACATCTCGGTGATCGACGGGACGATCCCGTTCCCGACGCCGGTGGTGATGGGCCACGAAGGTGCCGGTGTCGTCGAAGAGGTGGGGAGCGCGGTGCAGAAGGTCGCGGTGGGCGACCACGTCGTGCTCACGACGCTCGGCAACTGCGGCCAATGCGATGCGTGCGATCGCGGCCAGCCCACGCACTGCCGCGACACCTTCGGCAAGCTTCCGCGTCCGTTCACCGTCGGGGGCGACAAGGCGTTCCAGTTCGCCAACGCGGGCGTGTTCAGCGAGTACACCGTCGTGAGCGAGACACAGGCGGTCGTGATCGACCAGTCGGTACCGCTCGAGGTCGCGTGCCTCATCGGCTGCGCTGTGGTCACAGGCACAGGCGCGGTGCTCAACCGCGCCAAGGTCCGGCCCGGCCAGACCGTCGTAGTGATCGGTGCCGGTGGCATCGGTCAGTCCGTGATCCAAGCGGCACGACTCGCAGCCGCTGGCCGGGTCCTCGTCGTCGACGCCAATCCCGCAAAGGAAGCAGTGGCGCGCCAGTTCGGCGCCACGGACTTCGTCGACGGAAGCGCAGTCGATGATCTCGTTGCCGCCATCAAGGACCTCGGGCTGAGCAACGGAGCCGATCACGTCTTCGAATGCGTCGGCCATCCTGCGCTGATCCGCAACGCGATCGACATGCTCGACTGGGGCGGCACCTGCACGCTGCTCGGCGTTCCGAAGCTCGGCACCGAAGCCAGCTTCGTGGTCAACACGCTGTACAACGACAAGTCGATCCTCGGCTGCCGGTACGGCTCGACCCGCCCGCACCACGACATCCCGTTGCTGGTGCGCTTCTACCAGGACGGGCGACTGCAGCTCGACGAGATGGTCAGCCAGCGCTACCCGCTGGGCGACATCCGCCAGGCGCTCGACGACATGCACGCCGGCAAACTCAACCGCGGCGTCCTCGACGTAACACCGATCTAGGAGACATCTTCCCAATGGAGTTCGGCATCTTCGCCCAACTGTTCGTGCCTCGCTTCGAGCGCGACGTCGACCCCTCGGCCGAACACAAGCGCATCATGCGCAACGTCGAGATCTCGCTCGCCGCGGAGCGAGCCGGGTTGAAGTACGTGTGGTGCCCCGAGCACCACTTCCTCGACGAGTACTCGCACATGCCCGGCCCCGAGGTGTTCCTCTCGTATGTCGGCGCGCAGACCGAGCGCATCCATCTCGGATCGGCCATCTTCAACATCACCCCGCCGGTCAACAAGCCCGCTCGCGTCGCCGAGACCGTCGCGTTGATGGACCACCTCCTCGACAACCGGTTCGAGTTCGGCACAGGCCGCGGCTCGTCGACCACCGAGGTGTTCGGCTTCGACATCGAGGATCTCGCGCTCACCAAGGAGATGTGGCGGGAGACGATCGCCGAGATCCCGAAGATGTGGAAGGACGGCACGTACAGCTACGAAGGCAAGTTCTTCCGCATGCCCGAGCGCGAGGTGTTCCCGAAGCCGCACGGGCCCGCGCATCCGGCGATGTGGGTGGCGGCCGGTTCGCCGCCGACGTTCGGCGAGGCCGGCTCACTCGGGCTCGGTGCCTTCTGCTTCTCAGAGGGCTCACCGCGCGAGATCGAGCCCCTGGTGAAGAACTACAAGAACGCAATCGACGGCGCGACGCCCGTCGGTGACTACGTCAACGACAACATCATGGCGGTGACCAACCTCGTGTGCATGGAGGATCGCAACGAAGCGTTCCGCGCTGCCTCAGACATGAACATGAACTACTACACGAGCCTCATGCACCACTGGCTCGACAACATCCCGACTCCCGAAGGCTTCCCGACGTGGCCGGAGTTGTTGCCTGAGCCGACGCCCGAGCAGATCGAGAAGGCGACCGCAGCCGGCTACGCAGTCGTCGGCGATCCCGATGACTGTGCAAAGGCGATCCAGCGTTGGGCCGACATCGGCGTCGACCAGTTGACCTTCAGCCCGACGACGAACACCCTTGCGACCGAGACGGTGATCGCGTCCATGGAGCTGTTCGGCAAAGAAGTGCTGCCACAGTTCGACAAGGACCCTGTCCACTCGACGACCCGCTACCGCGAGGCCGCCGCGAACGCGTGACGCTGCCGGACGAGTTCGTCGAGCTCGCCGCCCGGGTCTCCAACTGGGGCCGTTGGGGTGACGACGACGAGATCGGCACGCTCAACCTGATCGATGGCGACGCCGTCCGGCGCGGCGCAGGCGCGGTCCGGTCCGGGAAGCGATTCTCGCTTGCGGTGCGGCTGGACCAGCACAGCCCACAGATCGGATCGATTCCGGGGCGCATCAACCCGCTCCATGCCATGGTCGCCATCAACACGCAGTATCAGGGGACACCTGACGGGTTCTGCACCAGTGACGACATCGTGACGATGGGCTTGCAGGCGGCGACGCACTGGGACGCCCTCAGTCACGTCAGTTACGGCGGAAAGCTCTACAACGGCTTCCCGGCGTCGTCGATCACCCCGGAGGCCGGCGCGTCGAGATGTGGGATCTCCAAGATCACCACGCTCGTGTCACGCGGTGTCCTCCTTGATGTCGCCCGCGCGCTGGGGCGCGAGCGGCTCGGGGGTGGGTACGGCATCACGCCTGACGACCTGGACGCGGCGCTCGCGCTCGGGGGTCACGGGCTCGAGATCGAGGCCGGTGACGTCCTGCTCGTCCGAACCGGGAACATGCAGCTCTACAGGGCCCGTGACCGGCAGACCTACACAGGCGGCCATCAGCCTGGCCTCACCATGGCGACGGCGCAGTGGTTCCGCGAGCGTGACGTCGCTGCAGTGGCAACCGACAACGTCGCGTTCGAGGTGTACCCGGGTGAGCGTGACGACGTGTTGTTCCCCCTCCATCTCCTGCACTTGCGGGACATGGGGATGACGCAGGGACAGAACTTCGACCTCGAGGCGCTGTCCGTCGACTGCGCGGCCGACGGCGTCTACCAGTTCTTGCTCGACGCGTCGCCCCTGCCGTTCACCGGCGCGGTCGGCTCGCCGGTGAACCCGGTGGCGATCAAGTAGCTCGAGGCGGCGTGGTCGGCGCCGGATGCAGCCGATTTCGGACGACGGGCGGGAGCATCTTCGCGCTGACGGTTCGGAGCTGCGCCCGGAACCGAGGCAGCGGACGCGCCACCTTGGCTTCGAGACTCTGCGGGAGCTGGAACTGTGGACGTGCCTCGGCCCGCGCCGCGTTGAGGAACGATTGCAGCACCACGCGGCTGACGTGGCCCGTCACGCCGGTCACCAGCCACGAAAGGACTGGGTTGTGTCGCGCGTCGAGATTGATGCGGCGAGAGGCGCTCGCAACGGCCCCGAAGAACTGGTCCAACGAGGCGTGGCCCTTGATGCCGTTGATCCTCGCCACCTCGGCGCCGACCTGCCAGCGGATCAGTGCCGGAGGGAGCGGCCGGAGGAACGGGACCGTCATGCTGTCCTGCAGCGCCTTCACGAGTGCCTGGCCGAGCGCCGCCCCATCCGCGCTCGGTCGACGCTGCCGTCTGCGGATCGCCGCCGTGATCTGTCGCGCGTCGTCAGGCGTCAGCGGTAGGAGGTCCGGGCGGATGCCGAGGAGGTGGCCGGCCACGCACCACGAGTGGAGGTATGCCTCGGCGTCGGCCGGGTCGTAGACGACGCCCATGCGGTCCAGTGCCTCGAAGACGACCTGCGTGAACGTCATGAGCGTCCCGAGCAGCTCCTCCTGGTTGAGCGGCAGTCCGTCACCGACGTCCCAGGGCGGGGAGACGCTCGAGTCGTTGAGCGCGAGATAGCGGACCGCGCCATGCATCAGGCGGACGCGCTGGACGTCCTCGTAACCGGCCTCGCCGGGGTGCAGGCCTCCCTCGGCGCCCATGCAGTCGAAGATCATCTGCGCGGTCTCGTAGATCCGCCGAACCGGATCCTTGGTCATCCGTTTCGTCAAACCCAGCACACGCGCGCCGCGGGCCGCGGCATAGGCCTCGGGCAGCGAGGCGCAGAAGAGCGTCATGCCGATCTGCAGGCTGTGGTCCTCGAAAAACGCGGTGCCGCGCCGCAGCTTGTCGTCCGAGGCCCATGTGGGCAGTGGCGGCCGATTGCTCAGATACCGATCGATCGCCGGCGAGCATTTTGGGGGCGGGAGCACGAGATGACCGGCGATGTCCTTCACGAACGAGGCTGCCGTCGCACCCGGTCGAGTCGCCGCATGCTGGACGATCACCTGATCGGCGAGCGGATCGCCGATCATCTGCAGCTGGTCGAAGAGCGTGTCGTCCCAACGGATGCCGGCCATCCGCCTGATCATTGCAAGGAAGCGCTCCGAGCGCTTCCGAGCTACCACGGAGCCGGCGGCATCAAGTAGAACCTGTTCTAGAAATCCAGGAGAGGCATCGTGACGCTGACGTTCAACTTGGCGGATCTGACCGAGGCCGCGGTCGATCGTGTGCCTGAGCGACAGGCGCTGATCACCCTCGAACGGACGTTGACGTACGCCGGACTCGAGGACCGGGCCAATCGCCTGGCTGCGTGGCTCGCGTCACGCGGCATCGGCCCGGGCGACCACGTCGGTTGCTACCTGTTCAACGGCACGGAGTACGTCGAGACGATGCTCGCCGCCTACAAGCTCCGGGCCGTCCCGATCAACGTCAACTACCGATACGTCGAAGACGAGCTCCGCTATCTGTTCCGCGATGCCGACCTCAAGGCTCTGGTGCACGACGCAGAGTTCACGACGAGGATCGACGCAGTCCGTGACGGCTTGCCCTTGCTGACGACGACATTGTCGGTCGACGGTTCGAATCCAACCACTAGTGAGTACGAGCAGGCGCTGGCCGGATCGTCGCCGGAGCGCGTGTGCAGACAACGCAGTAGCGACGACCTCTACATCATCTACACGGGTGGCACGACCGGGATGCCGAAGGGAGTCGTGTGGCGGCAGGAGGACGCTTTCTACTCGTGCTTCGGTGGGGGCGACTACAGCCGGGCCAATCCGGTCAGGACCCCGGAGGAGATGCCCGAGCGCATCGGCGACCCCTTGGTGTTCTTCCCGTTGGCGCCGCTCATGCACGGGGCGGCGCAATGGACGGTGTTCGCGTGGCTGATGTCCGGTGGCTGCAACGTGCTCACCGCGTCACGGCCACGCACCGACTACGCCGAGGTCTGGCGCCTCATCAGCGAGCACAAGGTGCAGGTGCTCACGATCATCGGCGACGCGGTCGCCCGTCCGCTGATCGACGAGTACAAAGCGAGGCCCGACCAGTACGACGCATCATCGTTGGTGTCGATCGGATCCGGTGGTGCACCGCTGTCGAATGCGGGACGGGCCGAACTGGCAGCGACGTTCCCGCGCGTGATCCTCAACGACGGGTACGGCGCGTCGGAGACCGGCGCGCAGGCGCGCAGCTTCGGCGGCGGGAGGTTCGCCAGTTTCGACGACGAGACCCTGGTGCTCGATCCGGAGACGCTCGAGGTGATCGAAGCCGGCTCGGGCCGCGAAGGACGAGTCGCGCGCCGCGGACACATCCCGATCCGTTACCACAACGATCCCGAAAAGACCGCGGCCACGTTCGTCGAACACGACGGCGAGCGATGGGTCCTCACCGGTGACGTCGCCACCGTTCTCGATGACGGACAGATCCAGTTGCTCGGTCGGGGCTCGATGTGCATCAACACGGGCGGGGAAAAGGTCTTCCCCGAAGAGGTCGAGGGCGTCCTCCTCGGCCATCCCGCGGTCTATGACGCCATCGTCGTCGGCGTACCCGACCCTCGCTGGGGTGAGCGTGTCACTGCTGTCGTGCAGGTGACCGCCGGATTCGACCTCGACGAGGGTGTCTTGATCGAACACTGCCGCGCGCAGCTCGCGGGCTACAAGCTGCCGCGAACGATCGTCGCGGTCGAAGCCGTGCAACGATCGCCGGTCGGCAAAGCGGACTACGGGTGGGCCAAGGAGATCGCGGTGAAGGAGATGACATGATCGACCGTAGGGAGAGCATGGCGGGCGAGCGAGCGCCAGCGAGCCGCACGCAGATGGGGTTCGGGGGCGCAGACCCCGTGAAGACATGAGCTTGAAGGTGGTTGGCGCTGGGCTTGGGCGGACCGGTACGCATTCGTTGAAGCTCGCGCTCGAACAGTTGCTCGGTGGGCCCTGCTATCACATGATCGAAGTCTTCGAGCATCCCGAGCACATCGACGTGTGGCGCCGTGCCGCGGAAGGCGAGGCCGTCGACTGGGCTTCCTTTCCGAAGGGCTACACCGCGAGCGTCGACTGGCCGGGCGGAGCGTTCTGGCGCGAGATGGCCGATGCCAACCCCGACTCGATCATCCTGCTGTCGACCCGTCAGACGTCGGAAGCCTGGTGGAAGAGCGCCAACGGCACCATCTTCCAGGTACTGGACTCGCCGGACGAGGGTCTTCCCGGATGGCGAGACATGATCGATGCCATGTTCGCCAACCGCTTCACCGCGGACGTCAAGGACAAAGCCGCGGCGATCGCGGCCTACGAGCGACACAACGCGGACGTGCGCGCGACCGCTGACCCTGCTCGGCTCCTCGACTGGACGACCGGCGACGGCTGGGAGCCGATCTGTGCGGCGCTCGGCGTCCCCGTCCCGACCGAGCCGTTCCCGCACGTGAACTCGACTGACGATTTCCGCGCCATGGTTGGCCTTGACCCGGCGACTTGAGACTCCGCACCGGAAGGAGGCATGACAGATGATCGAAGCTCGCAACCTGTGGGAGTTGCTCGAAAAGCGCGTCGAGGCGACGCCTGACTCCGTCATGGCGGTCGACGAGAATGGCCGGGCGCTCACGTTCGCCGAATACAAGGCCGAAGCCGAGCGCGCCGCCGCCGGATTGGCGCGGCTCGGGATCGGTGCCGGCGATGTCGTGTCGTGGCAGCTGCCGACGTGGCTCGAGTCGATCGTGCTCGTCTCCGCGCTCTCGCGTCTCGGCGCGGTGCAGAACCCGATGCTGCCGATCTACCGCCAGCGCGAGGTCGGCTTCATCACGAAGCAGGCCGGCTCGCGGCTGCTCGTCGTGCCCGGCACGTGGCGCAACTACGACTACGAGGAAATGGCGAGAGAGATCGCTTCCGGACAGCCAGGGCTCGAGATCCTCGTCGCCAACCGAGCGCTGCCGCAGGGCGATCCGCAACAGCTTCCACCACCGCCGGACGCGCCCGACGCCGCCGCCGATCTCCCGGTGCGGTGGTACTACTACACGTCCGGAACGACTGCGGATCCGAAGGGCGCCCAGCACACAGACGCGACGATTCGCGCGGCTGCGGCCGGCATGTGCGAGCGTCTCGAGGTCACCGAGTCCGATCGCATCGGTTGCGTGTTCCCATTCACCCACGTCGCCGGCGCCGTCTACATCTTCAGTGCGCTGGCGTTCGGCTGCACGATGATCGTCGTCGAAGGCTTCGACCCCGAGTCCACACCACCAGTCCTGGCGCAGAACGAAGTGACGCTCGCGGGAGCGGGGACGCCCTTCCACATGGCGTACCTCGCATACCAGCGCAACCATCCCGAAGTCGCGCCGCTGTTCCCGATGGCGCGTGCCTACATCGGCGGCGGCGCGCCCAAACCGCCACAACTGCACTACGACGTGAAGTCCGAGCTCGGGGGCGTGGGTGTCGTGTCCGGGTACGGGATGACCGAGGCGCCGATCGTCACGATGGCGTCGGTCCAGGACGACGACGAAACCCTCGCCAACACCGAAGGCGCGGCGGTGAGCGGCGTCGACCTCATCACGGTGAAGCTCGACGGGTCGAGGTCCTCGGCGGGGGAGGAGGGCGAGATCCGCGTGCGGGCGCCGATGCTCATGCGGGGCTACATCGACTCGACCCTCGACGGGGAGGCGTTCGACGAGAGCGGCTACTTCCGCACCGGTGACCTCGCCGTGCTCGACGAGCGCGGCAACGTCCGGATCACGGGACGGGTGAAGGACATCATCATCCGCAACATGGAGAACATCTCGGCCAAGGAGCTCGAGGACAACCTGTTCACCCATCCAAAGGTGGCCGATGTCGCGGTGATCGGTTTGCCGGACGAGCGCACCGGCGAACGAGCCTGCGCGGTCGTCGTGCCGACGGAAGCTGCGGACCCACCTGCGCTCGACGAGCTGTGCGCCTATCTGCTGGAGCGAGGGTTGATGAAGCAGAAGCTGCCCGAGCAGTTGGAGATCGTCGACGCACTGCCGCGCAACCCCACGGGCAAGATCGTGAAGTTCGAGTTGCGCGACCGGTACGCGAAGCCATGACCGCCGTGGCGGACGCACGCGTGATCGACCTGCTCGACGGCGACCTCTACGCGGGCGACCCGTACCCGACGTACGAGTGGTTGCGCGAGAACGCGCCGGTGTACCGGGACGAGGTCAACGAGCTGTGGGGCATCAGCCGGCATGCGGATGTCGTGCACGTGTCGCGCCACCCGGAGTTGTTCTGTTCCGGTGAGGGATTCCGGCCGAAGACGCCACCCGACGGATCGATGATCTCTCAGGACGATCCTCGGCACACTCGGCAGCGGCGTCTCGTCTACAAGGGCTTCACGCCCAAGCAGGTGGCCGGCATGGAAGCGCATACCCGCGCCATCGTGACGGAGATCCTCGACACGGTCGGGCCGGCCGGACGCTGCGACTTCACACAGGACATCGCCGTTCCGCTGCCGATGATCGTGATCGCCGAGATGCTCGGTGTGAAGGTCGAGGACCGTGATCGCCTGCAGGCTTGGTCGGACGAGCTCATCAAAGGCGCCGACGGCAAGGTGACCGACGAGATCATCGCGCAGTTCGCCGATTTCTGTACGTACATCACCGAGGTGATCGAGGACCGGCGCGTCAATCCGCGCGACGACCTCACGTCGATCCTCACCCACGCGGAGATCGTGGACGACCAAGGGGAACGCCACGGCTTCACGCTCGACGCATTGATCAACGAGCTGTTGCTGATCCTCGTCGGCGGCAACGAGACCACGCGCAACGTGATCTCCGGCGGGATGGAGGCGCTGCTCGCACACCCGTCGCAACGACAGGCGCTCCGTGATGACCCGTCGCTGTTGCCCGTCGCCATCGAGGAGATGTTGCGATGGGTCACGCCGATCGTGAACTTCCAGCGCACGGCGACGACTGATGTCGAGGTCGCAGGTGTGCCGATCGCCGGAGGGGAGAAGCTGTTGCTGCTCTACGGGTCGGCGAATCGGGATCCGTCGGTGTTCGGACCGAGTGCGGCTGACTTCGACATCCGTCGTGATCCGAACCCGCACATCGCTTTCGGATTCGGCACCCATTTCTGTCTCGGGGCGTCGCTCGCCCGTCTCGAGATCCGAGTGATGTACGAGGAGCTGTTGCGCCGCCTGCCCGACATCGAGCTCGCCCCGGGCGCGTCGGTGCAACGCACCCCCTCGTCGTTCATCCGCGGCATCCACTCGATGCCCGTGGAGTTCACCCCGAGTTGACGAATGTTGGTGCGCCGTGGCCCCTATAGGGGCCACGCGCACCCGGAGAACGGAGAGGCAACACTGATGGGACTGTTGGACGCGAAGGTGGCGATCGTCACCGGTGCTGGCCACGGGATCGGGCGCGGCCACGCGCTCGAGTTGGCGAAGCACGGGGCGCGGGTGGTCGTGAACGACCTCGGCGGCTCGGTGGCCGGTGAAGGCGCGAGCCAGGACGCCGACCTGACCGTGAAGCTCATCGAGCAACGCGGCGGCGAGGCCGTCGCCAACTACGGCGACGTGTCGGACGAGACGCAGTCAGGCGAGATGATCCAGCAGGCGGTCGACACGTGGGGTCAGCTCGACGTGGTCGTCAACAACGCCGGCATCGTGCGCGACAGCGTGATCTGGAACATGCCGGTGTCCGACTTCGACGCGGTGATGCGTGTCCACGTCCGCGGTACCTGGCTGCCGTGTCATCACGCCGCCAACCACTGGCGCGGCCGCTCGAAGCGAGGTGAGTCGTTCACCGGTCGCATCATCAATACGATCTCGGGCGCCGGGCTCGTCGGCAACTTCGGCCAGACGAACTACGCGACCGCCAAGGCTGCGATCGCGGGGCTCACGCAGACGTTGTCGCTCGAGTTGTACCGCATGGGTGTCACCGTCAACGCCATCGGCCCGGCCGCGGCGACCCGCATCACCGGCACGATGCCGAACGCACCGGCGGTCATCGAGGCCGACGACATCGCCGACGACGAGTGGAACCCGATGGATCCGGCGGTCGCGTCACCTGTCGTCGCGTGGCTGGCGAGCGACGAGAGCCAGATGGTGACGGGTCAAGTGATCCGCGCTGTCGCCGAGAACATCATCCTCATGCAGGGCTGGACCGACGGCGCCTCCATCAACAACGGCGGCAAGCGCTGGGATGCCACGAAGCTCGGCCAGCAGCTCGCAACCGACGTCTTCAAGACGAGGACCCCCGGGCTGCGCTACTGAGTCACTTCGGACGGGTCAGCGGGTGCGCGGAAGGCCGAGCCCGCGCTCGGCGATGATGCCGCGCTGCACCTCGCTCGTCCCCCCGTAGATGGTCGTGACGGTCGAGTGCCGGTATGCGTGCTCGATTCGACCGGCGAGCGGCGCGTTCTCGTCGCCGGCGGCCAGGACACCGTGGGCCCCCAGGACGTCGAGCAGATCGCCCGCGGCGCGCGTGAACGCTTCCGGCAGGAACAGCTGCGCCATCGATCCCTCGACCGGAGTCATGACGCCCGTCGCGGCCAAGGCGGCGACGCGGTACACGAGCAGCCGTCCCACCTCCATCGCGGTCGCGTGGACGGCGAGACGCTCGGCCACCAGCGGGTCGTCGAGCGCCTCGGTCGAGACCGCCCACGCCGCCACGTCACGCACGAGCCGATCAGGCTCACCCCAGTTGGTGCCGTTGCGCTCGTAGACCAACGCCGCATGCATCACGGACCAACCGGCGTCGACCTCACCGACGCGGCACGCGTCAGGCACCCGCACGTCGGTGTAGAAGGTGATGTTCGTGCGTTCGCCACCGAGCGTGTGCACGGGCGTGATCTCGATGCCCGGTGCATCCATCGGCACGAGGAACATGGTGAGGCCCTTGTGCTTCGGCTTGTCGGGACTCGTGCGTGTGAGCAGGAACACGTAGTCGGCTTCGTGGGCCATCGTGGTGAACATCTTCTGCCCGTTGATCACCCACTCCTCGCCGTCGCGTGTGGCGCGGGTCTGCACGGCGGCGACGTCGGAACCCGCATCCGGTTCGCTGTAGCCGAGACAGCACAGCGCATCACCGGCGAGGATGCGCGGAACGATCGTGCCGCGCTGGTGCTCGTTGCCGCGGAGGACGAGCGTTGCCGCGACGAGTGAAGCGATCCCCATGCTGTCCACCGGAGCTCCGGAGCTGTACAGCTCTTGCATGAGGGCCGTCATCTCGACGGGGCTACGCCCGTGGCCACCGACCTCCTTCGGCCAACCTGCGGCGAGGTATCCCCGTGATGCGATCGCCTTGTGCAGCGCGGCGTCGTGCATCGTGCCCGTGGCGTGCGCGCGCTCGATGATCTCGTCGGTGAGGTGTTCGTCGAGAAAGGAACGCACCTCCGTTCGGAACTCCTCGGTCTCCGGATCGAGCCGACGGTCGAGTCCGGTGCGCCCGCCGCCCCACAGGCGTCGGGCGATCTCGAGCCGTTCGTGGCGAGGGTCACCGAGCGCGAGACGCCATGCCTTCGCCCGCCGGACGTAGAGCTGTACGTCGTACTCGAGCATGAAGCCGTAGCCGCCGTGGAAGTGGAGGCTGGCCAGCGCCGCCTCTTCGGCGACTTGCCCGCAGTAGTCGAACGCCATTGCCGCAAGCGCGGGCCCGTCCGGGTCCCGGGTGTCGTCGACCGCCTGTGCCGCTTCGAGGGCGAGCAGGCGCGCCCCGTCCACCGCGGTGTGCAGATCGGCCAGCCGGTGCTGGATCGACTGGAACGAACCGATCGGCACCCCGAACTGGTGCCGCTCCTTCACGTAGGCCACGCCGAGATCGAGTGCCGCACGCGCCAAGCCCGCCATACCGGCGGCGGTGAGCGCGCGCCATTCGTCGAGTGCCTGCGCCGGCGTCGCGAGGTCAACGATGCGTGTGTCCGGCATCGTCACGTCGCCGGTGGCGATGCCTGCGATCGTTCGACGGCTGCACACTCCCGCGACGTCACCCGCCACCAATCGGTCGCCGCGGCGCGTCAGGACCTCGTCCGCGACCAGCCCGCCGGCAACGAGCGAGACGACCACGCCGTCGAGTCCGAGTGGCGCGAACACCGTGATGCGGCCTTCCTCCGCCTCGCCGGTGGCGCGGGCCGCGACGAAGGCCTCCGCCAGCGGGACGGATGCGAGGTGGGCGCCCGCCTGCAGGCAGACGACCGCGAGGTCGGTGAGGCCCGCTGTTCGCGAGGCCGCAGCATCGAGCAGGCCCATGTCGACCAGTCCCTGCCACACGACAGGGGAGAAGCCGGCGGGATCGGCGGCCTCGGTCTGTCGTACGTGCTCGGGCGACGAGCACTTCGCCAAGAAGCGCCCGACGGCCTCGTCGAGCGCCTCTTGCTCGTCGGTCAGCACGAACACAGGAGGAAGATCAGCCGAGCGCGCCCGCGGACCGCAACTCCCCGATGCGCTCCGCGTCGTAGCCGAGCACCTCACGGAGCACCTCGTCCGTGTGCTGGCCCGGGGTCGGCGCTTTCGACGGGACCGCGAGCGTCTCGCCCACGAGCTTGATGGGCGAGGGCAGTTGTTCACACCCGAGCACGTCACGCGGCAACCACGGCATCCGGTCCTGGAACTGTGGGTCGTCGGCGATGGTCTTCGGCGTGTTCACATTCACGATCGGTGTGTTCACCCGTTCGCCGAGTTGCACCCACTCGGCGCTCGTGCGGCCGCGGAAGATCTCGCGCAACTCCGTGCGTAGCTCGATGTTGCCGACGGCATGATCCGCGTACTTGGAACCGGGATAGCGCTCGAAGAGGTCGGCGCGGTCGATGCCACGGCAGAAGTTCTCCCAGAACTCGCGCTCGGAGGCCTGGAACAGGATGTGCCCGTTCTTCGTCTCGTAGAACTGGTAGCGCACGCCGTCGCGCATGCCCGCAGTGCCGGGGGCGCGTCGTTGGTAATCGTCCGACGCGTTGCCGGTGACCTCGTCTTCCGGCCGCTCATAGGCCCGCCACGTCTCGGAACGCAGCCAGTCCATCGCCGCCGCGGCGTCGGACTGCGCGATCTCGAGCCGGGAGGGATCGCCTGTCGCTCGCGCCCGGATGACCGCGGCCAGCACGCCGAGCGCGCCGAACAACGGCCCGGCGTGGATCCCCATCGATGGATGTTCCGGGATCGCAACGAAGCCGTCCTCGATCTCCTCCGGCTGGACGAGACCGGCCCACACGTCGTAGGCGATGCCGTGGCTGGGCATGTCCTTGTACGGACCGGTCATGCCATAGCCGGAGATCGTGCAGAACACGATGCGCGGGTTGACCTCGCACAGTCGTTCGAAGCCGAGGCCGCGGCGCTCGAGCCCGCCGGGTCGCATGGCCTCGATCACGACGTCAGCGCCTCGGACGAGGTCGAGGTACGTCGCCACGCCCTCATCCGTGCGCAAGTCGAGGACGATCGACCGCTTGCCGCGGCTGATGTGCAGGTGCATCAGTGAGACGCCTTCGACGATCGGCCACGTCATCTGCCGGATGTAGTCGCCTTGCGGGGACTCGACCTTGATCACGT
Organism: Acidimicrobiales bacterium; assembly: GCA_036257895.1. GTDB lineage: Bacteria > Actinomycetota > Acidimicrobiia > Acidimicrobiales > JACDCH01 > DATAES01. Next base: position 26,393 of record DATAES010000097.1, read on the forward strand.
CCGCGCCCAGATCGGCGAGATGGGTGGTGATCGCCCCCGGGCCGAGCATCGAACTCTCGATGATGCGAACGCCGGCGAGCGGCGGTTGTGGCATGAACGACTCCCGAAATCTGACGAACCGTCAGATCGTAGTCGGCACGGTACGGGTACTCTCGTCGAGGTGCAGGTGGACATCGGGCCAGTGGCGGCCGCGAGCGCGACGGCATGGATCGACTATGCGAGAGCGGTGCTCGAGGGTTACGGGTTCGACGACAAGGCGCCCGTCGACAACCAGATCGGTTTCGAGGTCGTCAAGTCGTTCCGGAATTACCTCGACCAGTGGGCGCAGGTCGCGAAGCGAGGCGGGGAATTCAAGTGGACGGCCGAGATCGACCTCGAAGAGGTCGAGTACCTCGTGCACGCGTTCTACCGCGTGGCGAGCCTCGCGACCAGTGCGGCGGAAGCGCGCGGCAAACGCCTGATGCCACCCGAGGGTGAGGCCTTCTATGAGTCGTTGGTCCATGGACTGCTCGACGCACTGGAGTCCGCCGGCACTCCGGCCGCCGAGTTCGCAGAGGAGCTCCGGCAGTTCTGGCCTCGCTTCAGCTAGCGCGCGCTCAGATGACGGATCTGATCGGCTGGCCGGGGAGTTTGGTCTTGTCGGGGCCGTCGGGAGTCAGGACCATCGTTCCGAGGACCAGCACGTAGTCGACTCCTGCCGCGGGTTGTGAAGGATCATCGACCGTGGCGCGGTCGATGACCTTCGCGGGATCGAAGATCGTGATGTCGGCGTCCGCGCCCCGCTGGAGCCGTCCCTTCTTCTGTAGCGCCGGTGCCTTCGCTTCGAGCCGCTTCGCAGGAAGAATCGTCATCTTCGCGAGCGCGTCGACAAGCGACAGCGTCTGCTGCTCCCGGACGTAGTGGCCGAGCACCCGGGTGAAGCATCCTGCGCCGCGGGGATGGTTGTTGTCGCCGGGTGTGAGGATCGCGTCGCTGCCGATCATCGTCATCGGTGACTGCAGTCCCGTGACGATGTCCGGGTCGGGGATGGCGTAGGCGGCGACGAGCGTGTTGGTGCTCGCAGTGCGCAGTTGGTCGAACCGTTGCTTGGTGAGCCGCTCGCCGGTTCCGGGGATGACGAGGTCGTCGTAGCCGATGTGGAAGCGCTGCTGCCATCCGTCGTTGAAGCGCGCGGACTGGATGTACGTCGCCCAGAAGTTGTACGGATACAAGCACGCGCTGACGTCCAGTCCGCTGTCGCGCGCTTGCCCCAGGGTGTCGAGCGCCTGCGGCATCTGGAACGTGCCGCCCGTCGAGGTGATGTGCATGACGTGGACCGGAGCTCCGGTCGTACGGGCAACGTCGAGGATCTCCTGCAAGGTCTTGGCGTTGTCGTCTGGAGGCACGTCGGTCGAGTACCGACCGTGGAAGAAGCAAGGCAACGCGTACTTCGCGGCCACGGCGGCTTGGCGCGCTATCTCGTCGTCGGTGATGCCCGGGCTGTACTCGGGTGAGAACGACGCGCCGAGCCAACCTTGATGGAGTTGCTCCTCGATGTCGGCGGCGAGCTGATCGAGCTGCCTCGAGGATGCGGCGTCGCCCGACCCGATGTTGAAGCGACCCACGCCGCGCATGAAGTAGTTGTCGTATGCGCCGCCGTAGTGGCATGGCGAACCTTGCTGCGCGTATGTGCCGAAGAACTGTTCGGCGGTCATCAGCATCCCGTGCATGCCCAGGTTCGTGGTGACGCCGTCGGCGATCTTGAACCAGATCCCGTACGGGTTCGGGTCGTAGCTGATGAGGTCGATGAAGCCTGGCGCGACGATCCGATCCTTCGCGTCGACGGTCGTGCGAGCGTTGAGCTTCTTGTCGGTGACGGCGACGATCGTCGGACCGTCGATACCGACGTCGGCGACCTGATCGAAGCCGGTCTCGGGATCGATCACGCGACCACCAGTGATGACCACGTCGTAGAGATGGTCGTCCGCGGGCTCGGATGCCGCGCCGCTCAGCGCGGGCGGGGTACTGGGACCGACCGCGGCAGGAGCGCCCGACGACCCGGGGCCTGCGCCAGGCGGACGTTGCTGGGCCATCTGGCCGAGCACCAGCGCGTTGGCCGCTCCGAAGCCGAGCGCGAGCAGCACGCGGCGCCGGTCAGGGGAGGGCGGATCTTGAGGAGAGCCATCGCCCACGAAGGGGCGAATCTACTGCCGGACCTCCGCGTAGCGCGTTCGGATGGCGGCCCGGTCGACGTCCGAGGCGGGCGTCAGTGTGCGTCCGGTGCCGAGTCCCCACTGCGACGCGACCAATTCCGGAGTCGTGCCCTGGAGGACGGCGGCGGCCTGCACGCAGGCGCCGGCCGCCACATGTTCGACGCCCTCGGACACCATGATGTCGACTCCGGCGAGGTCCGCGACGATCCGCTGGTACGCCGGGGAGCGGGCTCCGCCCCCCACGAGCATCGTGCGGCCGGCGCCTTCGGCGAGGACCGGAACACGTGCGGCCGCGCGCAGCGCGTCCAGCCCGTCGAGCAGGCCGCACACGACGCCCTCGAAGGCGGCTCGGGCCAGCTGCTCCCGTCCGGTGTCGGTGCGGATCCCAGCGATGGTCCCTGTGGCGTCGGGCCGGTTCGG
>DATAES010000098.1:0-2907 GCA_036257895.1 Acidimicrobiales bacterium
ATCGGTGATCTTGTCGTCGGGAAGCGCGAGCAGCGACGTGCTGTAGTCCCAGAGGCCGGCGTTGCCGACGAAGACGTCGAGCCGGCCGAAGGCGCGGACCGCGTCGGCGACCGCTCGCTGGTTGTCGGCGAGCCGTGTGGCGTCGCCGACGGTGACGATGACGTCGCCGAGGTCGTCGACCAACGCGGCAGCTTTGGCCTCGTTGATCTCGAGCACCGCGACCTGCGCGCCTTCGTCGACGAAGCGTTCGACGATCGCCCGGCCGAGTCCCGACCCGGCGCCGGTCACGAGCACTGCGGTGTCTTTGAGCCATCCCATGGCACGAGCGTGCGCCTTCAGGCGTCCGGCAGGGAAGCGGCACGGCCCGTTGAGTGGGACAGCAGTTTCGCTACTCATCAGTTGCGTTACTCGCGGGGTCGTGTTACAACCGTCGAACACCGACCATTCCGGGGGGAAGCGATGGTCCAAACCGTTCCGAGGTCGCCGTCTCGGGGTGGACGGCCCCGCGACCCGCAAGTCGATGCCGCCATCGTCGACGCGGTGCTCGCCGAGCTCGCCGCCGTGCCCTACAGCAAGATGCGCATGGACGACGTCGCGCAGCGCGCCGGTGTGGCCAAGACGACGCTCTACCGCCGCTATCCGTCCAAGGTTGCCCTCGTGCGAGCCACGTTGGAGCAGTACCTGACGCGGTTCACGTTCCTGGACTCATCCGATGTCGAGGCCGTGCTGTCCGACATCACCAGACAGCAGGTCGACGAGTTCGCGACCGGTGCACCCGGCGCGGCGCTGTCCAACGTGTGCGCGGAAGCCAACCACAACCCGGAGCTGGCGGCAGTCGTCCGCCACGCGTTCCGCGCCAAGCGCAAGGAGCTGGCCCGGGTCCTGCGTCGCGGCATCGCCGATGGACAGTTGCGCGCCGACCTCGACATCGAGTTGATGCTGGACCTCCTGCTCGCCGTGTTTCCCTACCGTCTGCTCGTATCGGGCGAGCCAGTGCCTCGGGATCTGGCGGCGCGCCTGCCTCGTGCGCTGCTCGACGGGGCACGGCCATGACCGCCGTCGACCTTCCGCCGACTCGACTCGGCACGTCGATCGGCAAGGCGATGGCGTTGCTTGACGCATTCACTGCCGACGTGCCTTCGCTCTCCGCCAGCGAGCTGGCCCGTCGCGCCGGTGTCCCGAAGTCGACCACCCACAGGCTGCTCGCGTTCTTGGAGGCGAATGGCTACGTCGAACGGACCGGTACGAGCTACCGGCTCGGCCAACGCCTCTTCGAGCTCGGCAACCACATCGCGTTCTGCCGTCCCCGAGGCCTGCGCGATGTGGCATTGCCCTACTTGACCGACCTGTACGAGCGCTCACACCAGGTCGTCCACCTCGCGGTGCTCGACGGGACCGATGTCCTCTACCTCGAGAAGCTGTTCGGTCACCGTCACGTGCGCACCCCGTCCTACGTTGGGGGCCGCGTCCCCGCGACGTGCTGCGCGCTCGGCAAGGCGCTACTCGCCTTCGGCGATGACGCGTCCGTCGCTGCCGCGATCGCGTCTGGACTTCGACCCCTCACCCCCTACACGCTCGCCAGCGAAGCGTTGTTCCGCTCCGAGCTCGCGCGCGTCCACCACGAAGGCGTCGCCTATGACCGCGAAGAAGTCGCTGTCGGCCTCACCTGCGTCGCTGCGCCGATCGTCAAGCACGGTCACGCCGTCGCCGCGGTGTCGGTGGCGGGACCGACCGGCGCGTTCGACCCCACCCAGCACGCCGCGGCGGTGCGCCGTGCCGCCAACGCCATCGCCGCCGACTACCACCCATGAGCGCGACCGTCCCGCTCAACGGGACCAGTCGCTTCCCTGCGACCGACGAAGGTTCGGATACTGCGAGGGTGAGCAGCGAACTGACCGAAGCCGGCACCAGCCGCGACATCCAAACCAAGAAGTGGCGTTTCCATTTCAACGATGCCGGCGCCGGCCATCCCCTCGTGTTCCTGCATGGCAGCGGACCGGGCGCGACCGGCTGGACTAACTTCCGAACCAACCTCGGCCCGCTCTCGCAACGTCATCGTGTCCTCGCCGTCGACATGCCGGGCTGGGGACAGTCCGACAGCGCCACGCCCGACGACCGTGACCATCTCGAGGCCCTCGAGCTGTTCCTCGACGCGCTCGAACTCGACCGGGTCGCGCTGATCGGCAACTCGATGGGCGGCATGACCGCCCTGCGCTACACGGCGGCCCATCCCGAACGAGTCAGCCACCTGATCTGCATGGGAGCCCCCGCTCCCGGCGTGAGCGTCTTCTCTCCCGGCGGCGGCCCCAGCGAGGGCCTCAAGGTCCTCATCGGGAGCTACCACGACCCGTCCCCGGCGAGCTTCAAACGTCTGGTGCAGATCATGGCGTTCGACCAAGCCTTCGCCACCGACGAGCTCGCCGAGCAACGCTCCGCCGCCGCCCTCGGCCGCCGGGACCACCTCGAGAACTTCCTTGCCGCGATCTCACGGGGCACGGGGATGGGCGCGTCCCTCGCGGCGTTCACCGCGTTGGACCGCGAGCTCCCACTGCTCCCGACACCGACACTCGTGATCCACGGGCGCGACGACCGGGTCGTGCATTACGAGAACGGCCTCCGCCTGGTGTCGATGATCCCGAACGCGCGGCTCGTGCTGCTGAACCGCTGCGGTCACTGGGCCCAGATCGAACACGCTGACGAGTTCAACCGGCTCGTCGCCCAGTTCGTCGACAACCACTGAAGTCGAACACGAGAAAGGGGGACGTGATGCGTGTCGATGCCACCAACGCCGACGACGTCGTCTCCGTGGAACGAGGCGAGATCGACCGTCGCATCTACAGCGACGAAGAGATCTTCGAACAGGAGATGGAGCTCATCTTCGGACGAGCGTGGTTGTTCCTGTGCCAC
>DATAES010000099.1:0-1871 GCA_036257895.1 Acidimicrobiales bacterium
GCGCGGCGATCGAGCAGATGCAGAAGACGTGTTGCCGGAAGATTGCCCGAGCCAACGACGATTGCATTGCGATCGGATCTCGTCGAGCGCCCAGCCGTACCGCACTCGGCACCGTACGCGACCCCGCCAAACCGATCGGGACAAGTGCCAGCAGCAATGACGTCCACCGAGCAGTCGCTGCACCATCCGATCGAACGATCTGAGCGACGATCGCGAACACCGTCACCACCATCGCGAGCGCGACGAACCGGTTCATCGGCCGTGCATCTGTGGTGACGCGTCGGTAGTAGCCGGCAATCGAGCTGACGACCGTCTCGGGCACCACGCCCGTTCGGTAGGGCGCCACCTGGACGTCGAACATCAAGTCGAACCACAACACCGCGAGGAGAAATCCTGCTCCGGCCGTCGCGAGCGCTTGCACGACCGGAGTGTGGCACGGACGGGATCTACTGCTCGCCGAGCGCCCTCGCGAGTTCGGCGCGGCCCATCTTGGAGCGGCCAGGAATGTTCCGACGCTTGGCCATGTCGTACAGCTCCTGGCGCGTCTTCGGGTGGCTCGAGCCGGTCCGCTTGCGCTTCGCTACGGCAGATGCCTGCTTCCCGAGCGCGGTACGCGTTTTTTTCGGCAGGTGGGCGATGGTTCGCTTCGACTTCGACGCGCTGATCGCCTTCTTGATGTTGCGCTTGGCTGCCTGCCGTTGCTTCGTAGTGGCCATGACCATCTCTCTTCGGATGTGGACGGCGGGTCGTGAGGGTGTTACCCGTTCCGAGCTGCGCTATCCCCACGGAGCAAGCGCAGGGAGGTCCGATCGTTCGAGCCTGCCGTACAACCACGCCAGCTCGTCGCGCTCGTCGAGCGCGTCCGCGCCCGGTGCTTGCGCGCCGTCAGCCAGTCGAGCCGAGAGCGACGCGCGCACCCGCGGGAGCCACACGTGCACGAAATCTTCGGGCCAATCGCGATGGGTGATGCCGACGCCCAGGTCGACCATGTGGACCTCGAGCTCCTGCCACCGACGCGCCGGCAGCTGTGTGAGGGGCCGTTCGCGGCCACCGACATCGATCGTGATCGTGTGCCACGCCTCGTCCGAGAGTGCGGTCCATGCGTCATCGAGACGTCGGGCCGACGAGCGCACGTCGTCCACCAGTTCGGCCGCGGAACGAGTTGCAGTCGCCTCGATCTCGGCTGCTCGGCCGGCATAGCCGCCGGGATACTGCTCCACGGTCTCACCTGTGGCTGCGGCCTCACAGCGGCGCGTGTGACTGTCCGCGTTTCGGGCCACGTGCGCGAGAACGTGGCCGACCGTCCAGCCGGGCAGCAATGAGGCGCGGCGCACCGTCGTGTCCTCGAGCCCATCGATGGCCACAAGGAAGCGGCCTTGCGCATCCTGGACATGCGCGATGTCGTCGACGGGGGCTGCCGTCACGGCTGCGGACTCAACACGGCTTGGGTCTGCGTCACGCGCGCGACCAGACGGTCATCGCCGTCGCGCAACTCGGTGTCGACGACGACCACGGTGCGGCCGACGTGCAGCGGACGAGCGGTCGCCTCGACGAAGCCGTTCCGCACCGCGCGCAGGAAGTTGGTCTTCGACTCGATCGTCGTGGTGCCCGCGCCCTCCGGCAGGTTCAAGAAAGCGCACCACGCGCCGACTGTGTCGGCGAGCGTCATGAGGAGTCCGCCGTGCATCACGCCGCCGGCCGTGCATCGCGACGGTTCCCAGTCCACGCGGGCGCGCACTTCCTCACCTGCTGCTGCGATCGCTTCGGCGCCGATCAGTGCGCTGAACGGCATGGTCTCGTGCATGAACGTCGTGAGTTCACTGGCCACGGCGTGGACGGTAGCGGCCCCTCCGATTCCCGGCGGTCGAGCC
>DATAES010000100.1:0-3890 GCA_036257895.1 Acidimicrobiales bacterium
CTTGCGCGCTGGAGCGGGCCGCGAGGCGTGCTTCGCGCTCCTGCGCCTGCAGCGCGGCCTGCCGGCGCGCTTCGGCCTGTTGGGCGGCGATACGAGCCTCGTCCTCCGCGGTACGCGTGGGTGCGGCCGGAGCGCCCGTTCCGACACCCCGACGCGACGCGATGTGGCGACCCTCTTCGACGGCGTCGGCGACGATGCGACACATCAGCGTGCCGGCGCGGATCGCGTCGTCGTTCCCCGGGATCACATACTGGATGAGGTCGGGATCACAGTTCGTGTCGACGACGGCGACGATCGGGATGCCGAGCTTGTTCGCCTCGGTGACGCCGATGTGCTCCTTCTTCGTGTCGAGGATGAACACCGCTTCGGGCAACTTCGTCATGTCGCGGATGCCCTGCAGGTTGCGCTCGAGCTTCTCGAGCTCTCGCCCGATGATCAGCGCCTCCTTCTTCGGCATGGCCTCGAAGTCACCCGACGCCCGCATGCGCTGGTATTCCTGCATCTTCTGCACGCGCTTGGCGATGGTCTCGAAGTTGGTGAGCATGCCGCCGAGCCAGCGCTCGTTGATGTACGGCATGCCGCACTTCTCCGCATACGAACGGATCGGGTCCTGCGCCTGCTTCTTCGTACCGATCAACAGCACAGTGCCGCCGTCCGCGACGAGGTCACGCACGAAGGAGTATGCGGTCTCGATCCGGGACAGCGTCTGCTGCAGGTCGATGATGTAGATGCCGTTGCGTTCACCGAAGATGAACCGCTTCATCTTCGGATTCCAACGGCGGGTCTGATGGCCGAAGTGGACCCCGGCCTCCAGCAACTGCTTCATGGTGACGACGGGCGCGTCCATGATCTGTTGACTCCTCTCCCAACGGTTGTTCGAAGCCTGCGGCGCAGCGCTCCGGCCGGAGGCATGCCTCTGGAAACGGAGCGACCGTGGGACAGCGCAGGCGATGATGTCGACCCGGCAGTCGCCAGGCCAGTCGGGCAGTGTAGCGGGGGCCGGTCATGCGTCAGGGAGTCCGGGTGGCGGTGAGGAACCGCTCGCCGTTGCGGAACAGGTCGCCCCACACGGCGTCGAGGACCGCATCGGACGCCGATTCACAGGACGGCGGCAACCCTGCGAGCGCCATCGAGATCTCGCGGGTCACCTGAGCACTTCCGGGTAGCTCGGTGTGCGCGTCGACACCTGTGACCGGAACGATGACGTTCGTGGCGCCGGAAAGATGCGCGTCGGGCGACGGCACGACCGCGTCACCCTGGGCCGCGATCGACACGAATGCCGGTCCAGCCGGCAGCGCATGGGCGGCGAGGCGCCTCAACAGCTCCGACCCCGGCGCGAGCTGACCGATTGCCGGGTCGTCGACGCGCAGGTCAGTGCCGGCCGCCGTGCCGACCGCGTCGACGAATTGCCGGCCGAACGGCGGACGCGCGACCGCCTCCGCCAACCCGGCGAGCTCGGTGCCGTGATACGGGGTCGCCAGCGTCACGACGACACCGATCTGGCTGGGCGCGGACGGATCGCGCGCCGCGAGCTCCGCGAGCGCCATGAGAGCGACGAGACCGCCTTGGCTGTGCGCATACACGTCGACGCTCGCGCCCGGCGGCACGTTCCTTGCGATCGTGGACAACAGCTCCGCGAGTCGCGCGCCTGCGACTTCGAGATCACCAGCGGAGTCGCTCGTCGTGTACGTCGTGACGCCGAGTTGAGCCAGCGCCGCGCTCGGCGCCTGCGTGGTCGGGACCCGGCCACCGCGATAGGAGAACCGGACGACGTCGCTCTCGTCGTAACCGAGTGACGCGGTGTCGATGTCGTCGATCGCTGCGTCCTCACTCGTCGAGCCGAGCCCGCCCACCAGTACCGCGAGCCGCCGATTCGACGGAATCGTTGCCAACACTTCGTTCCTCGTGCAGTGGTCTTGCCGCTCGCGCCACTCGGCAAGTGCACCGACCGTGTGCAGCAACAGTGGCGCCGGTGTGATGCCGTACACCGCAGCGACTTGCTCGGTGGCCCGGTCGCGTCCCCACGAGAGCGCGGCTACGAGAGCATCGGGTGACAGCAGATCACCCACGCCGAAGGACGACGATGGAAACGACGGCAGCGACGTCGGTTCCGCCACGAGATGCACTTCGTCATCGGCACCCGACAGCAACAGTGCCGGGTCGACGTAGTTGTCGGCGACGCGCGCCGTCATCAACAGACGGCCGGCCGTCGCGCCGATGACGTCGCCGGCCACGACGGGCTGGCCGGCAGCTACGGCAATGGTGGCGAGCGGTCCGTAGGACGTTCGCACACCGTCGGGGTGCTGAATGGTGACCCAACCTGGACCGGCGACGTGGCCCGCGAACGCGATGATCCCGCGCGCCGCCGCCGCGACGGGTGTGTCGGGGGCGGTGTCGTACTCGATGCCACGATGGCCTGGGCCGAAAGGTGTGGCGGGCGCGCGGAACGGGTCGTGCACGGGCGCCTCGACCGGAGGCCGGTACACGTCGACGGACGACGTTTGGGCGGCGGCGGGCGATCTGGCGTCGACCACGACGAGGACGATGACGACAAGGGCCGCGCAGGCGAGCGCGGCACGGCGACGGACGGCGACAGGCATTGGCCCCTCCCGAAGAGCGGGTATCCGGAGGGGGAAGGTGAACGATGGCTCGGGCGCGCTCGAGCGCCAGCCTCATCTCGGAGCGAGGTGCCTAGGCGCGAGGGTGATTCTCGTTGACGACACGTCTCAGCCGCTCCTGGCTGACGTGCGTGTAGATCTGCGTCGTCGCCAGATCGGCGTGGCCGAGCAGCTCTTGGACGGTTCGCAAGTCCGCCCCGCCGTCGAGCAAGTGGGTGGCGAATGTGTGGCGCAGCGCGTGCGGATGCGTCGGTACAGGTGAGCGATGGTCGAGGATTCTCTGCACGCTGCGCGGCTTGAGCGGGTGGCCTCGCTTGTTCAGGAACACTGCGTCTGTGGCCTCGGGCTCGCGGCCATCTCGCGTGGCGACAGCAAGCAACTGCTCGCGACCCTTGTCGAGCCATCGCCGGAGGGTCGTCGCGGCCGGTGCGCTGAGCGGCACCCGTCGCTGCTTCGAGCCCTTGCCCCACACCGTCACTCGCCGCCGCGCCGTGTCGACGTCGCGCAACGCGAGCCCGCAGAGCTCGCTGACCCGAAGTCCGCTGCCGTACAGCAACTCGAGCACGGCGTCGTCGCGCAACCGGACGGCATCCGGATCGTCTTCGACCGGCGCCGCGGGGTCGTCCAGGAGCACATGCAGCTCGTCGGCTCGAAGCACGTGGGGAAGCCGACGTTCGCCTCGCGGAGCCGACAGCCCTGCAGTCGGGTCGGTGGCGATCGCGCCGGTACGTTGCAACCAGCCGAAGTAGCGCCGCAACGAGGCGGCGGCGCGGGCGATCGTGCGCTTGGACCGACCCTTCATCGCAAGAAAGGCGAGGTAGCGGCGCAGTGTCTTCCGCTGCACTGACGAGGGAGTCGAGATCGCGGCGCGCTCCGCCCATTCGACGAACGCGTCGACGTCTCGTCGGTACGCCTTCACGGTTGCCGGCGCGGCTGCGGTGAGCGACGCGACGAACTCGTTGATCGCCCAGTCGGCCGACGGCTCCGCCCTCGGATGGTCGATTACGCCACGGTAGTTGGCGGTCGCGTGCGATTGGTGGCATCACTCTGCCCTCGCAACCCGCTCGTACCAACCGCCGCGCTCTTCCACCCAGCCTGCGTCGCCCAACCGCAACAAAGCCAGCGACAACTCTCCGAGCGCGAGTTCGGTGCGCGCCGCCAACTGTTCGAGCGAAGCGGGCTGCCATGCGAGCGCGTCGAGCACGACGCGATCGTTGCCCATCACCTCGGGCCGACGATCGTGGACGTCGCGCTGCAACGCCGCGGACAGGC
>DATAES010000101.1:0-1829 GCA_036257895.1 Acidimicrobiales bacterium
CGGGCGATGACCGGCCGACCGATCAGCACCGAACCGAGGAACACGCCGGCGAGCGCCACGGTGGTCGCGCCCGCTGGAGGAAGTCGCGAACGTGCTCCCGCTCAAGAGCCATGCTCTCCATGTCGGCGGCAACTCCCTCACCGAGGCGGTCTTCGATCTCCTCCAGCGCATCCGACGAACCCGTACCCAGCGGATCGAACCAGATACTCCGGCTGAACGACCCAAGGCCAGCCACGAACCGCGCCAGCGACGGTTCCTCCCACATCAAGTCAACGGGAAGTCCAGGCCCCTTACTCACCAGACTCGTCAACGGACCATCACCGACGACCTGAAACGCAATCGCGCCGCGCTCCGTGTCCGCATAACGCGTTACCGGTACATCCATCGCGACCGACATGCTCCGTCAAACCAGACAGCGCACAGATTGATGCTCCTAGGTGTTGTCAAGCAAGCGTTTGTGGTGGGAGGCATGCGTAGAGCTCGCGTGCGACGTATCGCTTGAGGCATCGGATGGCTTCGGTTTTGGTTTTGCCTTCGGCGCAGCGACGTTGGAGGTATGCGCGTGTGGCGGGGTCGTAGGAGAGACGGGTGATCACGATCCGCCAGAGGGCACTGTTGGCTTGACGGTCGCCTCCACGACTGAGTCGATGTCGTTGTTGTTTGCCGCTGGACGCGTCGAGTGGCGCGGCCCCGCAGAGCCGCGCGAAGGATCGTTCGTTGTGGATCCGGCTGGTGTTCTCGCCCGCGGCGACGAGCAGCGCGCCGGCGGTGTCGGTGCCGACTCCGACCCGTTCGATCATCTCGGGCGCGGTCTGCGCGACGAGGGTTGTAAGTGATCCGTCGAGTACCTCGATCTCGTGGTCGAGTTCCAAGACGCGTCGAGCCAGGGTCTTGAGCGCGAGACGATTCGCGTTCGTGACATCGGTGCGTTCCGCGGGACGGAACCCAGCCGTGATGCGCACCAACTGCGAGATGGTCATGCCTCGTAGTTGCGCGCGGAGCTCGTCGGGCGCAGTGGTAATCAGTGACCGCATCTGGTTCAACGCGCGGGTGCGGTCCCGACGGGCACTCCCACGAGCCAGACGCAGGACCCGGATCGCTTCGACGTTGCCGTCGCGCGTCTTGGGTGCGCCGAGCGCGTCACCCGCGAACGCGGCTCGAGCGGCGCTGATGGCGTCGTGGGTGTCGGACTTGCCGGCCCGGCGTCGCTGTTGCCGGTTGGGCCGGTCGACTTCCACCACCCTGATCCCCGCGCAGTGAAGATTCCGAGTCAGTCCCGCGCCGTAGCTGCCGGTGCCTTCCACCCCCACCAACACCACCTCGCCGAACGACGCCAACCAGCCGAGGAGCTCGCGATAACCCGCCACGGTCGTCGCAAACGACGCGGTCCCCATCAAAGCGCCGCGCTCGTCGAGCGCGGCCGCGACATGCACATCGAGGTGGGTGTCGACCCCACCCGTGATTTGTGTTCCCATGTTTGTGTCTTCTCTCTGCGTCAACCGATAGGGAAGACACCCGCCCTGCCGGGACGGCGGACAAGACAACGACGAGCCTCTTCGACAGGCTCCGAGTCAGTCACTCCGCCCGACCGGTAGGTGTCGGGTGGCCACTCCGGACCAGTCGACAGATCAATCTCAAGACAACCCGGCAAACCAAGCGCCAGCCCGAACATTCGAGTCAGACCGGTCCGAGCACCCACCCCACGAATACTCGTTGCCCGATCGGGCGTGGTTCGGCGAGCGCCGAACGGCAGATCTGTGTGCGCCTGGCTCAGGTTTCGTCGGCGAGTACGTTCTCGATCGCGGTGACGATGTTGGCGACGAGGGTGG
>DATAES010000102.1:0-2519 GCA_036257895.1 Acidimicrobiales bacterium
GTCTTGCCACCGCTCGCTTCGAGCGCATGGTGATTGATGATCCGTGCCATCGACTCGGCCGTTGCTGCGTCGTTCACTTGGACGTTCGGGATCGAGGCGTCGGGGGTTGTGGTGATGTTCTGGGCTACGAGCTCGCGCTTGACGTCGTGCTTCGCGTCGACGCCGCGGTAGACGGTGTAGCCGCCGCCGGCCACGAACACGAGACCAAGCACCATGAGCATGATCGGAAATGCCTTCTTCATGGTGGTTTTCCTTCGGTGAGCGGAAGGGCTCTCCCACCGCTGAGAACACTGTCGGTGATCCCGGATGGCCCCCGACACCGTCTTTCGTCGTGTCCATTCGGGACCAAAGTCCCGGCGCGTGTCCGAATCGGGACCTCGGTCATTCGGACTCGGGTCTCGCAGCCCTGCCCTGCTACCGAGGCGGATGCGACGGTGAGGTCATCCAGATCGAGGAGGAACGATGGCAGTGATCGAAGGTGCGACGAGGCTCCAAGTGCTCTCAGGGATCGCGTGTGATCGGCACCTGCGCAGCGAATCGGTTGGTCGGGTCGCGGTGATGGTTGACGACCATCCTGAGATCTTCCCGGTCAACTACGCCGTTGACGAACGAGGCGACATCTTCTTCCGTACGGACTCGGGCACGAAGCTGAACGCGGCCGCGACCGCTCCGACTCTCGCGTTCGAGATCGATGGCTTCGACGAGGATCGCGAGCTCGGCTGGAGCGTGTTGGCCGTCGGCCCGGCGCGCTGGCTCGTGCGCCCCCAGGACATCGCCAAGGTCCGAAGCCTTCCGTTCAAGCCGTGGGCTGCGGGTGAGAAAGCCAACGTGGTCCGACTGTCACCAACGAAGACCACCGGCCGACAGATCTCCCGCCGCCAGCGTGCGGGCGTCTGAGGACGACTGCCCGCTCGACCACTTTCCTTGTCGACGGCGACGTCGTGCCCTTCACCCGCCGCGCAGCCTGCCCTCAGAATCGGCGCTGTCGCGCTCGCTCACCGCATCGGTCGGGGTCTACCGTGAGCGCCGAGGGAGGACGGTTCGATGCGAGTGCACGTGGATCCCGAAAAGTGCCAGGGCCATAACCGCTGCTATGCGCTTGCGCCCGAGTTGTTCGATGTCGACGAGCTCGGGAATGCCTTCGAGCGCGACGAGGGCGTCGTGCCCGCGCCGTTGGAGAACAAGGCTCGCCAAGCGGTGGCCAACTGTCCCGAGTTCGCCATTTCGATCGCGGAGTGACGACGTGACATCACAGCATCCGCCGGTGACCGAGTGGGACACCGACTTCGACCACACCGATCCCGCATGGGTAGCCGACCCGTACCCGATCTGGGACGAGCTCCGAGCGCGCTGTCCGGTGGCTCACAGCGACCGCTACGGCGGGACGTGGCTTCCCGTGACCCACGATGACGTGGCTGCGGTCGCCTACGACACCGAGCACTTCACGTCCCGTTCCGTAGTCGTGAGCGACGTGCGTCCGGGACCGGACGATCTCCCCGCGCCGATTGGGGTGGCTCCGCCTATCACGTCGGATCCTCCTTTCCACAGCTTGGCGCGGCGGCTGCTGCTGCCGGCCTTCGCGCCGAAGCCGATCGCGGCGCTCGAACCGTTCACCCGGACGCTGTGCCGCGAGCTCCTTGACGCCACCGCCGGCCAGAGCGTCGTCGACGCCGCCGTGGACTATGCCCGGCACATCCCCCTGCGGGTGATCGTGCGCATGCTGGGCTTTCCGCAAGAGGACGCCGACATCTTCCGTCGCTTCATCCGCATGGTTCTCGAAGACGTCGATGCCTCACCCGAGGAGCGTCAGGCCGCCCTGCAGGACGGCGAGCTGGATGCGTACATGAACGCCCGCATCGACGAACATCTCGCTGACCCACAGGACGACTTGACCTCGTTTCTGTTGAACGCCGAGCTCGACGGCAACAAGCTCGACCTCGATCATGTTCGGGGCACGATGGTGTTGCTCATGATCGCCGGCATCGACACCACGTGGTCAGCGGTCGGTGCGGCGCTGTGGCATTTGGCGCAACATCCCGACGACCGGCGGCGTCTGGCGTCCGAGCCCGATCTGGTGCCCACTGCGGTGGAGGAGTTCCTGCGGGCGTACGCCCCCGTGACCATGGCTCGGCTGGTCGCCAAGGACTTCGAGTTCGACGGTTGTGCCATGAAGGAAGGCGACTGGGTGCTGCTGCCGTTCCCCGCGGCCAACCGCGACCCGGCCGTGTTCCCCGACGCCGACAAGGTCGTGCTCGACCGCGTCGAGAACCGTCATGCCGCCTTCGGTTTGGGCATACACCGGTGCATCGGTTCGAACCTGGCCCGCATGGAGCTACGCGTCGCGCTCGAGGAGTGGATGGCCCGCTACCCAGACTTCGAGCTCGCCGACCCCGCCAGCGTCACCTGGTCGGCGGGTCAGGTGCGTGGCCCGCGTTCAGTGCCAGTTCGCATCCTCTAGCCGAGTCTCCGTGGCAGTAGGGATCATCGGTCTGCGCAGCAGGGACATCCGGCCGTCGGCC
>DATAES010000103.1:0-39894 GCA_036257895.1 Acidimicrobiales bacterium
GCCGAGTCGGGCCGGGCGTGCTTCGCCGGCCTCGGACCCGGTGAGGTCACCATCGGCGGGCGCAAGGCGGTCGGCATCAGTCAGCGCCGGACGCGAGCGGGTGCCCGGTTTCAGTGTGTGGCGTACGAGCGCTGGGATCCCAGCCAGCTCGCAGACCTGCTGCGGCTGCCCGCCGAGACCGCGACCGCACTCGAGGCCGCGGGCACGGGCCTCGGATCTTCCTTGCGTCAGGTGGAGGAGGGACTCCTCGAACACCTGCCGTAGACCCGACATCCCTTGACCGGTGGGGCTTTGTGGCATACGGTGGGACGCAATGGAGAGCAGGGGAGCACTCCGGGAAGCGCGGACCTGCTGGTGTTCATCGGAAGGCACGACCGGTCGCTGGACGACAAGGGCCGACTCGTGCTTCCCACGACGTTCCGTCGGGACTTCGAGGATGCAGGCGGGGGCGTGCTCGCCCCGTGGGATCGCTGCCTCGGGCTCTGGACCAAGGCGAAGTACGGGGACGTGATGGAGCAGATCATCGAGAAGGTCCGCGAGGGTGAGGCCGACGACGACATCGTGCGGTTGTTCCAGAGCGACGCGGCAGACGTGCAACTCGATGCGCAGGGTCGCTTCGTCGTCCCTGAGGAGCACCGCCGCCACGCCGGCATCGCCCGCGACGTGAGGGTGCTCGGGCAGACCTCGAGGGTGGAGATCTGGGACGCAGGTCGCTTCGACGAGCTGAAGCGCGACAAGAGCCCCGACGACGTTTCCACGGAGATCCGCCGTCTCCACATCTTCTGACCAACACGACAAGACAGAACGACAGGACGAACGACGAGGAGACGCATCGAACCCGGAACCTGAATCGCAAGGTCACAGGCCACACAACGACGCGGCGACGGATCGCTGATCCGCAGCCTCCCGGCGAGCAGATGGAAGGCCCCTACTCCGCCCGCTTCCCATCCAGTTCAGTCGGGGAGACATCCCGGCGAGCGCCCGTTCGCCGGGGGGCTGCCGATCAGCGATCACCGAGCACTCAACCAGGACGGACGAGATGGACCGACGGAGCCTGTACGTATGAGTCGGTTCGAGCATCGGCCGGTCATGGTCGACGAGGTCGTCGATCTGCTGCGACCGGTGCCGGATGGTCTGATCGTGGATGCGACCGTCGGCGCCGGAGGTCACGCAGCGGCGATCCTCACGGAGTTGCCGAGGGTGTCGGTGCTCGGACTCGATCGAGACGATGACGCGTTGGCGGCGGCCGCCGCCAACCTCGCGTCGTTCAGTGGACGCGTGACCTTGCGCCGGATCCGCTTCGACGCTGTCGCCGCAACCATGGAGGAGCTCGGCGTGGATCGTATTGCAGGGGCGCTGTTCGACCTCGGCGTCTCCTCCCCGCAATTCGACCGTGCCGACCGCGGGTTCAGCTACCGCTTCGAGGGCCCGCTCGACATGCGAATGGATCGCTCTCAGCCCCGCACTGCGGCCGACATCGTGAACGGCGACGACGAGGAGTCACTCGCACGGATCCTTCGCGGCTACGGCGACGAGCGGTACGCGCGCCGAATCGCAAAGGCTGTCGTCGCGGCGCGTCCCCTTCACACCACGACCGAGCTCGCCCGAGTCGTGCGTGACGCGATCCCGGCGCCCGCCCGCCGGCGAGGCGGCCATCCCGCGAGGCGGACGTTCCAAGCGCTTCGCATCGCTGTGAACGACGAACTCGAAGCGCTCCCGGTCGCGCTCGACGAGGTCATCGAGCGGCTGCTTCCACGCGGGCGGTGCGCCGTCATCAGCTATCACTCCGGCGAGGACCGCATCGTGAAGCAGCGCTTTCGCACCGCGGCCACCGGCGGGTGCACGTGTCCGGCTGGGCTGCCGTGCACGTGTGGCGCGACACCGGTCGTGCGCGAACTGCGCCCGCTCAAGCGGCGTGCAGGTGCCGCGGAGCGCGCCGCCAACCCGCGCGCCAACAGCGCGGTGCTACGCGCCGTCGAGCGATTGCCCGAACGACCGGACCGGGAGGCCTGCTGATGGCAACGGTGCCGGCGCCTCGACGTGTCCCCGTGCGTGCACCCTCCCCCGCGCCGCGCCGCGAGCCGGAACCGCGTCCCGCGCTGCAAGTCGTGCGCGAGGCGAACCGTCGGCCACGGTACGCGCTGTGGACCGTCATCGCCGTGGGCGGCGTGTTCGCGTTGTTCTTCGGGCTCGTGATGTTCCACACCGTGCTGCTGAAGAACCAGCGACGCCTCGACCAACTCGATACACAGGTCCGCGATCAGCAGGCGACCTATCAGCAGCTGCGGCTCCAGGTCGCGCAGTTGCAATCGCCCGAGCGCATCCTCGAAGTCGCAACCGCCAAGCTCGGGCTCGTGCCGTCGAGCGGCACGACGTACTTGACGCCCTCGGGCGCGGATGCCGTCGCCGCGCGCCAGGCACAGGCCGAAAAGGCCACCGACGACGGGACTACCTCGCTCGCGGGTGACGATCAGGGCGGGTCGAGTGGCTGGCCGCAGGTGAAGCCCTATCTAGGGGGCTCAGGGTGAGTGGGGTGCTCACGCCTCCCCGTCGCAAGATCGCGACGGCTCCCAGCCGATCCGTCCAGGCTGGGAGCCGTCGTCTTACGCGGGACCCGCATCGCCCGCACCGGCCGCACCGGCCACCGCCGCGCGGCCCGCGCCCGCCTTCGCGCGACACCCAGCGCCGCCGCATCATCGCCCTGCTGATCGTCGTCGTGCTGCTCTTCGTCCTCGTCGCCGGTCGGCTCGCGCAACTCCAGTTGCTCGACGGCCACAGGTACGTCCAGTTCGGTGAATCGCAGCGGGTGAAGCCGGTGTCACTGCCGGCGGAGCGCGGTTCGCTGTTCGATCGTGACGGCAACGACCTCGCGATGTCCGTCCCGCAGCACACCGTGTGGGCCGACCCGCGGCTGGTGACCAACCCGCAGGTAGAAGCAGCCGCGCTGGCGCCCGTGCTCGGCATCGATCAGAACACGCTGCTCCAGCAACTCACGATGCCGGACAAGCACTTCGTGTACTTGTCGCGCCAGGTCGACGACGCCACCGCGCAGAAGGTGACCGACCTCCATCTCGACGGGATCGATCTGCTCGAGGAATCGAAGCGTTTCAATCCGTCGGGCGAAGTGGCTCGAGGTGTGATCGGCAGCGTGAACATCGACAACGTCGGGCGTGCCGGTCTCGAGCAGCAGTACGAGTCCATGCTCACCGGAGCCCCCGGACAGCTCGTGCTCGAACAGGATCCGCGCGGCGGCACCATCGCCGGCGGCGAGCATCGCCTGACGCCCGCGCAGCCGGGCAACGACCTCATCCTCACGATCGACACCGCGATGCAGTTCGAGACCGAACGCGCCCTCTCCGACCAGATCGTCAAGATGGGCGCCAAGGGCGGGATCGCGATCGTCAGCAACCCCAAGACCGGCGAGATCCTGGCGATGGCCGACATGGACCGGCCTGACCAGAAGGCACCGCCGGTTCCGAGCGCCAACAACCGGGCGCTGACGACTGTGTTCGAGCCAGGCTCCGCGTCGAAGGTCATCACGATGTCCGCGGCGCTCGAGGAAGGCGTGGTACCGGTCGACACGCGGCTCACCGTCCCGGACCATCTACAAGTCGCGGACGCGATGTTCACCGATCACGACCCGCACCCGACCGAGCAGATGTCGTTGACCGACATCCTCGCGAACTCCTCGAACATCGGGACGATCATGCTGGGCCAGAAGGTCGGCAAGGAGCGCATCGACAGCTACCTGCGCAAGTTCGGGTTCGGCGCCAAGACGTCACTGGACTTCCCGAACGAGTCGGCCGGGATCATGCTGCCGTTGCAGGGTTGGTCGGGCACGTCGATCGCGACTATTCCCATCGGGCAGGGCGTTGCCGTCACCGCGCTGCAGATGCTGCAGGCCTACAACGTGATCGCCAATGGAGGCGTGTACGTCGATCCGAAGCTCGTGCTCGCGACCGTCGCGAAGGACGGTGTCCGCCATGACGCTGCTCCCTCGGCGACCCATCGGGTGATCTCCGCGCAGACCGCCGCCCAAGTGCGGGACATGATGGAGCAGGTCGTGGCAACGGGAACGGGAACGGAGGCCGCAATCGGCGGCTACACGGTTGCGGGCAAGACGGGTACTGCCCGCAAACCGCAGCCCAACGGGGGCTACACCGACGGCGCCGGCAACTACCACTACGAGGCGACCTTTGCCGGGTTCGTCCCCGCCGAAGACCCCGAGTTGTCGACCATCGTGGTGCTCGACGAACCGACCGCCACCATCTTCGCCAGCGGCGCCTCCGCACCGACGTTCAGTCGCATCGCGGCGTACGGCCTGCGCCGCTTCGAGATCCCGCCGCCGGGGATCACGTTGCCGTCGAGCGTGCCTGCGCCGACGCACATCTCCTCCAGAGCGCAGCAGGCCAACGATGTGACCGGGGGCGCCCGACCACCGGCCCCGACTTCGCCCGTCCCGACCACCACGGCCCCGACTACGAAGAAACCTTCGGGCGGCTGACGTGCGCTTGCGCGAGGTCCTGCGCGACGTCGCGGTGCAACACGTCGTGGGCGATCCAGATGCGGTCGACGTGACCGGCGTGGTCCACGACTCGCGAGCGGTCGCGCAGGGCGCACTCTTCTGCTGCGTGCCCGGCACGGTCGTCGACGGCCACGACTTCGCTGAACGCGCCGTGGACAGAGGTGCTGTGGCGCTCCTATGCGAACGCGTGCTGTCCGCACCGGTCGTGCAGGCCGTCGTTCCGGCAACGCGGGTCGCGATGGGCGCGGCCGCGGCCGCGTTCCACCATCACCCTTCACGCGATCTCGAGGTCGTCGGTGTGACGGGCACGAACGGGAAGACGACAACGACCCACTTGCTGCGTTCCGTGTTCGAGAGCGCCGGACGGCCGGCCGCGGTGATCGGAACCCTTACCGGAGCGCGGACGACTCCTGAGGCGACCGAGTTGCAGGAACTCCTGGCGTCGATGCGCGACGACGGCGTGCGTTCCGTCGCCATGGAGGTCTCCTCGCACGCGCTCGCGCAGCACAGAGTCGACGGCACGTGGTTCCGCGTCGGCGTGTTCACCAACCTCAGTCGCGACCATCTCGACTTCCACCGGTCGATGGACGAGTACTTCGACGCGAAGGCGTCGCTCTTCACGAGCGAACGATGCGCGCATGCCGTGGTCAACGTGGACGACGACTGGGGCAGGCTGCTGGCCGACCGGGTACAGGTGCCGTGGGAGCCCTATTCGCTGGCCGACGTCACCGACATCGACCTCGACGCGCGGTCGTCGCGGTGTCGCTGGGAGGGAACCGAGCTGCACGTTCCGTTCGGTGGAGTGTTCAACCTGTCCAACGCGCTGGCCGCCGCGGTCACGGCCCGGGCCATGGGCATCGATCGTGCTGCGATCGCGGCAGGCATCGCGGTTGCCGGACCCGTCCCCGGACGGTTCGAGCTGGTTGACGTCGGACAGCCGTTCGCGGTCATCGTCGACTACGCGCACACGCCCGACGGTCTCGAGCAGGTGCTCCGAGCCGCTCGCGACCTCGCCTCGGCGGGCAGCGTCGTGGTCGTCTTCGGCGCCGGAGGCGAGCGCGATCCGTCCAAGCGGGCACCGATGGGGGAGGTGGCGTCGCGGCTTGCAGACCGGGTAGTCCTGACATCGGACAACCCGAGGGGGGAAGACCCCGTCAGCATCATCGAAGCGATCCAAACAGGCATCAAGGACCCCTCCTCCGTGCAGATCCAGCCCGACCGTCGCCACGCCATCGCCGCTGCGGTCGGTGACGCGCGCGCCGGCGACGTCGTCGTCATAGCGGGCAAGGGCCACGAGACGACCCAGACGATCGGGGACGACGTGGTGCCGTTCGACGATCGTCAGGTCGCGACCGAGTTGCTGGAGGCCACGTGGTCGGCCTCCTGATCGCGGCCGGCGTCGCGATGATGGTGTCGCTCGGCGGCACCCTCTTCCTCATCGACTGGTTGCGCAATCGGGGCATCGGCCAGCCGATTCGGGAGGACGGCCCCGAGGGACACCAGAAGAAGGCCGGAACGCCGACGATGGGCGGGGTGGCGATCGTCGCCGCCGCGCTGGCCGGCTACGTCGTCGCCCACTTCCGGGGAGGCGTGACCTACACGCGCTCGGGCCTGCTCGTGATGGCCGCCATCGGCGGCGCGGGCGCGGTCGGCCTGGTCGACGACTGGATCAAGGTGACCCGTGAGCGAAACCTCGGCCTGAACAAGCGGGCCAAGGTCTTCGGTCTGCTGGTGGTGGCCATCGGGTTCGCCGCGCTGGCGGTCTGGCTGACACCCGTGCACGTGACGCTCTCGTTCACGCGCTTCAACGTCCCGGGTCTCGAACTGACCGCACTCGGCTGGTGCGTGCTGGCCGTCCTGATGATCCTCGGCAGTTCGAATGCCGTGAACCTCACCGACGGTCTCGACGGACTGGCCGCGGGCTCCGCGATCTACGCGTTCATCTGCTACACGGTCATCGGCTTCTGGGGCTTCCGCCACAGCATCCCGACCGAGAACATCTACCACCTCGACCACGCGTACGACCTCTCCATCTGCGCGGCGGCAATGGCCGGCGCGTGCGCGGGCTTTCTGTGGTGGAACGCGAACCCGGCCCGCATCATCATGGGGGACACGGGTGCGCTCGCCATCGGTACCGGGCTTGCGGCTCTGTCGTTGATGACGAGTACGGAACTGCTGCTGTTGATCGTCGGCGGTCTGTTCGTCATCGAGACCGTGTCCGTGATCGTGCAGGTGACGGCGTTCCGGGTCTTCGGTGGCAGGCGCGTGCTCCGCATGGCGCCGATCCACCATCACTTCGAGCTCGGCGGCTGGCCCGAGACCACCGTCATCGTGCGGTTCTGGATCCTGGCCGGCCTGTTCACCGCGCTCGCGCTCGGCTTCTTCTACGCGGACTTCCTCCGCGTCGGCACGTTCGATTGACGATCGATCCCCGATGACCGATCGTGCGTTGCTGCTCGGCCTCGGGCTCACGAACCAAGCCGTCGCGGACGCGCTCGTGAAGCGCGGCCACGAGGTCGTGGTGACCGACGATCGCCCCACCGATGTGTCCCGCGCCGCTGCGCTCGCGCGCGGCATCGAGCTCGTCGAGACACCTGACCGGTCGACGTACGACGATCTGGTGCAGGCCGCGTCCGTCGTGCTGCCGTCGCCCGGCATCGGTGACGCGCACGTCGCGCTCGAGCTCGCACGCCGTCACGACGTGCCCGTCCGCAGCGAATTCGACCTGGCCGACTCGTGGAACCACCGTCCTGTGCTCGCCATCACGGGAACCGACGGCAAGACCACCGTCACGACACTCGTGACCGACATGTTGCGCGCGTCCGGTGTCCAAGCGGTTGCAGCAGGCAACAACGAGCTGCCGCTGGTGACGGCGATCGACGACCCCACGATCGACGTCTTCGTGGTCGAGGCGTCGTCGTTCAGACTCGACCACAGCGAGCACTTCGCGCCACGCGTCGGCACGTGGCTCAACTTCGCGCCGGACCATCTCAACCTGCACCGGTCACTGGACGCGTACGAGCAGTCGAAAGCCCGCCTGTGGCGGGATCAGTCGCCGGACGCGGTCGCGATCGGATCGATGGACGACCCGATCGTTCTCAAGCACCTGCTGCGGGCCCGAGCCCGACAGGTCACCTTCGGGCTCGGCCGTGGTGCCGAGTACCACGTGGAGGACTCGCAGCTCGTCGATGGCGCCGGAACCCGGCTGGTGGCGGTCGATGAGTTGTGGCGGACCTTTCCGCACGATCTGTCGAACGCGCTCGCGGCCGCCGCCACCGCGCTCGCGGGGGGCGCGACGGTCGACGGGGTCCACGACGCGCTCGTGTCATTCCGCGGTCTCGCACATCGGATCGAGCTCGTCGGCTCGTCCGACGGCGTGCAGTGGTTCGACGACTCGAAGGCGACGACGCCGAACGCGACCGCAGCCGCGATCCGCTCGTTTCCTTCGGTGGTCTTGATCGCGGGTGGGCAGAACAAAGGTCTCGACCTGAGTGTCCTGGCGCTGGAAGCGCCGCGCATCCGCGCCGTCGTCGCCATCGGTGAAGCAGCAGCGGAGGTCGAGCAGTCGTTCGCCGGCGTGCGCCCGGTCGTCGTAGCGCGATCGATGATCGACGCCGTCGAGCAGGCGGCAGCGCTCGCTCGAGCGGGTGACGCGGTGCTCCTATCACCCGCTTGTGCCTCCTTCGACTGGTACAAGTCTTACAGCGAACGCGGAGACGATTTCGTCGCGCGTGTGCGGGATCTGATGGGAGCACGATGAACACCAAGGCGCGGGCACGGCCCGAAGCGCGGACAGCGTCCTCGACAGAGACGCTGACGCGGACGCCTTCGAGTTATCTGCTCCTGTTCGCAGTGATCGTCGTGCTGAACCTCATCGGTCTCGTGATGGTCCTGTCCGCCTCCTCCGTCACCGCGCTGCAGTACGAGGGTTCGTCGTACTACTACTTCGAGCGGCAACTCCTCTGGCTGTTCATCGGTTCGGTGGTGTTCGTGATCACGCTCCGGATCGACTACCGGATCTGGCGCCGGCTCGCCGTTCCCTTGGTGGCCGTGAGCGTGTTGCTGCTCGTGGTGGTGCTGCTGCCGGGCATCGGGCAGAACGTCAACGGTTCGTCGCGGTGGATCGGTGTCGGCACGTTCGGCATCCAACCGTCCGAGTTCGCCAAGCTCGCGATGCTGGTGTTCGCCGCAGACCTACTCGCTCGCCGTCAGTTGTGGATCAGCGACACCCGGGTCACGCTGCGTCCGGTCATGGTGGCCTTCGGCGTGTTCGCCGCGCTCATCATGTTGCAGCCCAACCTCGGCACGACGATCGTGCTCGCCACCATCACGTTCACGGTGCTGTTCGTCGCCGGGACACCGCTGGCGTCGCTCGCAGGATGGGGCCTGGTCGGCACATGCGTCGCCGGCATGGCGTCGATGGGCGAGAGCTACCGCCGCGCTCGGATCCTCGCGTTCCTGCACCCGTGGAACGATCCGCTGAACACGGGCTACCAGACGATCCAGTCGCAGGTCAGCGTCGCATCCGGGGGCTGGTTCGGTGTCGGCCTGGGCGCGTCGAAGGCGAAGTGGGGCTTCCTGCCGTACGCGCACACCGACTTCATCTTCGCCATCATCAGCGAAGAGCTCGGGATCGTGGGTGCCATGGCCGTCGTCGGCCTGTTCGTCGCGCTCGGCTTCCTCGGCATCCGCACCGGACTGCGCACCGCCGATCCGTTCGGCCGCATGCTCGCCATCGGCATCACCACCTGGCTCTGCGTCCAGGCGTTCGTGAACATCGGCGCGGTGATCGGTGTGCTCCCGATCACGGGCGTACCGCTCCCGTTCATCTCGTTCGGCGGCTCTTCGCTGCTCGCCACGATGGCCGGCGCAGGCATCCTTCTGAACGTCGCGAGGACCGCCCCCGGGTTCTCCCGGTGACAACGCGCGAAATTCGCGCGATAGAACCGCACAAAGGGGGGATGACGACGGGCGAGACGTTCGCCATCTTCGCCGGGGGTGGGACAGGTGGGCACGTCCTGCCCGGGCTCGCCGTCGCCCGCTCGCTCGTGGCCCGTGGGCACGACCCGTCGACCATCCACTTCGTCGGCAGCGACACCGGGGTCGAAGAACGGCTCGTACCTGCCGCGGGCTTCACGGTCGACGAGCTACCGGGCCGCGGCATACAACGGCGGTTGACCCTCGCCAACGTCACGGCCGTGCTCGGCATCGTGCGAGGCGTCCTTCGGGCCGTGAGCATTGTTCGACGGCGCCGGCCGCAGGTCGTCGTCGTGCTCGGCGGCTATGCGTCGGTCGCCGTGGGTCTCACCGCAGTCGTGTTGCGCGTGCCGATCGTCGTGCTCGAACAGAACGCTCGCGCCGGCGCCGCCAACCGTCTGCTCGGACGGTTCGCTGCGGCCGCGGCGGTGTCGTTCGCGGGGACCGACCTCCCGCGCGGCGTTCTCACCGGCAACCCACTGCGTCCGGAGATCCGCGACGCCGCCGTCCACCGCGATCGCGACGCAGCCGCGGCGGCGCTGGGTCTCCCGGCCGAGCGCATCATCGTGGCCGTGTATTCCGGCTCGCTGGGATCGCGCCGGATCAACGAGGCCGTTCGAGGTCTCGTCGCGCGCTGGAAGAAACGCGACGACATCGCCATCCGCCACGTCATCGGCCGCCGCGACTACGAGGCGTACATGGGTGCGTCGCCGCTCGGCGCACCCGACGTGGGTGACGCCGGGCTCGTGTATCAAGCCGTCGAGTACGAGGACCGGATCGACCTGCTGCTCGCCTCCGCCGACATCGCCGTGACCCGCGCCGGTGGTGGTGTGGCGGAACTCGCCGCGCTCGGTGTGCCCGCCGTGCTCGTTCCGCTACCGATCGCAACGCGTGACCACCAGACGGCCAACGGCCGCGTGCTCGCAACCTCGGGTGCGGCTGTCCTCGTACCCGATGACGAGCTCACCGCCGAGCGACTCGAAGCCGAGTTGTCCGCGATCCTCGACGACCCGGCACGCCGCGAGGCGATGGCGGTGGGGATGCGAGCCCACGCGCATCTCGACGCTGCCGACCGCGTCGCCGAGCTCGTCGAGGAAAACGCGCGTGGCTGACGTCCTGGATCTCTCGCGGCCCAGGCGCATCCACATCGTCGGTATCGGCGGCGCGGGCATGAGCGCGATCGCGAGCGTCCTCGCGGCGATGGGCCACACGGTCTCGGGCAGCGATCTCAAGGAGTCGGGCAGCCTCGGCCGGCTCCGGGCGAGCGGCATCGACGTCCACGTCGGTCATGACGCCGAGTGGGTCGACGACGCCGAACTGGTGGCGGTGTCCACGGCGATCCCACCGCGCAACCCGGAAGTCGTGGCGGCGAACGAGCGCGGTCTCACCGTCGCGCGCCGAGCCGAGATCCTCGGTGCGATCGCGTCCACGCGCCGGTGCATCGCGGTTTCGGGTACGCACGGCAAGACGACGACGTCGTCGATGCTCGCGCTCGTGCTCGTCGAGGCAGGCCTCAATCCGTCCTTCATCATCGGTGGGGAACTGAACGAGATCGGCAGCGGCGCGGTCTGGGACGACGGCGACTGGTTCGTCGTCGAGGCCGACGAGAGTGATGGCACGTTCGTGGCGCTGCCGGCCGAACACGTCGTGGTGACGAACGTCGAAGCGGATCATCTCGACTACTACGGGACACTCGCCGAGATCGAGGTGGCGTTCGATCGGTTCCTCGACGCGCCCGGGTGCAAAGTCGCATGTGCCGATGATCCGATCGCATCGAGGCTCGGGCGCGCGCACGGAGCGGTCCTGTACGGGACGAGCGACGAGGCCACGGTGCGGATCGTGGACGCGCACACGGAGCGGGCAGGCGCCTCGTTCGGGATCGTTCGCAACGGCGCCGTGCTCGGCGAGGTCCGCTTGCCGGTGCCAGGGCTGCACAACGTCCGCAACGCCACCGCCGCGCTGGCCATGGCGATGGAACTCGGCGTTCCCTTCGACGCGTGCCGACGTGCGCTGGCTCGGTACGCGGGCGTCGCTCGGCGGTTTCAGTTCCGAGGTCGCGCGCGAGGGGTCACCTTCGTCGACGACTACGCGCACAACCCCGGAAAGGTCAAAGCGGTCCTCGAAGCGGCTGCCGAGGGCGGCTGGCGACGGGTTGTGTGTGTGTTCCAACCACATCGGTACACGCGGACCGCGGCACTGTGGCGTGCCTTCGGTTCGTCGTTCGATCCCGCTGATGTCGTCGTGATCATGGACGTGTACGGCGCGGGCGAGCGCCCGCAACCGGGCATCACCGGGAAGCTCATCGTGGACGCCGTGCTCGAGCACCGGCCGTGGAAGCGGGTGGCGTGGCTGCCACGGCGGCAGGACGTCGAGACGTACTTGACGTCCGAGCTGCGGGACGGCGACCTGTGCCTCACGCTCGGCGCCGGCGACATCACGTCGTTGTCGTCCGATCTTCTCCTTCGGCTCGCATGAACATTCGCCGACACGTGCCGATCGGCCCGATGACGACCTACCGCGTGGGCGGCGCAGCCGCACTGTTCCTCGCCATCGACAACGAGGAGGACCTCCTTGCGGCTGTCGCACTCGTCCGGGCCGAGCACGCGGCGGTCCTCGTGGTCGGCAAGGGGTCGAACCTGCTCGTCGCCGACGCCGGGTTCGACGGCGTCGCGGTGATGCTCGGCGACGGTTTCGGGGAGGTCGTGATCGACGGCACGACGGTGGCGGCCGGGGGAGCCGTGTCTCTGCCGGTCGTGGCGAGGCGAACGGCGGCCGCGGGGCTGACCGGATTCGAGTGGGCTGTCGGCGTCCCGGGCTCCATCGGCGGTGCCGTGCGCATGAACGCCGGCGGCCACGGCTCGGACATGGCGGCGACGCTGACCGGGGTCCGCGTCGTGGACCTCGCGTCCGGGGAGGATGAGTGGATGGCGGCGTCTGCGCTCGACCTCGCGTACCGGCACTCCGCGATCGGCGCGTCGCAGGTCGTCGTGCGTGCCGAGCTCGCGCTCGAGCGGGGTGACGCGGCCAGCGCCGAGGCGACGATCGCGTCGATCGTGCGCTGGCGCCGTGAGAACCAGCCGGGCGGACAGAACGCGGGCTCGGTCTTCGCCAACCCGCCGGACGATTCGGCCGGCCGGCTCATCGACGCCGCGGGGTGCAAGGGACTGCGGATCGGCACCGCCGCTGTCTCCGACAAACACGCCAACTTCTTCATCGCCGACGACGGCGGCCGTGCCGACGACGTGTTCGCGTTGATGCGCGAGGTGCGACGGCGAGTGCACGACGCGCACGGGATCTGGCTCGAGGCCGAGACGCGGCTGGTCGGTTTCACCAACCCTCGACGGGAGGTCGAGAGTTGAGCGTCACCGATGTGCCGCCGCCTTCGGCGATGGAACCCCGCCTGCGGGCGCGGCGCATCTCGGTGCGGCGCGACGAGGGCCGTCGCCGGCTGCGGCGCGTGATCGCGCTGGGTGCCGTCGCCGCGATCGTCCTCGTGGGTCTCGGCGTGACGCAGAGCCCGTTGCTCGACGTCGATCGCGTCACGGTGACCGGTGCCGCGCACACGCCGCCGGAGGTCGTTCGCGCCGCCACGGGGATCCGCGCTCACCGACCGATGACCAGCGTCGATCTCGACCGGGCGCGACAGGGTGTCCTCGCGCTCCCGTGGGTGCAGCACGTGTCGGTGTCGCGTTCGTGGCCGTCGTCGATCCACGTGAAGATCACCGAACGCACGCCAGTTGGCAGCGTCGCTGCTGGTCCGGCCGGGTTTGCAGTCGTCGATCGCACGGGTCGCGTGCTCGAGACGAGTCCGGCGCCACCCGCGGGGATGGCCGTGCTCGCCAACGTGGCGCCTGCGGGCGCGCCGGGCACGGTGCTCGCGCCCGAGGCGACCGACGTGCTGACGGTGGCGACATCGCTGCTCCCGCCGCTCGTGCCGAAGGTCGCAGCGGTCGCGGCTGTACCCGACGGCGTCGAGCTGCAGCTCGTCGGGGGCGGCGTCGTCCGCCTCGGTCCGGCGACCGATGTGCTCGCGAAGTTGGTCGCGGCCGACACCGTGTTGAGCCAGGTCCAAGTCGAGCACCTGTGCGCGCTCGACGTGCGTGTCGCTTCCGCGCCGTCCTTGACGCAAGGAGGATCGTGTGCGTAAAGTCTCGACCAACACTGAAGGTACATGAAAGTCTCTACCTTCAGTTCAGGGTTCACTCGGTAGATCTCGGGAGACACAGCGGCCATGACGGGCAACCCGCAGAACTATCTGGCGGTCATCAAGGTCGTTGGCATCGGCGGCGGTGGTGTCAATGCGGTCAACCGCATGATCGACGCCGGTCTGAAGGGCGTCGAGTTCATCGCCATCAACACCGACGCGCAGGCACTGCTGATGAGCGACGCGGACGTGAAGCTCGACATCGGCCGCGAGCTGACACGTGGACTCGGTGCGGGCAGCGACCCCGAGGTCGGCCGCGCCGCATCGGAGGCGCACCGAGACGAGATCGAAGAGGTGCTGAAGGGCTCCGACATGGTGTTCATCACCGCGGGAAAGGGCGGTGGCACCGGTACGGGTGGCGCCCCTGTCGTCGCGGAGATCGCCAAGCAGATCGGCGCGTTGACGATCGGCGTCGTCACGCGGCCGTTCGCGTTCGAGGGCCGCCGGCGGTCCGTGCAGGCCGAGCAGGGCATCCAGAAGCTCAAGGAGAAGGTCGACACGCAGATCGTCATCCCGAACGATCGCCTCCTCACGGTCTCCAACGAGAAGACATCCGTGCTCAATGCCTTCAAGATGGCCGACGAGGTCCTGCTGCAGGGCGTCCAGGGCATCACCGATCTCATCACCACGCCCGGTCTCATCAACACCGACTTCGCCGACGTGAAGATGATCATGAACAGCGCCGGCTCCGCCCTCATGGGCATCGGCTACGGCTCCGGCGAGGGTCGTGCGCTGGCGGCGGCACGGTCTGCGATCTCGAGCCCGCTGCTCGAGGCATCGATCGAAGGGGCGCGCGGCATCCTCCTCAACATCTCGGGCGGTAGCGACCTGGGTTTGTTCGAGGTGAACGAGGCGGCCGAGGTCATCCACGGGGTCGCGCATCCCGATGCGAACATCATCTTCGGCGCGGTCATCGACGACGAGATGGGCGACGAGGTCCGTGTGACCGTCATCGCAGCCGGCTTCGACCGCTGGGAGGCCGGGCGCGCCGGCGAGGGTGCGGACGCGCACGGTGCCGCAGGCGGGCGGGAGGGCCGCGAAGTGTTCGGCGCCGAGGAAGCCGATCTCGAGGGCGGCGACGACGACTTCGACGTCCCCAGCTTCCTCAAGTAGCGCCATAGTCTCCCGGATCCGCTTCACCACGCGGGTCGACGGCGACTTCGCCGACGTCACGCGGTTGCCACCGGGCACCACCTGGCTGCGCCAGGTTCACGGCGCAACCGTGGTCGAGGTGACCGAGCCCGGCGAGCATGCGGGCGCCGAGGCGGACGCCGCGTTCACGAGGCGCCGTGGTTGCACGCTCGCGGTTCGCACGGCCGACTGCGCCCCGCTCGTGCTCGTGAGCGAGTCCGCGATCGCGGTGGTGCACGCGGGCTGGCGCGGACTCGCCGACGGCGTGATCCAGGCCACGGCGCGGGCGATGGGCCCAATCGTCGAGGCGCACATCGGCCCCCACATCCGCCGAGGCTGCTACGAGTTCGGCGCCGGCGACCTCGACGAGGTCTCGAGCGCGCTCGGCGACCACGTCCGTGCCACCACGAACTGGGGCACGCCGGCCCTCGATCTGACGGAGGGCGTACGCCGGCTGCTCGGCGGCGCACGACTGCACGACACCGGCGCGTGCACGGCGTGCACCGACCTGTTCTTCTCCTGGCGGGCCCGCGCCGACCAAGCACGCTTCGCCACGCTCGCCTGGCTCGACTGATGGACGCGTCGACGATCCGTGCCAACGCCGAGCGTGTCCGCGACCGGATCTCGAATGCGGGCGGCGACCCGAGCGCCATCGGGCTCGTCGCGGTCACGAAGGGACACCCGGCCGAGACCGTGCGCGCCGCGGTCGATGCCGGCCTCACCGATTTCGGCGAGAACTACGCGCAAGAACTGGTCGCCAAGGCGGACATCATCGACATGGATCTGCGGTGGCACTACATCGGCCGGCTCCAGCGCAACAAGGTCCGGAGCGTCGCGCCGCTCGTGGATCTGTGGCAGTCCGTCGACCGCCTCCGGACCGGCGAGGAGATCGCTCGTCGGCAGCCGCAAGCGAGCGTGCTGGTCCAGATCAACTTGACGGACGATCCGGGCCGAGGCGGCACGAAGCCCGGGCTCGCCGCCGGCCTGGTCGAGGGTCTGCGGGATCTCGGCCTCGACGTGCGCGGGCTCATGGCGGTTGCGCCCATCGGTGACGAGGCGACCGCCCGCGCCGGCTTTCGGATCGTGCGCGAGCTCGCCGACCGGATGGCGCTCGCCGAGCGCTCGATCGGCATGAGCGAGGACCTCGAGGCCGCAGTTCGGGAAGGGACCACGATGGTGCGCGTCGGCAGCGCCTTGTTCGGGCCCCGTCCGCGTCTGGCCTCCGACAACGTGGAAAACTAGGTTCTCGTCAGACGAAGGGGCTCGTGAATGGCGACGATGTGGCGTCGGGCCATGACCTACCTCGGTCTCGGACCTGATGAGGAATACGAGGACTATGAAGACCTCGAGCCCGCGCGCGAACCGGCCACCGATCGCGCCAACCGTTCGCCCGCTCGCGCGGCGACCCCTCGCCGTGCGCCGGAGCCAGAGCCGTCGGACGTGGCGTTCGTCGGCAGCGTGCGCCGCATCGAGGCGCAGCCTCTCGATCCGTCGCCGGGCATCGGCGCAGTGACGCCTGCGGGCCCGAAACGGGCGCCCGTGGTACGTGCTATTCCGAACTCGGTGTCAGCCAAGCCGTACGTCGTGTCACCAGTCTCGTTCAACGAGGCGCAGGAGGTGGCCGACAAGTACAAGGGCAACGTCCCGGTGATCATGAATCTCCAGGACGCCGACCGGGACCTGTCTCGACGGCTGATCGACTTCGCCAGCGGCCTGTGTTACGGCGTGGGCGGCACGATGGAGAAGGTTGCGCACCAGGTGTATCTGCTGACACCGAGCAACGTCGAGGTCTCGCCCGAAGAGCGCCGGCGCCTCCAAGAGCGCGGCCTCTACGACTGATCGACCCGACCGCAGGCGCCGAGCACCATGGACCTCGTCTGTCTGGCGTTGCAGCTGTACGTGTTCGTCGTCTTCGGGCGGGTGATCCTCAGCTGGTTCCCGGTCAGCGAGGGGAGCGCGTTGCAGGGCATCGACACGTTTCTGCGGATGCTGACCGAGCCCGTCCTCGGCCCGCTGCGCCGCGCCATTCCCGCGCTCCGGATGGGCGGCATGGCCATCGACCTGTCGCCCATGATCCTGATATTCGGCGTCATCATCCTGCAGCAGGTCATCTGCGCCGGCTGAGGCGTCGATCCACGCTCGGCGCCCCGGTCCCCGAACGACCCTGATCCGGCGGGTACGATCCGCGCGCATGGATGTCACGCCTCAGGTGATCAACGAGGTCGAGTTCCACCAGAAGATGCGGGGGTACGACCCGGACGAGGTCGACGACTTCCTCGAACGTGTCGCGGTCGGGGTGGAGCAACTCACCGAGCGGCTGCACGACGCGGAGGCGCGTGCCGCGACGGCCGATCGTCGCGTGATCGACCTCGAACGCAAGGTGCGTGAGCTCGGCGACCGGCCGGCTGCGAACAACGACGAGGATTCCGAGACGATCAAGCGCACGCTCGTCCTCGCGCAGAAGACCGCCGACACGGCGGTGAACGAAGCGAGGGAAGAGGCGCAACGAACGCTCACCGAGGCGCAGCAGAAGGCCGACAGCCTCCTCGGTGAAGCGCAGACGACATCGCAGCGTCTCGTCCGCGAGGCCGAGGCCGAGGCACGCAAGTCGTCGGAGGAGACCCGCCAGCGCATGGCCGACGAGATCGTCTCGCTGGAGCAGACGCGCAACGCGCTCGAGGCCGACCACGGCATCCTCGAACGACACCTCGACGAGCAGCGACTCCGGCTGCGCGCCTCGATCGAAGACCTGCAGCGTCTCGTCGACGACCCGGAGAAGCTGCGCGCCGACGCCCTGCCCGAGCTGACCGAGGTGTCCAGGCCGTTGTACACCGGAGCGGAGAGCGCCGAGCCGGCGGCGGCCGACGACGTGATCGACCTCTCCTCGGCCGCGGTCGAAGCCGGGGAGGAAGGCCGCGGCGCCAGCGAGGAAGGCGACGCCGGTGCCGTCGAACGTCCCGTCACGGGTGGCGTGAGGTTCTCGCCCCCCGAAGCGACCACGGAGGACGTCGAGGCGTATGGCGCGCAGAACTCGGTGGTGACCGACGACGAAGGCGACACCGACGCCTGGTCGCGCTTCGTGCGAGAGGAGATGCTCGACCAGCCGACAGCCGCCGTCGCCATGCCGGCCGACGAGGACGCCTACCTCGCAGAGTTGCGCAAGGCGATGATCGACGACCCGGCCGGTGACTCGGACGCGCCTGCCGGTCGTGCGCGCTTCGGCCGCCGTCGCTGAGTCTTCGGGCGCCCGGTCGCCCGCTCGGTCGGTCCGTCCTTCAGAAGGCCCCTGACAGCGTTCAGCGGGGGCGCGACAGGCCGACGTGCACGACGCGTCCGTCAGGTAGCTCGACCCGGTGGCTGTCGCTCACCGGACCACCGATCACGAGCTCCTCGGCCAGCGTCTCGTCCATGATGTAGCTGCGGTGCTTCTCGATGACTTCGCGCACGTCGTCATGGTCCTGCGCGTCGACCACGAGATGGATCCGGTCGGTCACGTGGAAGCCGTCGCGGCGGCGCAAGTCGTTGATCCGACGGACGACGAAGCGGGCGAGACCCTCTCGAGCGAGATCGGCCGTGATCACGGTGTCGAGCGCGACGACACCGCGGGCATCGGGTAGCGGACTCGACGTCGTCTCGTCCTGCGCCACGAGCCGCAGTGTGTACTCGTCCGGCTGCAACGTCCGGCCTTCGACGATCACGTCGTTGCCCTTTCGCGTCCAGTTGCCGGCCTTCATTGCGCGGATGAGGCGTTGCATGTCGGCACCGGCTCGCGGGCCGAGCACTGCCGGCACCGGTTGCAGGATGAACTCGCCGGTGGCGGCGACATCGGTTGTGAGCTCGACGGACTTCACATTCGTCTCGTCCGCGATGAGCGCCTCGAACGGTCGGAGCGTCTCGACCTCCGGAGCGGCCACCGTGACCTTCGACAGCGGCTGGCGGTTCGGGATGCCGTTGGCCTTCCGCACCGACGCAGCCACCGAACACACGGCCCTGACCCGGTCCATCGTTTCGACGAGGTCGGGGTCGACGTCGAGCACGACCTCGTCGGATGTCGGCCAGCTCTCGAGGTGCACCGACCCGCGGCCGGTGAGGTCGCGATAGACGCTGTCGGTCGTGAGCGGCAGCAGGGGAGCGGCGAGGCGGCAGAGCAGGGTGAGCACGGTGTGCAACGTGTCGATCGCGTCCTGATCGCCCGCCCAGAACCGATCTCGGCTGCGGCGGATGTACCAGTTGTTGAGTGAATCGATGAAGCCGAGGATCGACGCACACGCGCCGGAGAGATCGAACGCGTCGAGCCGGGTGGTGACCTCGGTCCGCAACGAACCGACCTTGGCGAGCACGTACCGGTCGAGCACGTGCTCCGCGCTGTTCCGCTCCTCCCCGCGCGTGCCCGCGGCGTTGGCGTAGAGGCTCAGGAAGTACCACGCGTTCCAGATCGGCATGAGCACATGGCGGACGGCCTCTTCCATCGAGCGGCGGTCGGTCACCATGTCGCCGCCGCGCAACACGGCCGAGGACAGCAGCGCCCAACGCATCGCGTCGGAGCCGACGGTGTCGAACACGTCGACCGGATCCGGGTAGTTGCGCAGACGCTTGGACAGCTTCTGGCCGTCGTCGCCGAGCAGGACGCCGTGCACGACGCACGTCTTGAACGACGGCCGGTCGAACAGCGCGGTCGCGAGCACGTGCAGCGTGTAGAACCACCCACGCGTCTGGCCCATGTACTCGACGATGAAATCGCCGGGGAAGTGCGACTCGAACCACTCCTGGTTCTCGAACGGATAGTGCACCTGCGCATATGGCATCGAGCCTGACTCGAACCAGCAGTCGAGCACGTCGGGGATGCGACGCATCATCGACTTGCCCGAGGGATCGTCGGGGTTCGGTCGTACGAGCTCGTCGATGAACGGCCTGTGCAGGTCGTGCGGACGGACCCCGAAGTCGCGTTCGAGCTCGTCGAGGCTTCCATACACGTCGATGCGCGGATAGGCGGGATCGTCGCTCTTCCAGATGGGGAGGGGTGAGCCCCAGTAACGGTTGCGACTTATCGACCAATCGCGTGCACCCTCGAGCCACTTGCCGAAGGATCCGTCCCGTACGTGCTCGGGCACCCACGTGATCTGCTGGTTGAGCTCGAGCATCCGGTCCTTCAACGCCGTCACGCGCACGAACCAACTCGACACGGCCTTGTAGATCAACGGCGTGTCGGTGCGCCAGCAGTGCGGGTAGCTGTGCACGTACGTCTCATGACGGACGACGACGCCCTTGTCCTTCAGATCGCGGACGATCGCAGTGTTTGCATCGAAGACCTGTTCACCCTCGTAGGTGCTCACTTCGCTCGTGAACCGGCCCTGAGAATCGACGGGAGCGACCACCGCGATGCCGGCCGCCTCACAGGCGCGCTGGTCGTCCTCGCCGAAACCGGGCGCCATGTGCACGACCCCGGTGCCGTCCTCGGTGGTGACGAAGTCCTCGCCGAGCACGACGAACGCGTTCGGCTGGTCGACGAAGAAATCGAACAGCGGGCTGTAGTGGTGGCCGACGAGATCGGCGCCCTTGATCGTCGCGACCTGCGTCGCATTCGCCAGCTCTCGCTCGTACGCGGTCGCGCGCGCCGCGCCGATCACGTACTGCTGGCCGTTCTCCTCGTACACCGCGTAGTCGATGTCGGGACCGACCGCGATCGCAAGATTCGACGGCAAGGTCCATGGCGTGGTGGTCCACACGAGCAGGCGGCGACCGTCATCGAGCTCGAACCAGACCGTGACCGCCGGGTCCTGCCGATCGCGGTACGCGTCATCGAGCCGCGTCTCGAAGTTGGACAACGGTGTCTCGCACTCCCAGCAGTACGGCAGCACGCGATAGCCCTCGTACAGCAGACCCTTGTCGTAGAGCTGCTTCTGCGCCCACATGACCGACTCCATGTACGGGAGATCCATGGTCCGGTAGTCGTTGTCCATGTCGACCCAGCGGGCCTGTCGGGTGACGTAGTCGCGCCAGACGTCCGCTGTCGTGCCGACGATGGCACGACAGCGCTCGTTGAACTTGTCCACGCCGTACGCCTCGATCGCGACCCTGCCGGACAGACCGAGCTCCTGCTCTGCCTGCATCTCGACCGGGAGGCCGTGGCAGTCCCAGCCGAACCGGCGCTCGACCCGCTGGGCGCGCATCGTTCGGTAGCGGGGAACGGCGTCTTTCACGAACCCTGTGAGCAGGTGGCCGTAGTGCGGAAGGCCGTTGGCGAAGGGAGGGCCGTCATAGAAGACGAACTCGTCGTCGGGCGACCGCCGGCGCACCGACTTGGCGAAAGTCTCCTCCTCCTGCCACCGCTCGATGATCGAGCGCTCGAGCTCCGGGAACGACGGATGCTGCTCGACGTCGGGATAGCGCTCGCTCGGCGACGGGGACGAGGGGGACATTCGAGCCAGCGTACGCGGGGACTACGTTGCAGCATGTTTGATTCGCTCCGGCGTTTGTCGCCTCCGCTCATTGTCGCTGGCGCCCTGGCGGGCGCTGCAGCGGCGTCGCGTATGCATCCCGCGGGTGTGTTGACCGCGTGACGACCCTCTACACGGTGCGCGAGGACGGAGACGTCGAGCTCAACGTTCACGCCCAGCCGGGCGCAGGGCGCACGCAGATCACCGGTCGGCACGGCGACGCGCTCAAGATCCGGGTGGCGGTGCCGCCCGAGCACGGCCGAGCCAACGCGGCCCTGGCGAGCGCCCTCGCCGACGCGTTCGGGCTCCCGGCAAAGGCGGTCGAGCTCGTCAGCGGCGACAAGAGCCGAACGAAGCGCTTCCGCCTGGCGGTGGAGGACCTCGATGCCTTCGCCAGCCGGCTCGACGACCTCGTGGCATCCGGCAGCGAGGGGCCGGGGCCGGCCGATCGGGACAAGTGGCGCCCGCCGCGGGGTTGAATCCGCGTCCCGACCCCTTTACAATCCAGCACCCTTTTGGCGGCCTGAGAGGAAGCCATGCCCAAGACAACCGGGCGCGCAGCCCCAGTGAAGGCGGCCGCGTCCCGCGCGCCCGCCACCAAGGCGACGGCAGCGCCCGCCAAGAAGACCTCGGCGAAGAAGGCGGCGCCCGCCAAGAAGCTCGCGGCGAAGAAGGCGGCGCCGGCGAAGAAGGCCGCCCCCGCCAAGAAGATCGCGGCGAAGAAGGCCGCGCCCGCCAAGAAGATCGCGGCGAAGAAGGCCGCCCCCGCCAAGAAGGCCGCGCCGGTCAAGGCGACGAAGGCGGTCAAGAAGGGACCGGTCGTCCTCGACAAGTTCCTGGAGGGACAGCGCGCCGCATTGCTCGAAGAGCGCGCCACGTACACGCATCAGGCGGAGTCGTTGCAGGCGGAGGCGGACCTGCTCGCGGCAGAACGCGAGCCCGGCGACGTCCAGTTCGACGAGGAGTCGGGCGAAGGCGACACGCTCGCGGTCGAACGAGAACGGGACCTCGCACTGTCGGCGCAGGCCCGCGCCGCGGTCGACGAGATCGATGCCGCGCTGGCCAAGATCGCCGACGGCACCTACGGCATCTGTGAGCAATGCGGCAAGTCGATCCCGAGGGAACGTCTGCGTGCGATTCCGTACGCGGCGCTGTGTGTCCAATGCAAGAGCATGGGGCTCGGCAGGCGGTGAACACCGAGCCGGGCACGAAGCCGCGGCTCACCACCTTGGTCATCGGGGTCGCGGCGCTCGTGGTCGTGCTCGATCAACTCACGAAGTGGTGGGCACTGCGCGCGCTGGACGATCGCGACATCGACCTGTTCTGGACGCTGCGGCTGCATCTCGTCGAGAACAGCGGCGCCGCGTTCAGCCTCGCTGGTGGACGCGGCGGCCTGGTCGCACTCCTTGCCATCGCCGTCGTAATCGCGCTGATCGCGTTCGGCCGAGCCATCGATACGAAGGTCGGCGCCGTGGCACTCGGGTTGGTGCTCGGCGGCGCGGCGGGCAACATCCTCGACCGTGTCTTCCGAGACGGCAACGGGTTCTTGGGTGGCGCGGTGATCGACTTCGTCGATCTTCAGTGGTGGCCAGTGTTCAACGTGGCCGACGCCGCCGTCACCATCGGCGGTCTCATCATCGTCTTCGTCGTCGCACGGGCGCCGTGAGCGCAGTCGAGGCGACTGTCCCCGGCGCACTCGCCGGCGAGCGCCTCGACCGAGTCGTCGCCGTCCTGTTGGAATGCACCCGCACCGCGGCCAGTGCGCTCGTCGCGCAGGGCGCGGTCTCGGTCGACGGCATCGTGACGACCAAGGGCGCGATCCGCGTAAACGAAGGCACCCATGTCGAGATCAGCCGCGCGCCGGATGACTCGAAACCGACGCTCGTCGCCGACCCGTCGGTGGCGGTGTCGGTCGCCTTCGAGGACGAAGCGGTGCTCGTCGTCGACAAGCCGGCCGGCCTCGTCGTCCACCCCGGCGCCGGCCACACCACCGGCACGCTCGTGCACGGTCTGTTGGCCCGCTACCCGGACATCAGGCTCGTTGGCGCGGAGGGCCGTCCCGGGATCGTGCATCGGCTCGACAAGGACACGTCCGGTCTGCTGCTCGTCGCGCGCACGCCGCAGGCGTACCGGTCACTGACCCAGCAACTGAAAGCGCGAACCGTCGGACGTCGATATCTCACACTCGTGTGGGGACATCTCGACGCGCGTCGCGGCGCGATCGACGCGCCGATCGGTCGTTCCGCGCGGATGCCCACGCGGATGACGGTGTCGGCTCGCGGGCGTGCAGCGCGCACGTCGTACGACGTGATCGAGGAGTACGTCGAGCCCGCCGCGACGTCGCTGTTGGCGTGCACACTCGACACCGGCCGTACACACCAGATCCGCGTCCATCTCGCGGCGATCGGTCATCCTGTCGTCGGCGACGGCCGGTACGGCGGTCGCCGCGCTCCGCTGGACGACTTGCGCCGCTTCTTCCTCCACGCCGCCCACGTGGGCTTCGATCATCCGATCACCGGTGAGCGCATCGAGGTCGACTCGGCCCTTCCCCCCGACCTCGCGCGGGCGCGGGCGCGGTTCTCGGTCAGCCCGGCGCCGGCCACGCCCGCTCACCGCGGGCCATAGACACCACGTCGGACAGCGTCAACGCGTCGAGCAGGTGTCGCATCCGCTCGCTGACCTCGGCCCAGACCGCCAGCAGCACGCACTGGCCCTCGTGGTCACAGGCGCCGTTCTGATGAGGTTCGCCGAAGTCGCCCAGCACGATCGGACCGTCGACCGCGCTCACGATCGATCCGAGCGTGATCGACGCGGGCTCCCGGGCGAGCACGTACCCGCCCCCGACACCGCGTTTCGAACGGACGAGCCCCGCACCTTTCAAGGCCAGCAGGATCTGCTCGAGGTACGGCTGCGGCAGGCCCGTCCGCTCCGCGATGTCGCGCACCGACGTCGGCCCCTCGCCGTCGCCGTGGAGCGCCAGCGACACGAGCGCCCGGCACGCGTAGTCACCGCGGGTCGAGACCTTCACCGGCGCAACGATAGAGACCCGGCCACCGCGGCGGATGGGTATGGTGGCGCGAAGCAGGAAGGACTCATGTGCGCGACGAGCAGACTGCACCGATCGTGCCCGACTACGGCGGCGCCTGCCTCACCAATGTGGTGCCGGTGTTGCTGGAGCGGCCAGACGAGGCGCCTGATTGGATGCCATCCGCCGCGCTGGATGCCGACCGTGTCGTGCTGCTCGTGCTCGACGGCCTCGGCTGGGAGCAGATGCAGACCCGCCGCGACCTCACGCCGATGCTGTCGTCGATGGAAGGCGGGGCCATCCACTCGGTGCTCCCCACCACGACGGCCACCGCGCTCACCTCGCTGACGACCGGCCTGGCGCCGGGCGAGCACGGTGTTGTCGGGTACCGCGTGCACGTGCACGGTGAGGTGCTCAACGTGCTGCGGTGGACGACCGCGGCAGGCGATGCCCGCCAGACCATTCCCGCGCAGAAGGTGCAGCCCAGCCTGCCGTTCCTCGGGCACAGGCCGCCGGTCGTCACTCGAGCCGAGTTCGCGCGGTCCGGCTTCACACAGGCACATCTGGACGGTGTTCGCTTCGCCGGCTATCGCATGGCGTCGTCGCTGGTGACGGAGATCGGCCGCCTCACACGAGCGTCCGAGCCGTTCGTGTACGCGTACTACGACGGCGTCGACAAGGTCAGCCACGAGTACGGACTCGGTGCCCACTACGACGCCGAAGTCGCGGCAGTCGACCGATTGGTCGCTGACGTCCTCGACGCCGCGGCATCGGGCACTGTCGTCGTGGTCGTTTCGGACCATGGCCAAGTCGAGGTGGGTGCGAACATCGTGCCGATCGCGTCCGAGGTGATCGCACACGTGTCGTTGCAGTCGGGTGAGGGTCGTTTCCGTTGGCTCCACGCGAGGCCAGGCCGCGCCACTGCCCTCGTCGAGGCGTCGATCGCCGCGCACGGCGACACGGCGTGGGTCCGGACGCGCGACCAGATGGTGGACGAAGGGTGGTTCGGTCCCCACGTCACCGCCGACGCGCTGGCTCGACTCGGTGATGTCGCGCTCGTCGCGCGCGAAGACGTCGCATTCACCGAGCCGACCGACACTGGTCCCTTCGACCTGATCGGACGGCACGGGTCGGCGACGGCCGCGGAGATCCGCATCCCGTTGCTGGTGGGCGTGGCGTAGCGGAAGCTCGGTCCGAGCGGGTAAGAATCGTCGTCATGTCCGATCCGCACCCACAACCGACGATCGAACATCCCGAGGTGGTGACCGGCGCCCCCGGATCCGACGCCGACGGTGCCGAACGGGAGTCGGTCGAGCAGCCCGCGAAGGTCATGCGGATCGGCTCGATGATCAAGCAGCTGCTCGACGAAGTGCGAGCCGCGCCGCTCGACCAGGCGAGCCGGGACCGTCTCGCGGCCATCTTCGAGACGTCGGTAGAGGAGCTGTCCGAGTCGCTGTCGCCCGACCTGCGCGACGAGCTCGCCCGCCTCGCCCCGCCGTTCAGCGGCGACTCGGCGCCGAGCGATGCGGAGCTGCGGGTGGCGCAGGCGCAGCTCGTCGGCTGGCTGGAAGGACTGTTCCACGGGATCCAGGCGACGCTGTTCGCGCAGCAGATGCAGGCTCGCCAGCAGCTCGAAGAGATGCGGCGACAGCTGCCTGCCGGTCAGGGACCGGAACCGCCGTCAGGTCCGCCAGGAACCTACCTGTAAGGGAGGCTGCAACAGCATGTGCCGGAGCATCGTGACCCTGCGGGGTGAAGAGGCGGCGTCGAGCGACGAGGTGCGCAACGCCGCCGTCCAGTACGTCCGCAAGATCAGCGGTTTCAACAAGCCCTCGAAGGCCAACGAAGCGGTCTTCGAGCAGGCCGTCGCCGACATCTCCGCGGCCACGCAGCGCCTGCTCGACGGGATCGTGTCCCCGCCCGGGGCCCGCCAACCAGCCATGGCCCGCAGCCGCATCGTTGCCCGCGAGAAGGCCGCAGCACGGTCCGCTTGACGCGTTACAGTCGCTGAATCACACCCGTGTGATTTGTCGCGGAGGGAGAGACCGAGCACGGCATGGCTGACCGGAAACGCTTCGTCCACCTCCACACCCATACCGAGTTCTCGATGCTCGACGGCGCCTCCCGGGTGGACGAACTCGTCGACGCCGCCGCCGCCGACGAGCAGCCGGCGCTCGGGATCACGGATCACGGCAACATGTACGGCGTCCTGCCCTTCTACGGGGAGTGCCAGAAGGTCGGTCTCACGCCCGTCATCGGGTTCGAGGCCTACATGGCTCACGAGCGCCGCGACGAGCGCATCAACACCCGCGGCAAGATCGACGACACCGGTGGCGAGGGCGAGGGCGGCAAGAAGGCGTGGTACCACCTCACCCTGCTCG
Organism: Acidimicrobiales bacterium; assembly: GCA_036257895.1. Lineage (GTDB taxonomy): Bacteria > Actinomycetota > Acidimicrobiia > Acidimicrobiales > JACDCH01 > DATAES01. The sequence continues at coordinate 26,681 of DATAES010000103.1, forward strand.
CCGAGAACAACACCGGCTACCGCAACCTGATCCAACTCGCGAGCCGTGCCTTCCTCGAGGGCTACTACCGCAAGCCGAAGGTCGATTGGGAGATCCTCGCCGACCACAGCGAAGGCGTCATCGCGAGCACGGGCTGCCTCGGGGGGCACGTGCTGCAGTCGTTGCTCGCCGGCGACTACGAGGCTGCACTCCAGAAGGCGGGACAGCTGCAGGACATCTTCGGGCGCGACAACCTGTTCGTCGAGCTGCAGGACCACGGCATCGCGGCGCAACACAAGAACAATCCGCAGCTGATCGAGATCGCGACGAAGCTCGGCGCGCCGCTCCTCGCGACCAACGACAGCCACTACACCCGCCCCGAAGACGCGGAAGCGCACGACGCGTTGCTGTGCGTGCAGACCAATGCACTGATCAGTCAGTCCGGCGACGAGCGCTTCAAGTTCAGCGGCGAAGGTCACTACCTCAAGACGGCGGACGAGATGTGGCGGTTGTTCGAGGACCATCCCGATGCGTGCGAGAACACGCTGCTCATCGCCGAACGGGCGAACGTCGACATCGAGTTCGGCAAGCCGCAGCTGCCGAGCTTCCCGGTGCCGGCGGGCTTCGCTTCCGACACCGAGTACCTTCGCCACCTCACCTTCGCAGGCGCCCGCCGACGATGGGGCGACCAGTTGCCCGACGCGGTCACCGAACGGCTTGCATTCGAGTTGCGCGTCATCTCGGACATGGGTTTCAGCTCGTATTTCCTGATCGTGTGGGATCTCATCCGCCACGCGCGCGAGTCGAGTATCCGCGTCGGGCCTGGCCGGGGGAGCGCGGCCGGATGCGCGGTCGCGTATTGCCTGCAGATCACCGACCTCGACCCGATCCGGTACGACCTGCTGTTCGAGCGGTTCCTCAATCCGTCGCGAATCTCGATGCCCGACATCGACATGGATTTCGACTCCCGCTACCGCGACGAGATGATCCGCTATGCGGCCGAACGGTACGGGCGCGATCGCGTCGCACAGATCATCACGTTCTCCACGATCAAGGCCCGCGCCGCAGTGCGAGACGCCGCTCGCGTGCTCGGCTATCCGTACGCGATCGGTGACAAGGTGGCCAAGCTCATGCCGCCGCTCATCATGGGCCGCGACACACCGCTGAAGGCGTGCCTGGATCCGGCTTCCGGACACGAGGACGGCTACAAGATGGCCAGCGACTTGCGGGCGCTCTACGCGACCGATCCGGACTGCAAGCGCGTCATCGACGTGGCGAAGGGCCTCGAGGGCATGCGCCGGCAAGACGGCATCCACGCTGCTGCGGTGGTCATCACCAAAGAGCCACTCACCGACTACCTCCCGATCCAGCGCAAGCCCGACCCGGGGCAGGATCCCGAGGAAGCGCCGGTGGTGACGCAGTACGAGATGCACGGCGTCGAGGATCTCGGGTTGTTGAAGATGGACTTCCTCGGGCTCCGCAACCTCGACGTGCTCACCGACACCGTCGAGATCATCCGCACCACGCGTGGCATCGACCTCGACATCGACGACATTCCGCTCGACGACGGGGCGACGTTCGAGTTGTTGCAGCGAGCGGATTCGATCGGGGTGTTCCAACTCGAAGGCGGCCCGATGCGGGCGCTGATGCGATCGCTCGCGCCCACGACGTTCGAAGATGTTGCCGCACTCGTCGCGCTCTACCGGCCGGGGCCGATGGCGGCGAACATGCACAACGACTACGCCGACCGCAAGAACGGCCGGAAGCCGATCCAGTACCTGCATCCGGACGCCGAAGAAGTCCTGGGCGACACGTACGGGTTGATGATCTTCCAGGAAAGCCTGATGCGCGTCGCCCAGAAGTTCGCGGGCTACTCGCTCGCGGATGCGGACAACCTGCGACGCGCGTGCGGCAAGAAGATCCGCTCGAAGATGAAGCAGGAGCGCGAACGCTTCGTCGACGCCGTCGAGGCGACGGGCTATGGCCGCGAACTCGGGAACCAGTGGTTCGACATCATCGAACCGTTTGCCGACTACGCGTTTCCGAAGGCGCACGCGTTCGGCTATGGCTTCATCGCCTACCAGACCGCGTATCTCAAGGCGAACTATCCAGCCGAGTACTTCGCCGCGCTCCTCACGAGCGTCAAGGCAAACCTCGACAAGGCGGCGGTGTACCTCGCCGACTGCCGCGCGATGGGCATCGAGGTCACGGTGCCGGACGTCAACCGGTCCGCGTCCGACTTCACGCCGGTGCGCGCCGAAGGCGAAACCGGGTCGCAGATCGTCTTCGGCCTGTCCGCGGTGCGCAACGTCGGCCAAGGCCTCGTCGCGCTGATCGTGGCCGAGCGCGAGAGGAACGGCCCGTTCCTCGACTTCTACGACTTCTGCGAGCGCGTCGATCTCAACGTCCTCAACAAGCGCATGGTCGAGTCATTGATCAAGTCGGGAGGGTTCGACTGCGTCGGTCATCCCCGCAAAGGTCTCCTGCTCGCCTTCGAGGCGATCATCGACCAGACGATGGCCAGGCGACGCGAGCGCGACATGGGCGTGATGTCGTTGTTCGGCGAGGTCGAGATCGGGCTGGAGTTCGACGAGCGTCCGAAGATCCCCGAGCTCGAGTTCGACAAGTCGCAACGGCTCGCCTTCGAGAAGGAGATGCTCGGCCTGTACGTCTCGGATCACCCGCTGCTCGGCGCCGAGGCTGTCCTCCGGCGCCGGACGGACGGTTCGCTGACCGACGTCGCCGAGTTCGAGGACGGCTCGATCAAGATCTTCGGCGGCATCGTCACCGGACTCCAGCGGAAGTGGACCAAGCGCGGCGAGTTGATGGCCGTGTTCACCCTGGAGGACCTCCAGTCGACCTGTGAGGTCATGGTTTTCCCGAAGGCGATGACGGAGCACGGTCACAAGCTGGCGGACGACACCGTGGTATGCGTGAAGGCGCGAGTCGACAAGCGCGAAGAAACACCGAAGCTCGTCGCCATGGACCTCGATGTTTTCGACGGGATCGCCGACGGCGCGCCGCCACTGCGCATCAGGCTCGCGGTCAACCGCGTGAGCGAGGGTCTGATCCGCGAGCTCAAGGTCCTGCTCAGCGAGCACCCGGGCGAGTCGCAGGTTTTCGTGCACCTCGGCGACCGTCAGGTGCTCCGTCTCCCGGACCAGTTCTGTGTCGATCTCTCCGGTGGCTTCGCCGGCCACTTGCGGGTCCTTCTCGGGCCCGATGCCATCTTCTCGTGACTCGCCAGGAACGGCCCTGAGCGGGCCGTTCGCAGCCAGCCGAGTTGCGGTCCGGCCCGATTCCCGCTGGACTAGAGGGACCACCACACGATTTTCCGGGGGCATTGCACGCGCATGGCGATCGAGGTCGAGACCAAGGATTGCACGCAGCTGTCTGATGGGGAGCTGGCCGAAATGGCCGACATCTGCGCCGAAGGCCGGAGCCGGTTCGAGGCCGGATTCCTGTCCAAGCAGGCGGAGTTGTGGGTCCTGGTGACGCTTGCGAGGGATGGCGGCAAGCTGAAGGGCTTTACGTTCAGCACCCTGGAACGCATCGGAGGGACGCCTTGTGTGCTGATCGGCCTCGCTTCGGTCAAGCGCACCAGCAAGCGGGACACAGTGCTCAAGGGGATGATGCACGACCAGTACCGCCGGGCCGTGCTCGCCTTCCCCGACGAAGACGTGCTGCTCGGCACCCGCTTCCTCGATGCGTCGGGATTCGAGGCCTTCAAGGCCCTCGACGACATCGTTCCCCGGCCCGACCACAAGGCCACGGGCGAGGAGCGGGCCTGGGGTCGCCGGCTGGCGAAGCGGTTCGGGATCGAGAACGGCAGCTATGACGACCGCAGCTTCATCGCAGAAGGCGACGGGTCGTTCCCGTGCGTGCTCGACCACGAGAGCCTGAAGCCGGAGGCAGTCAGCCCCGAGGTCGCGGCGCAGTTCGACGACGTCGACACGAAGCGCGGCGATTCGCTCATCGCCTTCGGTTGGGCGATGGCCGAACACCTCGCCAAGCTCAGCTGACCGAGCCGACCGCAGCGAATGTTGGTGCGCTGTGGCCCCTATAGGGGCCACAGCGACCCGGAGTTGCGGGGGTAGGCGTGGAGTTCGCTGAGGTCCTGCGGCGCCGGCGGATGGTGCGGGCGTTCCGGCCAGACCCGATACCTCACGCAGTGCTCGATCTGGTCCTCGACGCGGCGAGGCGCGCGCCGGCTGCGGGCAACAGCGACGGCACCGATCTCGTGGTGCTCGAAGGACCGCAACAGACCGCTCGGTACTGGGACATCACCCTGCCGGCCGGATCGGCGCGGGAGCAGTTCGGGTATCCCCGTCTGCTCGATGCACCCGTGCTCGTGCTGCCGCTCACGAACGAGCGTGCGTACCTCGAGCGGTACGCCGAGCCCGACAAGGAGTGGACCGGGCTGGGCGAGTCGGCGGATCGCTGGCCCGTGCCCTACTGGACCGTGGACACCTCGTTCGCGGCGATGCTCGTCCTGCTGGCGGCGACTGCGCAGGGACTCGGCAGTCTGTTCTTCGGCATCTTCGACCACGAGCCCGAGTTGCTGCGCGCCCTCGCGGTCCCTCACGGTCGTCGCGCCATCGGCACGATCGCGATCGGCTGGCCGGACCTCGAGGCGGACGCAGCGCGCCCGGGGCGATCCGCCAACCGGGCCCGTCGCTCGACCGACGAGATCGTCCACCGCGGGCACTGGTAGGAAGCGTCCCATGAGCGAAGTCCAACGCGCCGCGACCGACCGCGCGTTCCTCCAACAACAGGCATACGCGGACAGCGCGAAGCTCCGCGCCAGGATCTCGATCTACGCCTATCGCGATCGGCCGTACGACTTCGGCTCGTGGGTGCTCGGGCTCGTCGACTGGCCGGAGGGTGGCCGAGTCCTCGACGTGGGTTGTGGACCGGGCACGTATCTCACGTTGTTACGAGAGCACCATCCTTCGATGCGAGCGATCGGTGTCGATCTGTCACCGGGCATGGCCAAGGAGGCGAGTCAACACGCCCCAGCAATCAACGGAGACGCAGCCCGTCTTCCGTTCGACGACGACGCGTTCGACCGGATGCTCGCACCGCACATGCTGTACCACTGTCCCGACATCCCGGCCGCGGTCAGAGAGTTGCGGCGCGTTCTACGGCCAGGTGGCGCACTCGTCGCGGTCACCAACGCGCACGACCATCTGCGTGAACTGTGGGACGTGTACGCGGCGGTGACCGGGTCGCAGCCGACTTTCTTCGTCGATCGGTTCGACCTCGCCACCGGCGATGCACCGTTGCGTGAGGCGTTCACGGACGTGCAGGTCGAGCGCACCGAGGGCACGCTGCTCGTCACCGACGCACAACCGGTCGTCGATTACCTCGCGAGCACGTTCTACTTCGCGGATCGCGAGGACGACAGCGCGCTCGACGAGATCCGGCGCGGCGTGCAGCGCGTGATCGACACGGAAGGCGCGTTCGCGATCCGCACGCGCAGCGGCGCCTTCGTCGCGCGCTGAGCACGGTTACTGTCCGGGCCCTATGGGTGGCGCCGTGAACAGACAGATCCTGCTCAAGCGACGACCGGAAGGCCTGGTGGAGCGAGACGACTTCGAGCCCGCACAGGGGCCTCTGCCGGAGCCGGCCGACGGCGAAGTCCTCGTGCGCACCGACTGGCTCGGCATCGACGCAACGGTCCGGACGTGGCTGTCGAAAGCCGAGGGGTACATCCCGCCCGTCGAGATCGGCGAGGTCGTCCGCTGCAGCGGGATCGGGACCGTTTTGGAGTCGCGAAGCGACAAGGTTCCCGAAGGATCGGCCGTCGCCACGTTGACCGGTTGGCAGGAGTACGCGGTCGTCGGGGACGACCCGATGCTCACGACCGTTCTGGCCGAGGGCACGGATCCACTGGCGGCGCTCAGCGTGTTCGGTGCCGCGGGCATGACGGCCTATGTCGGCCTCACCGACATCGGCAGGGCCGAGGCAGGGGAGACGGTCGTGGTGTCGGCCGCCGCTGGAGGGACCGGTTCGATCGTCGTGCAGATCGCCAAGATCCTCGGCTGCCGCGTGGTCGGCATCGCGGGCACCGACGAGAAGTGCACGTGGCTCGTCGACGAGCTCGGCATCGACGGCGCCATCAACCATCGCACCGACGATCTGGCGGCCCGTCTGAAGGAGCTGTGCCCGAAGCGGGTCGACGTGTTCTTCGACAACACGGGCGGCCCGATCCTCGACGCCGTGCTCGGTCGTCTCGCGAACAACGGACGTGTCGTGCTGTGCGGTGCGATCGCTTCCTACAACGACGCGCACAAACCACCGGGTCCCGCCAACTACCTCAATCTCATCTCCCGCCGGGGCCGGATGCAGGGTTTCATCTCGTGGGACTCCTGGGGGCGCTGGGCTGAGATCACCGAGCAACTCGAGAAGTGGATGTTCGAAGGAAAGCTGAGACACCGCGAGCACATCTTCGAGGGACTCGACGCCGCGCCCGACGCGCTGAACGCAATGTTCACCGGCGAAAACATCGGCAAGATCGTGGTACGCGTCAGCTGAGCTGGGCTTCGAGCGCCTCTTCGTCGTCTACCGGCGCAGCGCACACGAAGTCGCGGCACACGTAGGCAAACCCGTCGCGCCGCTCGTCCCACAGCGGCGACTCGTACGGTTCCCCCCACGCGAGCACGGCATTGGGTAGATAGCGACGCTGCGCGATGCGCACGAGATCGCCGCGGTCACCGACCACCGCGATCTCGGTCACTCCCGCGTCGAGCATGTCGATCGCTTCGAGCAGGTGCGCGAACGCGGTCGGATGCTGGCCTGCCACCCTGCCCAGCAGGCGGATGATGTCTTCGGCGCGTGCGCGATAGCGCTCGACACCGGTCAGCGCGGCGAGCCGGATGAGCCCGACGGCAGCCATCGAGTTGGCAGAGGGCGTCGCGTCGTCGAGAAGATCCTTCGAACGAGTGATGAGTTGCTCGCCGTCCGAACCGATGGTGAAGAGCCCATGGCTGTCGTCGTCCCAGAAGAGGTCGAGCAACGAGTCGGCAGTCTCGATCGCGGCCTCGATCCAACGCGCCTCGCCGGATGCCTCACCCAAACGCGTGAAGGCCTCCACCAGCGCGGCGTAGTCGGCCGCGAAGGCGAGGGTGTGCGCGCCGTGATCCGCCTGCCAGGCCCGCAACCAGCGGCCATCCGACCGTCGCAATTCGCGGAGGAGGAAGTCGCCGTTGGCGCGTGCTGCATCGAGCCAGTCATCACGGCCGGTGGCAGCCGCCGCTTCCGCCAGCGTCGTGAGGAACAGCGCGTTCCACTCGGTGAGCGCCTTGTCGTCGAGCCCCGGACGGACGCGGCGCTCGCGCACCTCGAACAGTCGAGCGCGCGCCGACTCGATGTCGGGCGCACGGAGCAGGTCGCCCCGGTGCGCGATGCGGTTCAGGATGTTGCGGCCTTCGAAGTTGCCTTGGTCCGTCACGCCGTACCACTCGATCGTCGCGTCGCTCTGCTCGCGAGCACCGTTGAGTGCTGCCCGTATCTCGTCCGGCGTCCAGACGTAGAACTTGCCCTCGACACCTTCGGAGTCGGCGTCCTCCGCTGAGTAGAACCCACCGTCCGGATGCCTCAGGTCGCGTAGGACATATCCGACGGTCTCGTCGAGCACCTGCCGGTACACGTCCGACCTCGTGACCTGCCATGCGTGCAGGTAGATGCGGGCGAGCAACGCCTGGTCGTACAGCATCTTCTCGAAATGCGGCACCAGCCAGACACGGTCGACGGAATACCGCGCGAAGCCGCCACCGAGGTGGTCGTACATGCCGCCGGAGGCCATTGCGGCGAGCGAGGTCTCGACGGTGGCCAGCGCCTGAGGCGCGTGGTTGCGGCGGTGGGCGCGCAGCAGCAGTTCCAGACTGATCGTCTGCGGGAACTTCGGTTGCGTTCCGAACCCGCCCCAGTCGTCGTCGTGCTGCTCGCGCAACAGCCGGTACGCAGTTGTCAATGTCTCCGTGCCCGGCAACTCGGTCGCGGGATCGATGTCGGCGAGCGCGCTCCTGCCCACTGCCTCGGTCAGTTCTTCGGCGTGGCGGACGATGTCGCCGCGCCGGTTGCGCCACGCGTCGTCGACGGCCCGACAGAGGTCGACGAAGCCGGGCAACCCGTGCCGCGGTTGCCTCGGAAAGTACGTCCCGCAGTAGAACGGCCGGCCATCCGGCGCGCAGAACACTGTCATCGGCCAGCCGCCCTGGCCGGTCATCGCTTGTGTCGCGGCCATGTAGATGGCGTCCACATCGGGTCGTTCCTCCCGGTCGACCTTCACGTTGACGAACAGCTCGTTCATCACCGCCGCGGTACCTGCGTCTTCGAACGACTCGTGCGCCATCACGTGGCACCAGTGGCACGCCGAGTACCCGACGGACAGCAACAACGGCTTGTCCTCGACTCGCGCCCGTTCGAACGCCTCGTCGCCCCACTGGTACCAGTCGACCGGGTTGTCTCGGTGCTGGCGCAAATACGGACTCGTCGCGTCGGCCAGCCGGTTCACCGAGGTGACGCTACTGGGGCGTCATGTCGGCTCCGTGTCGAGACTCAGTTCGGGTAGTTGTACGGGCCACTCGACGAGCTCGAGCTCACGCTGCTCGCTCCTGCGCCGGTCCCCGCTCCCGATCCGCTCACCGTGTCACCGGACTTGAAGAAGAACGCGCCCTGCATCCCCTGGCCCTGGTGGAAGCTGCAGTGGAACTCCGTTGCACCGGCCTGGGGGAGCGTGACCTGGACGTCCATGTTCTGATCCGGCTGGAGCGTCTGGTTGACGTTGAGCGCACTGCTCGTGAACGTGTGCGGGTTCTTCCCTTCGTTCTTCAGATGGAGCTTCAGGGATTGACCGGGCGTGCCCTGGATGAAGGTGGGCGAGAAGTAGAAGTCGTCGAGCTCCACTTCGATCTCGTTGCCGGTAGGCGACTTCGTCCCCTTGTCATTGGTCTGGCCGGGCAAGGACACGGGTTGGCTGGCGTTGCCACCCGACTGGGAACTGCTTCCCGACGCAGCTGTATCGGAGCCACCACCGCAACCGACTGCGACGATGGCCATCACACCGAGCAGAATCAGGGTCTTGCGCACACGTCGCACTACGCAGCAAAAGGCCGGAGGGATTGCGGCGTCGCGCAATCCAGCGGCGGCGGGCTCTCGTACAGCAGATGTGTGGGAAGTCTCCGACGAGGCACTCGTGGCCGGCGTCGCGACGGGCGATCGGGACGCAGTGCTCACGTTCGTGCGCAGGTTCCAGCGCATGGTGTTCGGTTGTGCGCTTGCTGTCGTCGGTGATCGAGGGCGAGCCGAGGACGTGGCGCAGGAGGCGTTCGTCCGAGCGTGGCGGCACGCCGAGGCCTATGACGCGCGTCGTGGATCGGTGTCGACGTGGTTGCTGGCGATCACCCGCAACCTCTCCATCGACTCCCTTCGAGTCGAGCGGGTGCGTCCTGCCGATGTGGTCGACGTGATCGACCTGCGTCTCGTCGACGGCGCGGAGGGGCCTGACGTGGTCGCGAACCGCAGCAGCGAAGTGGCCCGAGCTGTGACCGCGTTGCGGGCGCTCCCCGAAGAGCAACGACGGGCGGTGGTGCTCGCTTCGGTGTACGGCCGCACGGCCGTGGAGATCAGTGAGCTCGAGCACATTCCTCTCGGGACAGCGAAGACGAGGGTTCGCACCGGCTTGATCCGGTTGCGAACCGCGCTGACCGCCGAGGTGCAGAGGTAGATGAACTGCTCCGACGTCGCACTCATCGCGCCCGATCTCGTGCTCGGGATGCTCTCGGGTGACGAGCGGGCAGAAGCGCTCGCGCACGTCGACTCGTGCCGGCAGTGTCGCGACATCGTCGACAAGCTGTCAGCTTCCGTCGACGCCATGAGCCTGCTCGCGCCTCAGGCCGACCCGGCGTCTGGGTTCGAAGAGCGTGTGCTCGCTCGAATCGAGTTCGAGGGGCGGCGGCGATCGCGGCGCGCGCCCTCGTGGATGGTTGCTGCAGCAGCCGCGGTCGTCGTCATCGGAGCGCTGTTCGCGGCCGGCGCGCTGTGGCTGCGACAGGGAAGTTCGTCGAACGACCAGATCGCCGCGTACACGATGCACACGCCGAACGGTCGCACGGTCGGCGAGGCCTACGTGCACAAGGGCGACTCGACGTGGGTGTTCGTGGACGTACCCGGATGGACCGATGACGATTCGAACGCGGGCGACTACGCCCTTCGCGTGACGACGGACGACGGCGAGTCGATCGTCCTGCCGGGGAACTTCGCCGGCGGTCAGGGAGGCTGGGGTACCCGCGTCTCGGTCGACCCCGACGACGTGCGCGAGCTCGCGCTGGTGGACAGCTCAGGCCGCGTCTGGTGCGCCGCGACCGTGTCCGCATAGTTCAACACCGCGCGACCGGGCTCTCAGTCGTCGGGTCCGTCGTAGCCTTCACGGGGAAATGACGGCGGGTAAGGACCGGTGACATGCACGCTCAAGGCTGTCTTGTAGTCCCACATCTGGACGCTGAAGTCGTAGCCGGGTGAGTACTGGAGGTGGATCGGCTTGCCCTTCGCCGCCACTTCAACCACCGCCGCTCGGACACCCTCGCGCAACGATCGCGGGATCTTTTCCAGGTACTCCACCTCGTGCGGCTCGAGTCCTCCCCACTGTGTCGCGATGCCGATCAGCGAATTTGGCTCGCGCAATTGCTCGAGCACTTCAGGGTTCTCGCTGAGCATCGTCTGTATCGCTTCGGTCGTGAGAATGGACGTGAGCTTGTCCATGGCGAGCGCAAGCGGCATGAGAACTCTCCCCTCCCAGTGTCAGTTGATGTGGGAGTCTCGTTGCCCAACCTGACCTGCACAAGTCGTTCCGATTGAATCGACCAATGAGCGCTCGTTCGAAGACGGTGCTGTTCACCGACATGGAAGGGTCGACCGCGCTCAACAGCGAACAAGGCGACGAAGTCGCTGTCGCGTTGATGCGCGTCCACGAGCAGGCGGTACGCGATGCCGCGGCGGAACACGACGGCTGGGTCGTGAAGTCCACTGGCGACGGGTTCCTCGTCGTGTTCCCGACGGCGAGTGCCGGCGTCGCGTGCGCGTTGGACGTCCACGCCCGCCTGCGCGAGCACAACACCGAGCATCCGGACAACGTCCTACGAGTTCGCATGGGTCTTCACGCAGGAACATTCGTCGAGCAAGCCGACGACGTGTTCGGCCTCACCGTCACCATCGCATCACGCGTGGCATCGAAGGCGACCTCGGGTCAGCTCCTGGTGTCAGAGGCAGTCCGGACGGAGGCCGCGCACGGGGATTGGACGTACGTGGATCGCGGTCTGTTCTGGCTGAAGGGCCTGGTCGAGCAATGGCGTCTGTACGAGGCAACACGGGGCGAGCCGGTCGCTCCGCCGGCGCTCGACACCGTGTTGCCCTTCGTCGGCCGTGATGGCGAGCGGGCTGCGCTGCGCCGGCACTCCGAGCGCGCGGGCAGCGGGCACGGCGGTCTGGTGATGGTGGCAGGTGGCGCCGGCACCGGAAAGACGCGGTTGGTCGAAGAGGTGGGCACCGAAGCGGACGCCGGCGGCTCGCGGTTCCTCGTCGGACGATGTCATGACACGGGGCAGACGGATCCGTATGCGCCGCTCATCGAGATCGTCGAGAGCGTCGAACGCCGCCTGAGCACACAGGAGTTCCGAGCCGTTCTGGGCGACGCGGCGGCGGAGATGGCGCGCTTGTTGCCCCATATCCGGCAGCGCTACGCCGATGTCGCACCACCTGCGGAGGCGCCCGCGCAGGAGCAACGCCGGTACCTGTTCATGAGCGTCCGCGACGTGCTCGCTCGCCTCGCTGCTATCCGACCGTTGATGATCCTGGTCGACGATGTGCATTGGGCGGACAGCCCGACGCTGACGTTCCTCGAACATCTTGCGTCGGAACTTTCGTCGCTTCCGATCCTGGTCGTCTGCACATATCGCGAGGAGTTGCTGTCGTCGGCCGCCTCGCTGCATGCGACGCTCGCGACGCTGCATCAAGGTCACCACGTCGACACCATCAGCATCGACGCACTGACCGAACACGACGTCGAAAAGATGCTGACCAGTCTCGGAGGCGACGCGCCGCCCGCGTCGCTCGTGCGGACGTTGCACCACACGACCGACGGAAATCCGTTCTTCCTGGGCGAAGTCGTGTCGCAGCTGGTCGCGCAGCGACGCTTGCTCGACGAGAACGGCTGGGTCCCGGCGTCGGACCGGCTCGACTTCGAAGTTCCCGAGAGCGTGCGCTTCGCCATCGAGAGGCGGTTGCAGGCGTTGGAAGCGAGCACGCAGCGTCTGCTCACGGCAGTCTGCCCGGCTGGGCGTGACTTCGGCCTCGACTTCCTCGAGGCGCTCAGCAGCCTCTCCGAGGACGAGCTGGTCGATGCCGTCGACGAAGCGGAACGAGCCCGGCTGATCGCGTCGACCATCGATGGCGGCATCGTGCGGTTCTCGTTCGCGCACGAGCTCGTGCGTCAGACACTGCTGAACCAGGTCACGCACACTCGGCGGCAACGGCTGCACGCCGGCGTCGCCGATGCGCTCGAGCGGATCCATGTGTCCTCGCTGCCCGAGCACGCAGCCGCGATCGCCTATCACCTCGGCGAAGCAGGCGGGTTCGCGGCCCCTGATCGGACCATCCGGTTCCTCGCGCTGGCCGGTGACCGCGCGCTCGACACGGCAGCGTTCGAGGACGCGGTGCGCCACCTCCGGCTCGTGCTGAGCATGGTCGGCGACGATGCCAAAGCGCGCGCGCCGTTGCTCGATCGCATCGCCCGAGCCGAACGCAGCCTCGGACATCTCGACGACGCGCTCGGTCTGTGGGGCGAAGCGCTGGATGCGTACGAGAGCGTCGGTGAAACAGGTGCCGCGGCCCGGGTATGCCTGGACGCGGCGATCCAGGTCGCGTGGTGGAGGCGCGGTCGCGAGGTGACCCGATTCGTCGAGCACGGATTGGATCTGCTGGGCGACCTGGAGACCAGCACGCGTGCCGGACTGCTCGCGGTCGCGGGTATGAGCGCCAGCCAGACCGGCGGTTACGAGCGTGGTGAGGAATTGCTCGACGAAGCGCTTGCGATCGCGATGCGGCAGACGGACAGTTGGATCATCGGGTTGACGCTCTACGCCCGTTCGACACACCACTTCTCGTATCAGGAGTTCCGAGAAGCAGTCGAGGTCGGCAGCGAGAGCATCGAGTACCTGCGCGACGCGTCAGACTTG
>DATAES010000104.1:0-3600 GCA_036257895.1 Acidimicrobiales bacterium
CCGAGCATGCCCAGTTTGCGGACCTCTGCGACAAACTCGGCGTCGTCTTCATCGGCCCTTCGGGTGACGCGATGCGACGGGTCGGCGACAAGATCGGCAGCAAGCCCTTGGCCGAAGAGGTCGGGCTCCCCGTCGTGCCGTGGAGTGGAGGGCCGGTCGACGACCTCGATGCAGCCGTGGCGGTCGGGGCTCGCGTCGGCTACCCCCTGTTCATCAAGGCAACCGCGGGCGGCGGTGGCCGGGGAATCCGACGGGTGACGGAGCCCTCGGAGTTGGCCGCTGCCTTCGACGCGGCGCGCACGGAAGCTCGGCAAGCGTTCGGCGATCCGACCGTGTTCCTCGAACGGCAGATCATCGACGCTCGTCACGTCGAAGTACAGGTTGTCGCTGATCACCATGGCAGCGTGTGGGCGATCGGCCTTCGGGATTGCACGCTTCAGCGCCGGCACCAGAAGGTGATCGAGGAGTCGGCGTGCACGCTGCTCGACGCCGAGCAAGAACTCGCGATCCGCGAGGGGGCGGCAGAACTGTGCCGGCGGGCGGGGTACACCAACGCGGGCACGGTCGAGTTCCTGTACTCGCCGGACTCACGTGCTTTCCATTTCATGGAGGTGAACGCCCGTCTCCAGGTCGAGCACCCCGTGACCGAGCTCACGACTGGCCTCGACTTGGTAAAGCTCCAGATCGCGGTCGCTCGCGGCGAGCGCATCTCCGGCGACCCGCCGGCCACAACCGGTCATGCCATCGAGGCCCGCCTGAACGCCGAAGACCCCAACCGCCAATTCGCGCCGGCCCCCGGCCACATCCGTTGGTTTCGCCCGGCGACCGGCCCTGGCATCCGGGTCGACACTGGCGTCGCCGAGGGGGATGAGATCGCGGCGGACTACGACTCCATGATCGCCAAAGTCCTCGCTTGGGGTCACGACCGGGAGGAAGCCCGGGCTCGCCTGGCCAGGGCCCTTGCGCAGACGCGGGTGATCGTCGACGGCGGTCGGACGAACAAGGCCTTCCTTCTGGCGCTGCTCGGCCATCCCGACGTCATCGCCGGCCACTACGACACCGAATGGCTCGACGCCCGCGTCGCGACTGGCGAACTACTCGAGCCTCTCCACGCGGGCGTGGCGCTCCTCTGCGCAGCCGTCGAGGCCTACGAGGTCGAGCACGCCCTGGCTCGCTCCTCTTTCTACGCCCAAGCCAGCCGAGGACTGCCGACGACCCGAGCGGAGATCGGCCACCGCATCGAGTTCCGCTACCGCGGCCGCCCCTTGGTCGTTCGCGTCTACCAGGTCGGACCCACGAGCTACCGAGTGGACACGGGATCCTCGCTGGTCGACCTCGACGTCGAGCGGCTTGGAGCCTTCGAACGGCGGGTGGACGTGCTCGGGCGCCGGTATCGCGTCGTGTCCTCAGTCATGGGGCCAGTGCACACCGTCGATGTCGATGACGTCACCCACGTGATCGCGCGCGACGAGGGTGGAGTGGTGCGGGCGCCGACTCCGGCTGTGGTCGTGCGCGTATCCGTGTCACCTGGGGACGACGTCGCCGTGGGTGACCCGCTCGTAGTGCTCGAGAGCATGAAGATGGAGACAGTCGTGACCGCGGCGTTCCCGGCCAGAGTCCGCTCACTGCTCGTGGTGCCCAATGTGCAAGTCGACGCGGGTGCCCCACTCCTCCAGCTCGAACCTCGCAGCACCGAGACGGAGACGGGGCCCGGCGCGGCAGCTGAGCTCGACTTCGGTCCGGGCGTAGGGCCCGCCGACGACGCGGACGCGGTGCTGGCCTACCTGCTCGGCTACGACCTCGACCCTGCGTCGGTGCGCAACATCGTTGGAGGCAGCGACCCGTGTCACGACCTCGCGGTGCATGATCCCGACCGGCTCCGTCAAGAGGAACAGATCCTCAGCCTGTTCGCGGACCTCTGCGCGATCTCGCGTCGCCAATCAGAGCACGAGGAGGACATCGGCGAACAGCTCCGCGCGCCCGAGGAACACCTCCTCACCTGCCTCCGAAGCCATGACATCGACAGCGATCGTCTGCCGCGCGCGTTCCGCGACTGTCTGCTGCGGGTGGTGCGGCACTACGGGCATTCGGATCTCAACGCCTCGAGCGAACTGCGAGACGCCCTCATGCGCGTGTACCACGCGCGACAACGGACGGGCGAGATGTTGCCTGCGATCGCCGCCATCCTCGACCGCCGCCTCAGTCATGTCGAGTCGCTGCGGGCAACGGCTGACGACGACCTGCGCAGCCTTCTCGATCACCTGATCAACGCCACCGACGGCCGCTTCCCGAGCCTGAGCGACCTGGCCCGCGATGTTCGGTTCCGGTATTTCGAGCAGCCGTTGCTCGGCCGCGCGCAAGCCGACTGGTACGCGGAGATGGATGGTCACCTGCGCGCGTTGGCACAGGGTTGTGACCCACGCGAGAGGGCCATGCACATGGCCGCGCTGATCACCTGTCCCCAACCGATGCGTCCAGAACTCTTGCGCTGGTTCCAAGGCGGCAGCCAGTCGGTGCGCGACATCGTCCTCGAAGTGGCCGCCCGCCGGTATTACCGGATCCGCGACCTCGGCGATGTCCGTCTCGTCGGGATCGACGGCCAGCAGCTGGCGGCGACCGCGTACCGGCGCGACGGTCACACGTTCCACCTCGTGGTCGGCTTCGCCGAGGTCGACGGTCTTCCCTCGCTCCTCGGGGCCGTTGGCCGGCACTTGGTTGAGGTTCCCGACGATTTCGAGCCGATCCTCGACGTGCATCTCTGGCAGGGCGAGATACCCGATGATGTGGAAGCCATCGGCGAAGGGCTGCGCAGCACGATCGAGTCGATCGGCCTTGGCCGATCAGCTCACCGCATCGACGTGACGATCACGATCGAACCATCCGACATGCGACCGGGAAACACCTACCACTACACGTTTCGGTCGACCGCGCAGGGCCCGGTCGAGGAACAAGTCTTCCGAAACCTGCACCCGATGTTGGCCAAACGACTGGATGTCGAGCGGCTGTGCCGATTCGCCATCACCCGGCTGGATTCCGCCGAGGACGTCTACCTCTTCCACGGCATCGCCAAGAGCAACGCGAAGGACGAGCGGCTCTTCGCGCTGGCGGAAGTGCGCGACCTCACGCCGCAGCGCGATGAAGCCGGCAGAACGGTTGGCTTCCCCCTGCTGGAGCGCGTCTTGACCGACGCGTTCGCCGGGATCCGACGATTCCAATCCCACCGCGCTGCGGACCAGCGACTCCTCGACAACATGGTCATCCTCGATGTGCGGCCGCCGTGGACCGTGCCCGCCGACACCTTGCGCGAGCTCGCGCACCGAATGGCGCCCGTCACTCGCGGACTCGGCATCGAGGAAGTCATCGCCCACGTGACGAACATCGAGGGCGACGGCGGGCTCCGCCCGGCGGCCCTCCACGTGACCAACCCTGGTGCTCGGGGCGTGGTCGTCCACCAGACCGACCGGGACACCGAGCCCATCGAGCCACGCGACGAGTACGCCCTCAAGGTGATGCAGACCCAACGCCGTGGCGGTGTGTACCCCTACGAACTGATCCGGCTGCTCACGCCGCCGGCACACTCGCCGTCGGACTTCCCTGCAG